>DALYIW010000023.1:14683-52024 GCA_031970155.1 Coleofasciculaceae cyanobacterium CTOTU46601 | reverse complement strand
TTAGTGCGATTAGAATGTCGTCCCATTTAATAACGGCTGTTGTAACGGCTGCTGTTGTACCTATGCTGCCTAAGGCTAAACTTATAGCAACAGCAACAGAGATAGTTATAGGTTCCATAGGAATTGGATTGGGGATAAATTAGAGGAGGGTTGAAGGTTCCTCTGCGTAAGTCATTTCAAAGCCAGCACTAGGGTTGGCTTCTAAGTGAGGCAGGCAGACAATCGATCGCTCTCCTCTTTCAGGATTCCCACCAACCCCTGAGAAATCACATCGACGCACACCAGAATTAGTAGCTGACTATCAGAAACGAAAGGCGCTTGTAGCTTACCTGAGATGACTAGAAAAGTGCGATCGCGCCGCCGTGCATATTAACTGATAAGTAGTATCAACTTATACTGAAGTTTCTACCTGACCTACACAGCTAGAAGCGATCGCATTATAGGCGATCGCAATCTTTACCAAATTGTCTCAATATCTGCTGCTTGAATCTTTGAGTCACGAGTTACCAGTGGCAGACTTAAATAACGTGCGGTTGCTGCAATAATTCGGTCAGGCATATCTGGAACAACATCACGCGGAATTTCCATCATTGCCTGCACCACAGCCAAATCCAACGGCACAACCATCAACCCCGAATCAGAGTCAGTCAACGCACTATTTAGCTGTTCAAGGGCGACATCAGGCAATCTGCCCTTTTCCACCAGATAGACAACTTCTACCAGTGTGATTGAAGCAATATAAACTGGAGCGCCATCTGTGGCTGCTTTATCAAGCGCCGCCATTGCATTGGTAGATAGGTTAGTTGAATTCAGCAGATACCAAATGATAGCGTGAGTGTCTGCCACCACCGCACCCATCTACAGAGACTCCCTTGGAAAGTTGCCCCACATTTCGCTTCGGACTTGGGCGATATCGGAGGAAGTAACATCAACATTCAAATCAGCCCAAAGTCCCTTCAGGCTGCGACGGGAACGCTTCCTCATACTTTTTTGTTGTAAGAACTCGACAAAATCCAGTACCTCCTGCTGTTTTTCTAGAGGTAGCGATCGCAACTTCTCCAAAACCGCTTGTTCAATCCTCATCGCTTGCTGCATCAATCCCTTCCCTCCAGTGCGAGAATTTGCTCAGGACTCCATTTTAGGTGAGTGAATCGCCCTCTACCTGAGATGATTAGAAAAGTGCGATCGCTCCTGTCTCAGTTTTTCCACTAATTCTTTAACACCTTTAGATCCCAAACCCCAGAACCACATTTACAGCTGTGTGAATAGATTCCCAGTATTGCTCCTCCAGTACACCTACCAAATTCAAGATCCGACGATGGTCAACAGCACGAATTTGCCCAATATCAATGTAACGGTCTTGATCTAATCCATTAGTTGGGGTGGCTTGAACATTGACAACGTAGGGCGCTTGCTTACTTCCTGGTCGAAACGGCATCACAATTGTCAAAAGACCGTACTGGTTCATAATGTCATTTTGAACAATCAAGCAAGCACGAGTTTTCTGTGCTTCAGCCCCTATAGTAGGATCGAGCCTCACCCAGCGAATTTCTCCTCGCTGATAAGTTAAATTACTCCCCGGCATTCATGCCATCCCCAACAACACTATCCCACGCTGCAATTTCAGCTTGATACTCTGGATCTTCAGCATCCTGCTTGAGAGCTGCAATCATTTCTGCTTCCAGAATCCGGCGGCGGTGTTCTGCAAGCAGTGTATTGATATAGCCACTTCGGTTACCTTGTGCCTGCTGATCTACAAAATGGAGGATGTCATCTTCTAAAGTAATTGTGACTTTGAGCATGAGTATGACTTTATAGTCGTACTCATAAATCCTACTGTAATTTTCTTAACTGAGCCAGATTCTTTCTGTTCAAACTATAGTCATACTATTGGGCTAGAGGTGCTAATACCTTGTTGAGGAGCAATTGGAACTAGGTGAGCGACAACCTGAGTTTTGCTGAGTTCTCTGACAAGGCGCTGAGCTTGGTGTTTGTATAGAGGCGATCGCAATATTCCAGGTAAGTTTTTCATCAAATCTCTGGCTAGGTTGAGATTACATCCAGAAATCCGTGCGATCGCATTTGCCCCTTCAAACACGGCCTCGTCTGTTAAAGCTTTCTCTACCTGTACCCGCCAACTTTTCGGCGAGATGCTACCAATACCCTGCTCAATGCGCCGCAGACCATTACTTGTTGCTAAAACTACCATGCGATCGCCCACAGCTAGACGAATATCCTCAGACGGCATCAACTTAGCCGCCTCTCGTTCTTTTTGGTAGAGAAGTGGCACCACTCCATACCCATAAGTCACTTCCGATAGCAACAACCCATTAAGGGTATCGCCGACTTCAATCTGATATTCCGTCACCAAAATAGTTTTCTTATTGAGGCGGAACAGGTTGATGATTTCTTCCCCAAATGCTGCTCCCGCAAACGCTTCAGCCGCCACGGAATAAGCACCCAGTACCTGAGCCTTGGGCAATAACTCAGCCAAATGGTCGCTTA
Source organism: Coleofasciculaceae cyanobacterium CTOTU46601 (assembly GCA_031970155.1). Taxonomy (GTDB): domain Bacteria; phylum Cyanobacteriota; class Cyanobacteriia; order Cyanobacteriales; family Coleofasciculaceae; genus DALYIW01. The sequence goes on along the minus strand of DALYIW010000023.1, from coordinate 49,519 downwards.
ATCCTTGTCCAAAGGTACGGATAACCAAGTTAGTGTTAGGATTTGCCTTACACGCCATCAAGCTAATTTCCAGATTCAGCATTTCTTCATCGGTGACCACAACGACACTTTTTGCAGTCGAGAGATTCGCCTTGAACAGAGACTCTTTCAAGTTCCCAACAATCAGTGGCATCTCTGGCAGAATACTCATGTCAAAATCTGTATTGAGAGTAAGACCAACGATAGACTGCTTAAATTCTTGCAACAAAGCTGCAACTCGTTGACCGACTCGACCTAGGCCAACCACTACCACATGATCTTGTTGAGGAACAGGTGGACGCCGTTTGTTTAACTGAAATCTAGCCGCTAAGATTCTTTCGGTTAGAAAACCATAGAGTATCCCGACAAAAGCTGTTCCTGCGATCGCCATGATCAAGCTAATCAACCGCAACCAAAGTGGGACAGGAAGCGTAAAGTTAAACCCACCAAATAGATCGCCGAATCCTCCTAAAAGCAGCATTGCTGAAGTTAAAAAGGAATCTGCCAAGCTAATTTTGGGATAGTTCAACTGATACAGAACAGTTCCCAATAGCAACAAAAAGCCCACAATGAATCCACAGACAATCGCCACTTGCTTGAGCCGATTTTCGTCACCTTTTCGCCAAAATTCAGTAACTTGCTGCTTGATGGTTACCCAGTTGAGGCGTTTAATTTCTGCCAATAGGTGCCTAAGATTCTGCTTGGTATTCTTTTTTGATCGCCCAGAATTACTTGCGGATGGCTCTGTGGTTTCAATATAAACAATCGTATCTCCTGCCTGAAGCCGTGTATCTGGCTCCCAGTCAGGGAAGGATTGGGAGCTAGGAGCGCCATAAGGCGTATGATGGAGAATCCGGCGGTTTTTGGTATTTAGTTCGTGCAAAAGAAAACGATCGCACCAGCGATCGCTCGATTGCAACTGACGCTTTACCACTCGCAGCCACTGTCCTTCTAAGTTGAAAAACCCCCTTGTTTCCGTGCCTAGAGCCGCAAGAGCAAAAGTAGCCGCAGGCAGCTGAGTAGCCTCAAAGGCAACAAAATTTCCTAAATGCTCACCCAACAATTCATTGAAATTTTCTTGAGCTGAACGGACAACCAGACGAGTGTGAGGATTGAGTTTCCTGATCGCTAACGCTGTCTCTGCATTTACCTGCTCACTACTGGCAACCAAAATAGCAGCCCGACACTGTTGAATTTTAGCTTGCTCCAAAACACTAGTATGACGGCAGTCGCCTATCAGCAAGTCATCCAAAAAATCCGGAAAGTTAGAGAATTCCCAATCTTGAGGCGGTATTTTATCAATAGCAATCACGCTGACTTCAAACCTCTTGAGAGCAGCGACACAATGCTGACCTAAACTGCCCAGTCCACAAACTAAAAACCGATCCAGGGGTACGTGGGAGTTCACCGTATGCTGCATATATATTGATTATTGTCAATAGCTTATAACATCAATTATAAACTCCTATGAAAATAGGGAGTCGGGAGTGGGGAGTCGGGAGTAGGGGAAGAAAGACTATGCATCATTTTCTGTGGCGGCGAATAGGCCATGATGCCTATCTAGAAAAAGGAAAGACAAGAGAGACAAGAAGGACAAGGGAGAGGTGTTTTACAAATCATTTAGACTGACCATAAAGCACGGAGTTAAATTTAGACAAACATTGAATGTTCAACTATGGGTTGGTTAACCGTACCTGTAGCTTGGTATCTTCCCTCCAAGGAAATCTAAAGCAAGTCGATAGACTGAGGATAAAGATTCCCTTGCAAGGTGGTTGCCGGGATAGGACAATTCCAAGTCAATGTTTTAAAACGAGGGCAGGCGATGAACCAAATTAAAACTGTAGCCTTGTTAGGTCTGTTAAGTGCTTTACTGATTACGATTAGCTACTGGATTATTGGTGGCTGGGCAGGTGTATTTATCGGGATTGCTCTGGCCGCTGTGACCAACTTGGGATCTTGGTATTTTTCAGACAAGATTGCCTTAGCCGCTTACAGTGCCCAGCCAGTCAGCCCTGCCGAGGCTCCCAGTCTCTATCGGATGGTAGAACGTCTATCTCGCCGCGCTGGTCTTCCTATGCCTGCTGTTTACATTGTGCCAACGTCTGGTGCTAATGCTTTTGCCACAGGTCGTGATCCAGAACACGCCGCTGTTGCGGTGACAGAAGGGATTATGCATTTGCTACCAGAAGATGAGCTAGAAGCAGTAATTGCCCACGAACTCAGCCATATTTACAACCGCGACACTCTCACACAAGCCGTTGCAGCAACTATCGCAGGTGCAATTTCTTTCCTGGCACAAATGGTCAGCTATAGTATGTGGTTCGGGGGTGGTTCTCGCGATGACAATAACAGCCCAAACCCCATTGGGTTATTGTTAACCATGATTCTGGCTCCCATTGCTGCAACCGTAATTCAGATGGCCATTTCACGCACAAGAGAATTTTCGGCTGACGCAGGTTCGGCGCGACTGACGGGTAATCCTAGAGCTTTAGCGCGTGCGCTTCAACGTTTAGAAAGCAGCGCACGTCAGATGCCAATTCCTGGTAATCCAGCGTTTGAGCCATTGCTAATAATGAATTCTTTTGCTGGGGAATTCTTAGGTAACTTATTCTCCACTCACCCTTCTACAGAGGCACGGATTCAAAATCTGCTGAAGCTAGAGCAAGAACTGCCACAGTCCAACTCTTATTAATCCTCAGTTAGTAGCAGACAGCTTCGCCATTCTGAGTGATTTCTTGTTAGTTGTTTGTTCAAAAAATACAAACAACCAACAACCAACAACCAACAACAAAAATTTACTCAAGGAGAAATTCATATGACTACTGAACCTACTGTTCCTAAAGAGAGCGCTCTGGTTGAAGTTAGCGCAGACACAAAAGCCCTCGTCGATACAAATATGCCCAATGAATCTGATGAGGTCAAAAATGAAACGATGGCGCTAATTGAAGCTATTAAGAGACGGGCGCAATCAGAGGCAAAAGGTGCGGGCGATTTAACCCGCGACACCTATCTAACCGCTGTGCGTCAAGCACGGGAAGCGATCGAACAAAATAAACTATTCGATCCAGATCGGATTGAAGACTCTTTTAAACTGCTCCAGATGGATGCCGAGAAAAATTGGGAGGCGATTGTAAAGGAAGTGGCTACTTTTGGCGATCGCCTTACTGATGCTGCCAAAGCCGCTTGGGAGACTCTAACCGCTCCTCGCCCTGACTCTAAACTATAGCGGTTCTTACTGACTTGGACAGGACTTACGCAAATTTCTCATTACGAACCGCCATTTGTAGGGGTGAACGGCCGTTCATCCCTACTATATATGGCGTTCATGCGTAATATTAATCAGGTTTTTCCATTCCCAAGCAGTTGCTAGGAGACATTTTGTTGTAAGCTTCTCATCACCTTAATCAATTCACTGGGTTTTTGAATCAGAAAATCTGGGCTTTGTTTCGCTAGGGCTTCTCCTGAATTAAAACCCCAGCTGACAGCAATAACTTTAATAGGAATTCTTTTGGATGCCTCAATATCTCTAGTTTCATCTCCTACATAAATGACTTCTTCTGGAGTTAAACTATTCCTCCTCATAAATTTCTTAAGTATTTTATGCTTACTAAAAAGTGTGGGTTCTGAATAAATAAAACTAAATAAATCTTGCATTCCGTGTTTCTCTAGAAAAACTCTAACGTTTTCTTCTGAGTTAGAAGTTAATATACCCAGACTGTTTCCTTGTTTTTTTAACTGAGTAAGCGCTTCTTTAATTCCTTCTATTGGATTTAATTGTTGAATATCATTACGTAAGTAATCTCTAACTCTCTTAAGAAGAAAAGGCATTCTAAAAATAGAAATTCCTGATTGCTTAATAATCTCTCTAGAACTCAGTCTCCTAATTTGAGCGAGTTCTTCTGGAGTAGTTGGTTTATATCCGTATTCTCCAGCTAAGCGGTTAGTAATACTAACAACAGCGTCAAGGGTATCAGCAAGGGTGCCATCAAAATCAAAAATAATTACTTTTACACTCATTATTAAGCTCGGAGTGTTGACAATAATCAGTTAGTCCAGAACAGCCCTCATCCTTCATCCTGAAAAGTGACTGATAAGTTATTGCTCAGCAGCAGCACTAGATGCCTCAAGATTAGCCTGGGCATTCCGTCGCAGCATCTCTGGCTTAATCCGCCGTAGCGCCGACGCCGGGAAGCGCCGATTCCACTCATCGTCCGATAGGTTTGCGAGTTCTGTGAGTGTGGGAGCCACATTCCAAGGATAAGGCTGAAATTCCTCCACATCAGTTGTGCGAGCGAAACGTTGATTCCAAGGGCAGACGTCCTGACAGATATCGCAACCAGCAACCCAGCCATTTAAATGGGGTGTTATGGATTCTGGCAATTGTGAAGTCCGATTCTCTATGGTGTGATAAGCAATACAACGATTGGCATCAACGACAAAAGGTTTAGCGATCGCACCCGTGGGACAAGCATCAAGACAACGAGTACAAGTACCGCAGTGTTCAGTATGGGGAGTATCTGGGGTCAATTTCAGGTTCGTTAAAACTTCTCCCAAAAATACCCAACTGCCATACTCTCTCGTAATTACATTACCATTTTTGGCAATCCAACCCAGCCCTGCACGCTGGGCCCAAACTTTATCCTGTATTGGTCCTGTATCAGCATAGTAACGCGCCTGGATACCTTCAGCTTGAGCACAGAGCCAATTAGTCATTTCTTTTAACTTTTTATGCATTACCTTGTGGTAATCTCGCCCCCAGCCGTAGCGAGAGATTTTGGCATATTCTTGGCCTTCAGGACGCTGATGGGGGGTGTAGTAGTTGAGGGCAACACAAATGACTGACTGCACCTCTGGCATACAAGCACGAATATCAAAGCGCTTAAGATTGTTCATCCACGCCATGTCCGCCTGATACCCCAGCCCTAGCCATGCCTTGAGGTGGTAATGCGCTGAGCTATCTACATCAGCATCTACAGTCGCGATTCCACATAAGTGAAAACCTAAGGACTGGGCTTTTTGCTTCAGCTGACTGCTGCTGACAGGTGTTGTGTCTTGCAGTGACATCGATCACAATGCCCCAAATTGGTCATTATAAATTATTTACTTTATTATTTGTAAATTTTATTTGCAATTTTTAATAAATTGTTACATTATAAGATTATAGGAGGGCAACCAAGAGAAACACGCACCTCCAAATCAGTTAAATACCAAACACAACAGGGCTTTTGTAAAACCATGACTTATACTATTGAGACGGCTCAAAGCATTTTCCCTGGTACTCAGGTTGCTGATGCGGTTCCAGCTACCACAGATGCATTCCATAAGCTCAGTGTTGAGGATCAACTGGCATTACTCTGGTTTGCCTACACCGAAATGGGTGTTTCAATTACTCCCGCTGCCACAGGTTCAGCCAGTATGGCATTAGCAGAAGGCTTACTAGAAGAAATTAAGCAGATGCCCGGACCGGCCCAGTCCCAAGCTATGTTCGATTTGGCTAGCAATGCTGACACTCCTATCGGCCGTACTTACACCTCTTTTCGTGTCAACACCAAGCTAGGTTTCTGGTATGAGTTGGGGCAGTTGATGAAACAGGGCTTAGTTGCTCCTATCCCAGCGGGTTATCAAATGGGTGCTGATGCTGTTGCTGTACTAGAAACCATCAAGAAACTCGATCCGGGTCAGCAGATCACAGTTTTGCGTAATACTGTTGTTGACATGGGATACGATCCGGCTCGTAACGAGGATTACTCCAAGCGTGAAGCTCCCAAAAGTACACCAAAGGCTTTATCTGAGCGTATTCAGACCAAGATTGAGGGCATCAACAACTATACAGTGTTGAGCTACATTGACTTCATGAACGCCTATGACTTTACGCCTGCTGTGAGTCTATTTGCGGAAGAAGGGGCGCTGCAACCACCATTCCAAAAGCCAGTTGTCGGTAAGCAAGCGATTCTTACCTACATGCGTGAAGAATGTGTAGGACTTAAGATGATGCCAGAGCGTGGTGTCGCCGAGAGTATTGAAAATGGCTATACACAGGTTAAAGTCACAGGTAAGGTACAAACACCTTGGTTTGGTGACAACGTTGTTATGAATATTGCATGGCGGTTCTTACTCGATCCTCAAGGCAAAATTTTCTTTGTAGCGATCGACTTGTTGGCATCTCCTAAAGAGCTACTAAACCTGATGCGTAAGTAGAACTGACGCTAGTATTTCGGGCAGGACTTACGTAGAACCTATACATGTAGGGTGGGCACTGCCCACCCTACTACTGATGCGTAAGTAAAACTGTAGAACTCGCCTTAGTATTTCGGGTTCTTTGATACCTGGAGAAGGTTCTGCAAAATCCATCTAAGAGGGCAGGTTTCAACCTGCCTTCTTATTTAATACTGGATTTCGTAGTTTACAGGACTTACGCAAATTGCTGATTTAAACGCTACTGCTAGTAGTCGTAGGGTGGGCACTGCCCACCCTACATTTAGAGGTTCTGCGTAAGTCCTGGTTTATAGGAAAAGCTGATGACAATTGCCAACGACCTGACTATAGCTTCCCAGTTTGGTTCTATCACTGACTTAGCTATAGAAGGAATTACTGAGCCAGTCGTGTTGCGTTACTTTGAAACGATGAACGCTGGTGACTATGAAGCTACAGCTGCTTTGTTTGCCGACACAGGTGTGATGCATCCGCCGTTTGAAGAACCAATATCAGGAAAAGATGCGATCGCTACCTACCTACAAGTCGAAGCAAAAGGAATGCAACTGTTGCCCAATAAGGGAATTGCTGAAACATTAGAAGATGATCAAACTCATATTCAAGTGACTGGTAAAGTGCAAACCTCTGTATTTGGCGTCAATGTTTCCTGGATATTTATACTGAACCCTGAACGAGAAATTCTCAGCGCCAGAATCAAACTTTTAGCTTCTCCCCAGGAGTTACTGAGTCTTCGACGTTAACATCTTCTGTGTGCTAACGGTGATAGTTTTACAGGTTGGCAAGCTTAAATTTCACCTTCCAACCTTCTCACTTCCTGCCCTTTAAATCTTTTTGACAACTGCTGCTGTTTGCCAAGAGCGAACTAATATCTGACGACCTAAATCTATATCTTTAGGGGTACACTGCCAGTCTGGGTGACTCGTCCTCAATAAACTTTCTAAACTCTGTCGGTCAAACAGATGCCAGACAGTAGCACCTGCTACATCTGCTTCGATCGCGTAGCAGTTTGAACTAATGCAGTGGATTGTACAGCTACTGGCAATCCGGACTAAATCCATGCGATCGCCGGCTTGAAGCGATCGGAACTGTTGAACAGTTTGCTTCCACTCGTCGAGGGATGACACAACCAATCCAGGAATCGCTACCTTTACACCAGCATCACCATTCACTGCAATCCAATAGTGTCGTGCTGGATCAATACCCTCCAACCAAGGAGATTCATCATCAAGTCGGTAACAGGGAGACCAAATAAACAATTGTGTCATAACAATGGAAAAAATTGAGATTTACTAAAAGCTATCTTTCCGGAAGCCTGTTTAAATGAAACGAATAACCAGCTGTCCGTTATGTCAAGTTAATATTTTAACTATTTACAGATGGTAAAAATAAGGAGAGTGAATTCCAAGGTAAGTTAGCAAATCTTATGACTCACATAAACCAATAATAAAATTTGTAAATATTTGTAAATAAATTAATTGATAACGGAATTTAACATGTACTACTTTACTGCTTCAAAAACAAGTTTCAGTGGTACACCATGGTATCTATATCAGGACTGACGCACAGACACGATATAGGGTAGAAGCGTGTAACTATACGCCCCTACGAAAATTCCTCTTCCCCGACTGACTCCCGACTCCCTATTTTCAAGTTAGGCACCATGAGCTCTTATCTCACAACGAAAGAATGAAAAATCTCTTCCCCGACTCCCGACTCCCGACTCCCGACTCCCGACTCCCTATTTTCAGATTAGGCTCAAAAAAGAGCCTTGCTTGTTCAGTAACAGAAGCCTACCAGCACTAAGTTTCATCAGCTTTAGGCAAACTAGCCTCCAATTTCAGGCAGTTACGACCATTGACCTGCAAGCGATACTCTACTCGATCCATCAGCCGATTCATGATCAGCCAACCATACCCACTTTCCTGTTTATCATCTGGATTGGGTGGCAGATAAGTCGATAAATCAAAGCCTTCGCCGTAGTCCCAGATTTCTAGAATAATGTCTCGCTCTTTGAGTTCTAGGCGAATCAAGACTGGTAAATTAGGCTTACCGCGATGAGCGTGACGCACCACGTTTGAGTAAGCTTCTACTAGCGCCAGTCGTAAACGATTAGATTGACGAGGCCAATCTACACAGTCTCCTAGCTCTATTTCCAAACTGCCTAGCAGCCAGCTTTCAACGATGTTCAAAAATTTCAGGTCACTCGGTACGTGCAGCTCAGTTTTCATTAACTACAAGACCTCCAGAGAGAGTATTGTTTGGTCGTCTTCTTGAACATTGCTAGTGCATTCTCGAATACGGGCTAATAAATTGCTTAGGTCTAAAGGAGCTGGCTCCTGAAGCAGCAGTTGCCAAAGGCCTGATTGATTGAGCATTGAATTGGTACTTGTGTCACTATCTTGTGGGTGACCTATGGTCTGTGATACTGTCGCCTCGGTAAATCCATCACTGGTTAACAAAAAAATGTCACCGGGATTTAATGTTAAAGTTCCAGCTCTTGCTCTCCAATCCGGCAAAATTCCCAAAGGTATGCCGCGAACTTTCAAGTAATTTGGCTCTAGTATCACTTTATTGTCTGGTGCTGCCTGTTGTTGAGCTACCGTATTGTGAGACCAGACGATGGGATAGATGTGACCAGCATTAGCGTAAACTAACTTGCGCGATTCTGAGGTATAGCGAGCCAGCACCATAGTAATGAAACAGTTGGTACTGACCAAATCATTTGACATGATGCTGTTTAGATTTTTCATGACTACCTCCGGCTCAGGCGATATCTCTTGAGCTAGTTCCCGCCGCAAAATTGAAATTGCACTTGCCATAAACAGGGCAGCAGGCACGCCTTTGCCAGAGACATCACCTACTGCTAGCCAGACATCTCCTTGAGGATGAATGTAGACTTCAAAAAAATCGCCTCCTACTTCTCGTGCTGGATAACAGTAGGCTTGCACCCGAACCCCTTCAACCTCTGGCCAGCTTTGGCGTAGTAGGTTGTTTTGGATTTGGCGAGCCACTTGTAGCTCATCACGCATTTGTTGGGCCATCAACAGAGTGCGTTGATAGAGTTTTGCCTGAGAAATTGCCAACGCCGCCTGTTCGGCAACGGATTCAATCAACTGAACATCTTCAGGTGTCCAGGGGCGTTCGTTCCCTTGCTGATAAAGAGACAGAACTGCCAAAAGCTGTTGCTGACAGATCACAGGAACGACCAGATGTAGTGACTTTTTACCTTCTATTTGTTGTTGACAATCCTTGGTCTGACGGGTCTCTAGAACGTTTTGAACGAGCCAGTCTGCATCAGGAATGGGTGGTAGTTCAGCTTCACCCTGAGGCTGGTAAGAGAAAGACTCTAGTAATAGCTGGTCGTCGTCTACCGGTCGAAGCATACAACCTGTAGCCTCAAAGGCTCGACCAATCGTTGTGACAACCGTTTGTAGCATACTGCGATAGTCCAGCGATTCTCGAATCGCCGTTGTCACCAAGTTGAACAGTGCTTCTCGTCGTAAGGCTCGACTAAGTTCTTCGGTTCTTTGCTTGACTACTCGGTAGGTGTCGGCAGCTTGATTAACGATGTTTTTTAGGTTCTCTGGATTCCAAGGCTTAGTGATGTACTTAAACACCTTACCCGCGTTAATCGCTTCCACCAAGTCTTCAACATCAGTGTAGCCAGTTAAAAGGATGCGAATCGTATCTGGGAAACGGTCAACCGTTTTGCTTAAGAATTCCGCCCCGTTCATCAAGGGCATTCGTTGATCGGAGATAATTACAGCCATCTCTCCTTCTTTTGCCAGAATTTGGAGAGCGTTTTTAGCCCCATCGGCTTTAAAGACATGAAAATCCCGCCGGAATGTTCTGTATAGCAAATCTAGGTTGTCAGGCTCATCGTCCACCACCATCAATTTGAGTTTGTTTCGCTCTGCCTGACTCATGTACTCACTCCGGTTCTCTGATTTAGTTAGAGACGAGTTTGAAGATCATCCAGCGGGTGCGATTGGCTGTTCTTGCCGATCAACAATCGGATGGAATTCCCAAAGCCTTCCGCTTGACATGTCCCTGATATTGGTGCGTGGCGCTTTCTTCGATCACCTGGCAAAGGGCCTTTCAAGATTGGATAGAGTGTCTTGTCTACTAAGTTACTGGCGATCGCGCTAAGCAGACAATACGATGCAATCCCTCAGGCGCTATTCAACACTCCAAAATCGTCAGGACTTACGCAAATTTCCTTTTGAAGCACCATTTGTAAGGGCGAACGGCTGGAAAGCGCCTACTCCATCTGGTGTCCATGCGTAAGTCCTGATCGTGTGACCGAAGTCTCATAGGGCACAAAATACTAATACGTTCTAAACTATCCTAAATCAGGCAACCTATCACCGCCACAAAAATGCTACAAAAGCCAGTAGTATAAGCTACCACTGGCTCTCAAATCTTGAAACTCTCTGAAAATCTGTTAAGCTCAGCCCTCGACCCTTTTCTGTGAGGAATTGGACGAGATTCCCGTTTCGCTTGTTGTTAGTGATCATTTTTCAGTGGTCAGTTGTTAGTTGTCTGTTATGGACTCCAGCTTGTTGTCAGCTGCATTTTTTATCTGAGTTACTGTTAGTGTAGCTCTCAAAAGATTCTGTCAAGTTGACCACTGACCTTGGAAAGGATGAGGGATGAGGGATGAGAGATGAGGGATGAAGGTAAAAGCCCCTAAATTTAATCAGGTTGAAGAAAAGAAATCTTCATTATTTAAAGCACTGTTATTTATTTATGGGGCTATTCATCCTTCCCGCCTTCCCACCTTCATCCTTCCCAGTGACCACTGGCTATTGACCACTCACAGGCAACGCGGTAATTTTTTCAGTGGTGATCGCTCAACCTACCAATCCAGAGCGCAGGGCGCGGACAGCGGCTTGAGTGCGGTCATCAGCGCAGAGCTTATTTAGAATGTTCCTGACATGGGTTTTGACGGTTCCTACAGTGATGTATAGCTTTTCAGCGATCGCCGCATTACTACAGCCTTCCACTATCAGCTGCAACACCTCTAACTCCCGTTCAGTTAAGGGGTAAGCTTCTATTAGTTGACTATACTCAGGTTCTGCTGCATCGATCGCCACTTTCTTTGCTATTGCGGCATCACTGATCGTCTTCCGTGGCTTGGCTTGCTTGAGAACAACTTTGGCGATCGCTGGGTCAATCCAAGCGTTACCTTCATGGGTAACTTGTATCGCTTCTAGCAAATTATCAAAACTGATATTTTTCATGCAATACGAGTCTGCGCCAGCCGCAAAAGCTGCCATTACAGATTCTTCGTTATCTTGCAAAGTCAGTACCAGAATTTTGGTGTAAGCCTCCTCTTGGTCAGCTTGAGATTCTTTGAATTGACGTGTCAATTCAATTCCATCAATGTCAGGAAGACCAATGTCAACGATTCCGATATCGGGTCTGGACGTTTCCAATAAGTTCAGTCCCTCGGCCCCATTGGCGGCTTCACCCACAAATTCTATTTCACTACGCTGTTGCAGCGCTGTCCTGATCCCGACCCGAGTTAGGTCATGATCTTCAATTAGAGCAACTCGAATTTTACTCATCGTTAACGTCCAGGCTGGGAATTTTTGGCTTTTACAAAGGAAGTGTATAAAGTTTTGGCAAACTGCCTAGTGATGTCTCCCCATCGGTAGGGGTAGGGATTACTCTACTTTAGATAGATTCTGTATAATACCGTCTCTTGACAAACATCCTTTACTGTTAACTTCAAGTTAAGTTCTCGTGCTGACATTTTTGTCTTTACGGTGTCAAGTTCAGGTTGTTTAAAAAAATCATAATGAATACATCCTTTAATACTACTCAAAACTCGCCTGCATCTGGCTTCGATAGTGAACCCATACACAGCTGTCAGAGTCTTGAACAGCGTTTAGAGGCAACTGAAGCTAGAACTCGCTGTCTTTTAGCTGCTCTTCCTCAAATTGTTTGGCTGGCACAGGGTAATGGAGCGATCGCCCACTTTAACCAACGCTGGTATGAGTATACCGGGTTAACCGAGGTAGAATCACTCGGCTGGGGATTTCTCAAGATACTACACCCCGAAGACCGCGATCGCTTTGTTGCTAGTTGCCACTTAGCCTCAAAACAACTGCAAAGCTTCACAATTGAATGCCGCCTTCTCGGTTTAGATGGTACTTACCGTTGGTTCATCGGCAGTCAAACGCCAGTGATTGGAGCCGACGGTCAGTTTTTAGAGTGGATTGGCACTTACACGCTAAAGGGGCAACCCGAACAACGCTTAGAAGCATCTTGGCGAGAAAGCACACAAGCTTATACAGTTGAGAGCAGTTCCTTACTACTTCAGGGTGAACTTGCCCCGGCGTTGGTTGTTGGCAACCCGCAACCAGCGAACTTACGAGTAAGGAAGAAAGCTGTAAACCCTACAGTAAAGTTAGCACAACAGCGCCTCCGAAATTTGGTAAATGAACTGTCTCAGGCAATTATTTGGGAAGCTGAGGCCACAACGGAGCAATTCACCTTCGTCAGTAAAAGCGCTGAGGGACTTTTAGGTTATCCCGTCGATCAGTGGTTGAGTCAGCCCGACTTTTGGGTTAATCTGATTCATCCAGAAGATCGGCAGTGGACTGTGGCTTTGTGCCGCAAGGAAATTATCCAGAATCGAGATTATGAGCTGGAGTATCGGTGTTTAGCCGCCGATAATCGGGTAGTTTGGTTGCGCGATCGCGCCTATATAGTACGAGACGACCAAGGGCGATCGCACAAGCGTCGAGGTCTGATGGTTGATATTACACTTACTAAGCAGGTAGGGAAAGAACTCCAAGCCCGTCTGCGTCAGCAAGCTACCGTTGCTCAACTGAGTCAACAGCTACTCTTAAGAACTGATATTCAAGAGCTACTCAATCAAACCGTCTCCCTAGTTTCTCAAACATTGGGGGTAGAGTACTGCCAAGTGCTGGAATTGCTTCCCGATGGAAATAACCTGAGACTTCGGGCAGGAATCGGCTTTAGGCAAGAATTCATGGGACAGGCGATACTCGAAGCCAGTACCAACACCCAAGAAGGCTATACTTTACACTGCCGTCAACCCGTGATTGTAGAAGATTTGCGGGGCGAAACACGCTTTCAAGGCTCCCCTTGGCTGCGTGACCACAATATTGTTAGCAGCATGAACGTCATTATTGATGTATCTGCCAATCAAGAGCAATTGGAGAGCGCCTCAGCGAATACCCGCTACCGTCCCTTTGGTGTTTTAGGGGTTCACACAAGCAAGCAACGGGCATTTAGCTGTAGTGATGTGGATTTTCTACAGTCTGTCGCGAATGTTTTGGGGGCGGCGATCGCATCCCAGCAAGCCAATGATGCCCTGTACGCGACAACAACCCAATTGACCCAAACAACGGCTCTCTTGAACAAGACCACTGCTACCCTAAAGAGGCGCACTCAAGAACTTGACGAATTTGCCTATATAACCTCTCATGATTTGAAGGCACCGTTGAGAGCGATCGCAAACTTATCGCAATGGCTTGAAGACGACATCGCCGAGCACCTCCATGGAGAAAACCTGCGCCAAATGCAATTGCTGCGAGAGCGAGTTGAGCGATTAGAAGCCCTGATCAATGGTCTTTTAGAGTATTCTCGTGCAGGACGGCTTCACAGTGAGCCAGAACCCGTGGAGGTTGAAGCTTTGTTGACACAAGTGATTGACAAGTTCGCCCCACCTACTCAATTTACTATTGAAATCTTGCCTGGAATGCCAACTCTGGTCACGGAAGGCCTACCTCTCCAGCAAGTGTTTGCCCATCTTATCGGTAACGCCATCAAACATCACCCCTTACCAAATGGAAGGGTGAAAATCAGTGTTCAGGAGCAATCAGACGCTTATGAGTTTGCGGTAGCCGATGATGGTGCGGGAATTGCGCCTAAGTTCCATGAACGAGTATTTGTCATCTTTGAGACTTTGAAAGCCAAGGAGACAGTCAAAAATATAGGAATTGGTTTAGCGATCGCTAAAAGGATTGTAGAAAGCAAAGGAGGTAGCATCCGAGTAGAATCTCAAGAAGGACGGGGAGCAACCTTTTACTTTACCTGGCCTAAGTTATTAGACCTGCTGTCATAAACCCACTGCTTAAAAGCAGAGGCTTGTAAGACTTTATTCTTGCTACGAAGAGAATATTTTTTTCAAGCCTACATGACCAGCCTAAGACTCACGAAGTCTACGTTTGGAGCAAGTGTTGAGGTTCCTACCTACAAATACATGAACCAGTTTGTAGCACTAGAACTCAAGGATTAAACATCTGTACAAGGGAAAAGGGAAGTGTCCTTGAGAAAGTACCGACTCTAAACATTGGCGAGGTTCACCTTACCCCGAAAGGGAGATTTTTTCCTCATGTTCGTATTTGTTTTAGACATCAACAAGAAGCCGTTAAACCCAACCCATCCAGCTAGAGCCAGGAAACTGCTCAAAACCGGGAAGGCTGCTGTGTTCAAAAGATACCCGTTCACGATGATCTTGAAGGAGGAAATTGTAGAACCAAGTAACCAAGAATTGAGAATCAAAATTGACTCTGGCGCTAAAACTACAGGGATAGCAATTCTGCGAAATGAAGTAGTTTTGTGGGCAGCAGAACTAACTCATAGAGGATTTCAAATTAGAGAAGCCTTAACCTCCAGAAGGCAACTAAGACGTTCTCGGAGAAATCGTAAAACTCGCTATCGTCAACCGAGGTTTAACAACCGTTGTCGTACTGACGGATGGTTGCCCCCGTCATTGATTAGTCGAGTTGACAACATCTTGACTTGGGCTAAACGTCTGTTACGACTATCTCCAATTACAGCTATCTCGACTGAATTAGTTCGATTCGACACTCAGTTGATGCAGAATCCCGAAATCTCTGGAATTGAGTATCAACAGGGTGAACTTGCGGGCTATGAACTAAGAGAATATATGCTCGAAAAATGGCATCGCAAGTGTGCTTACTGCGGTGTTACCGATACTCAGCTAGAAATTGAGCATATAATCGCTAAGTCAAAAGGAGGCTCTAATCGCGTATCTAACTTGACATTAAGTTGTACTAAATGCAACCAAAAGAAAGGAAATAAACCTATCGAGCAGTTCTTAAAAAACAAGCCAGAAGTACTTAAGTTAATTCTGGCTCAAGCCAAAAGATCTTTAGCGGATACAGCAGCCGTCAATGCAACTCGATGGAAACTGCTCAACTCTCTTAAAGAGCTAGGTTTACCTGTAGAAACGGGAACAGGCGGTAGGACTAAATATAACCGTTGTCGCCAAAACTTACCTAAAACTCATTGGTTGGATGCTTCTAATGTAGGTGCATCAACACCTGAAGATTTAAAAGTCTTGGTATCAAAACCCTTGGTTATCAAGGCAACAGGACATGGAAACCGTCAAATGTGTGGAACAAATGCTTACGGTTTCCCTATTCGTCATCGGTCAAACATCAAGAAGCATTTTGGATTTCAGACTGGCGACATTGTTAAAGCTGTTGTTACTAAAGGCAAAAAGATTGGCTCTTATACAGGTCGGGTTCTATGCCGAGCAACGGGGAACTTTGATGTTACAACTGCTTCTGGTCGAGTAGCAGGAATCTCTCACAAGTATTGTTCATTTATTCATAGAAGCGATGGTTATGCTTATCAATAAGGATTCGCTACCGCTCAGTTGTTTATGTAAGGGGGAAACTTTCCTCCTCTGCGTGAACGCGACAGGCTTCCAGTTTCCCCCTTACCAACCCTGTTTTTTCGGTGAATGTAGGGAGTCGGGAGTCGGGAGTCGGGAGTCGGGAAGAAGAGAAATTTTCATCCCTTCTTTTTGCGCTCCCGGCTGATGGCTTGATTACTGCCAGTAGCTACAACAAACGGTAGCTTCAACAGAACTTATGCTCTTAGTTAAACTGCTGATGTTGCTAAGATGAATGTCTCTAAAATTTCACCTATTCGACATAAGCTTCAACCTAATCTTTCAGTGTGCTGGCGAGGCGCATTAATTATCTCAATCCCAGTTATCTGTTTATTCGCTTCAATTTTTGCAATTGCTCTGCTTCGCTCTAAAACTCTCGCCGCAACGCAGCAGGAGCAACAAAGCCAGAGAACTCTTACAGAAATTAACCGATTGCTGAGAGGGCTGATCGATGCTGAAACAGGTGTTCGAGGGTATCTAATTTCTGGACGCCCGGAATTTTTGGAGCCTTATTTACAGGCAAAGACAAGCCTCCTCCCTAAGTCGATTGAGTCACTTAATGCTAAGGCGAAAGCCAATCTACCACAGCGTCAGTACTTTCAAAAGATTCCAGCACTAGCGCAGCAACAACTCGCACTTTTAGAGCAGATTCTTAAGACAAGCAACGGGCAAAAACTGACAAAACTCAACTCTCCTTTGCTGAATAACTACTTGCTCAAAAGCAAGTTGAATATGGACATTCTCCGCCAAGAAATTGCTGAGTTTGTTGAGCAAGAGGAACGCTTAAAACAAAAGCGCCAAGCGCAAGCGTCGTGGTGGTGGGAATTGACGAACGTTGTGCAGTTGGGGGCTTTGGTGATTGGTTTAGTTGGCTCAGCTGCGGCTTTGTATCTGTTCAATCAGCTAGACCGAGAACTGGTAGAACGAGCAAGTCGTTTACGAGAAGGTAACTTTTACCTACAGGCTATTTTTGACAATGTTGTTGATGGAATTCTTATCCTCAATGAACGAGGTTATATTCAGTCGGTTAATGCTGCTGCTGTCGAAATCTTTGGTTATCAACCGGATGAACTCATCGGTAAACACCTACAACGTCTGATTACAGAATCGTTTACTGATGATAGTGGCAAAGTGATGAGCGACTTGGTAGGGAATAATCAAGACAAGCTACGACTTCAGCAGGAAACGCTAGGGCGTCACCAAGAGGGAAAAATCTTCCCAATGGAGTTTGCCATTAGCGAAATGCAGCTAGAAAATGAGTGTCTGTTTATTGCCATTGTGCGTGACATTACTGAGCGCAAGCGATCGCAAAACACTCTGTTCAAACAAGCTCAACTGCTGGATTTGGCGAATGACACAATCATGGTACGCGACCTCAACGACACGATTACATACTGGAATCATGGAGCACAACGGCTATACGGCTTTTCGTCAGCAGAAGCCCTAGGTCAATCTGTCTTCACCCTCTTAAAGACAGAATTTCCTCAACCGCTAGAAGAAATCAAAGATGTCTTATTTAAAGATGGGTATTGGAAAGGAGAACTGGTAAATTCTCGACGCGATGGCAGCCCGGTTATGGTTGCCAGCAGCTGGACATTGCAGCAAGACGAATTCGGTAAGCCTGTGGCTTACCTGGAAATCAACCAAGACATCACTCAACGCAAGCAATCGGAAGCAGCACGACAAAAGAGCGAACAGTTATATCGCACGCTGGCTAAGAACTTCCCAAATGGAGCTGTGTTCTTGTTTGACCAAGACCTCCAATACAACATCGCAGAAGGAACAGCATTGGCGGCAATGAATCTTAACAGTGAAATGCTTACTGGTAAAACAATTTGGGAAACATTACCGCCGGAGACGACTCAAGTACTAGAGCCAATTTATCGTGATGCTTTGGCAGGTAAGGCTACCGTTACAGAAATACCATTTGGCGATCGCCTCTACCGCGTTCATGTACTGCCTGTAACTAAAGAAGATACAGAGGTATTTTCCGGCATGATGATGACCCAAGATATCACCGAGAGTAAAAAAACCGAGCAAGCTTTGCGATCGCGAGCTGATGAACTAGCAAGGTTGACGACAGCACTAGCACAAACTACAGCCAGTCTGGAGAAGCGCAACGCCGAACTTGACCAATTTGCCTACATTGTGTCTCACGATCTCAAAGCCCCCTTAAGAGCGATCGCCAACCTCTCTCAGTGGCTTGAAGAAGACCTCGAAGCCCATTTAACAGATGAAACTCGGCACCAAATGGAACTGCTACGGGGTCGTGTCTACCGCATGGAAGCCTTGATTAATGGTCTTTTACATTACTCTCGCTCTTGCCGTGTCCGAACTGAATTGGCAGCAGTGGATGTCGAGGCATTACTAGAAGACGTCATCGACTCTTTAGCCCCACCACCAGAGTTTACCATCACCATAATGCCTGGAATGCCAACGCTGTTCACAGAACGGTTGCCACTAGCACAGGTATTCGCCAATTTAATCAGTAATGGAATTAAACACAATCCCCGAAGAGATGGACAGATTGTGATTTCAGTAACACACAAAACAGATTTTTACGAATTTACTGTTACTGATAACGGTCTGGGTATTGCTCCTGAATTCCATGAAAAAGTTTTTGTGATGTTCCAAACTCTCGAAGCCCGTGACACGGTAGAAAACACGGGCGTTGGTTTAGCAATTGTCAAGAAAATTATTGAAGATAAAGGAGGAACTATCTCCTTAGAATCCAATCTAGGTCAGGGAGCAACGTTCCGTTTTACCTGGCCCAAGCAACTAATGGGACAAGGAGGCTAGGAATGGATGAAAAACCAACAAGCTTTTTACTGGTCGATGACGACGAAGTTGATGTGATGACTGTAAAACGAGCTTTAAAAAAAAACAATATCACAAATCCGCTATACGTGGCGACCAATGGCATCGAGGCATTAGCTATGTTGCGAGGTAACAAAATGCCAAAATTACTACCTGGACAGCGAAGGCTAATTTTGCTCGACCTCAATATGCCAAAAATGGGCGGGATTGAATTTCTGCGGGAGTTACGGGCTGATCCAAACCTGCGAGCTCTGCCGGTGATCGTGCTGACAACCTCCAATGAAGACAAAGATAAGGTGGAAGCCTATAATTTCAATGTCGCTGGGTATATTATCAAACCTGTAACATTTACTAAATTTGTAGAAGCCATCGCGACGCTTAATCAATACTGGATGCTTAGCGAACTGCCCTGAAGGTTGGGTAAAAACTGAGCAGCTAGAGGATGGCGTTGACTGATGAATCTTTAAAAATATCGATTTAATCCACGCCAAGAACAATTAACCTGTCAATGTGTAGATATAAAAATAGATAAAGTTTTTTCAAAATGATTATTAAGAGCCAAAAGCTAACAGCCAAAAGCTAACAGCTAACAGCTAATTATGGAAGACACTATAAAAATCCTGGTGGTGGAAGATGATGAAGTTGACCGCATGGCAGTAAGCCGAGCGTTCAAAACGGCTGGTATGCCAGTAGAGATAAAATCAGCCGTTGACTGCCAAAGCGCGATCGCAGCCCTCTTAGGACACGACTCTACCTTTCAACAACCCCTACCAGAAAACGAAACCTATACACAGAACACACTACAGGAAACAATTCTCCCTAATTTCCTGGAAACCAGCACTAACGCGACCCTAAATCAAGAGGGTTTTGAGTGTGTTTTACTGGACTATCGCTTGCCGGATGGCGATGGACTAACTCTCGTTCAAGAAATACGTGGGGCTGGTCTTAAAGTGCCTTTGATTGTATTAACAGGCCAGGGAGACGAGCAACTTGCCGTTGAGCTGATGAAGTCCGGGGCTTCAGACTATCTTCCCAAAAACAAACTTTCACCAGAAACTCTTTTGCGTAGTGTACGCAATGCCGTTCGCATCTACCGAGCAGAAAGAGAGGCCCAGCTTGTGACTGAACGGCTGCGTGAGAGTGAAGAACGCTACCGCTTGGTGCTAGAGGGTTCAAACGACGGAATTTGGGACTGGGATCTGAATACTCATGAAATTTATTGTAACGACCGTCTCTACGAAATTACGGGATTGTCATCTCATGAAGTGACGGCTACCTACGATCTTTTTTGTCAGCTGCTGCATCCGGAGGATCGACTCAAAGTTAGTCAATCCATATCCGCTCATCTGCAAAATCACGCTGAATTAGATGTAGAATTTCGGCTGCTGCATACTTCTGGTGAATATCGCTACTGCATTGCTCGTGGTAAAGCTTGGCGAGATGCTCAAGGGCGACCATTCCGGGTGTCGGGTATTGTTAGCGATATTACGGAGCGCAAGCGCTCAGAAGAATCACAGCGGTTTCTAGCTGAGGCAAGTACTCTGCTTTCGGCTTCTCTCGATTACGAAAAAACTCTGGAAAGTCTCGCCAAATTGACAGTACCAATCCTGGCAGATTTGTGCATCGTTGATATTGTGGAGAACGGTAAAGTGCGTCGGATGGGTTTTGCTCATGCCGCTCCCGCTCAAGAAGAGCAGATGCGACAACTGCAACACCATTACCTACTTAACTTGAACGACCTGCATCCGACAATGACGGTATTAGGTACAGGCGTTAGGGGCTTGGTTGGGGAGATTACTGACGAAGATTTGATATCTGCCAGCAATGATATAGCCCGTGTTGAGCATCTGCAAATGATGCGTGGAATGGGCTTTAAATCCTATGCGATCGTGCCGCTTTTAGTCCGAGGACGGACGGTGGGTGCCATTTCTGTGATGTCCGCTAAACAGGAACGTCGCTATGGCCCAACGGATTTGGCGTTGCTTGAAGAACTCGCTCGTAGAGCTGTGTTATCCATTGAAAATGGTCAACTTTATCGCGAAACTCAAGAAACTAGTGAGAACCTGCGTCAGGCAATTTTGATTTTGGGAGAGCAGCAACAGCAGCTGAGAACCCTACAACAGCTAACTAATTTACTCAACCAGCGCCTGACTGATCTACCGGGCTTATTGCGGGAGATGGTGGATTCTGTCGCCAACACGATCCCCGGTGCCCAGTTTTGCTTGATCATGCTGAACAACCCAGAAGGCAACGGGTTAACCTTGACAGTAACAGATGGGGCTGGTGCTGACAATCTGTGGCTGGAAAACACGTTCTCTCTTAAAGATGGGTTGCTTTCTCAGGTATTTTCGACAGGCGAAGCTCAGTTGATTCAGAGCGATCGCAGTAACGTTGAGCAAAGAAAAGGAGTTCCGGCGGCGGTTTATGCCGTGGCGATCAAGTCTGTACAAGAGGGGCGCTTGGGAGTATTGGCGATCGGGAATTGGGACGATCGCAGTGCTTTTGATGAGGAAGATCGCAATCTCTTGGTGGCAGTGGGCGAACAAGCCGCGATCGCGATCGACAATGCCAGGATGATTAAAGCCTTGGAAGAACAAGAGGCACGTTTAGAATCTCAAAACGAGATGCTAGCGACTCAGAACCAAGAACTAGAAGTCCAGCGACAGCAGCTTCAACTACAGAACCTGCAATTGTTAGAAGCAGCACGGTTGAAATCCCAGTTTCTCGCCACCATGTCTCATGAGTTGCGTACACCCATGAATGCCGTCATCGGCTTTTCTCAGCTACTATTGCGTCAGCGCCAGAATCCCCTGACGCCGCAACAAACCGATATGATGGAACGCATTCTCAACAATGGCAAACACCTGCTGACGCTGATTAATGAAATTCTCGATCTCTCCAGAATTGAAGCAGGACGGCTAGAACTGAAACTAGAAGCCTTTAACTTGGCGACATTGGTTAGAGCAACGGCCGATGAACTGCGATCGCTCGCCGAAGAAAAGCAGATAGCATTGCACGTCCATGCCGATTTACAAAACTCCAATGTCATCAATGACAGCGTTCGTCTCCGACAAATTATAGTCAATCTTCTTTCAAATGCCATTAAATTTACTGAGACGGGCACCGTGGAGGTAGAAGTCAAGGACATCTCTCCAGATCGATTATTGTTCGCGGTCAAAGATACAGGAATTGGGATTGCTAAAGAAGATTTAGGGCATATTTTTGAGGAGTTTCGGCAAGTCGATCAGACCCTCACTAAAAAGTATGCAGGTACTGGCTTAGGTCTGGCAATTACAAAATCTTTAGTTCAGTTGATGCAGGGAACCATTACCGTTGAGAGCCAACTGGGTCAGGGTTCTACATTCCAACTCGAATTTCCTAGGACAGTACAGCAGTGTCCTCAAAGCTTTCAGCCAGCGGCTAAGTCTCCTACTTCCACAGAAACTAAAGTGCTAGATAGTCCTGCTGTATCACCATCCATCAACGGGCAAAAAACTGGAAGATTGCTTTACTAAAAACTGGAGAATTGAGCACAAAGCATTAGCTGGTTAGTGCTATAGACCTATCTTGAAAGTAGGGAGTAGGGAGTAGGGAGTAGGGAGTAGGGAGTCGGGCAAACAGGACTTACGCTTTCTTGACTGTTGAACCGCCATTTGTAGGGGTGAACGGCCGTTCACCCCTACTATATGTGGCGTCCATGCGTAAGTCCTGGCAAATAGACTTTCATCTTTTCGTTGTTTACGAGAAACCCCAACCAGCGATCGCTGATTGGGGTAGTTCATGAAGGGGAATCCCAGGCTGTCGCGCCTGGGTTGCTTTTGCAGTGTGCTAACAGTACAGCCCATTGAGGAAAATATCAGCGACCAATTCCTAAAAAGCGGAAACCAGCACTTTCTAGTACATCCTTATCTAAAAAGTTGCGACCATCAATCATTACAGGATGATTCATCAGCTTGGCCATCTTAACATAGTCCAGCTTCCGGAACTGCTCCCAGTCAGTGACGAGTACCAAAGCATCACAGCCATCTGCTAGCCGTTCTGGATCGGTTTCTACAATCACGCCAGACAAACCATGGCGCATCCCTGTTTGAGAGATAATCGGGTCGTAAGCTTTGACTTTCGTTCCTAGTCGGTTCAGCTGCTCAATTAAAATGAGGGCTGGAGCATCGCGCAAATCATCGGTATCTGGCTTAAATGTTAAGCCCAATAGACCAATGGTTTTACCTTTGAGGACTTTGAGTTCTTGTTGAAGTTTTTCAATGGCGATCGCTCGCTGACGTTCGTTGACACTGACGGTAGATTTCAGTAGCTGGGCTTCGTAGCCATAATCGTCAGCGGTATGAATCAACGCTAAGACATCTTTGGGGAAGCAAGAACCGCCCCAGCCTATCCCCGCTTGCAAAAACTTGTTGCCAATTCGGGAGTCTAAACCAATCCCTTTAGCCACTTGGGTAATGTCACCCCCGACGCGATCGCAGATATTAGCAACTTCATTGATGAAGCTAATCTTAGTTGCCAAAAAGGCGTTTGCCGCGTACTTAATCATCTCAGCTGAGTTGACGTCAGTGACCACCACCGGCACGTTTGGCAATGATTTGTCTTCGGCAAACTGCCTTTCAACGATTGGGGTATAGAGCTCTTGCATCATCTCGATCCCCCGTTTACTATTGCTTCCCAGCACAATTCGGTCTGGGTTAAACGTGTCGTAAACGGCTGAACCTTCGCGCAAAAATTCTGGATTGCTGACGACATCAAATTCAGCAGCAATTTTTGCTGTTGCCTCTTCTCCAGAAACGCCACCTGCACCAACTAGGGACATCTGACGTTCAGCAACGCCATCTAGCACAATCATCCGCACCCAGTCGCCAGAACCAATGGGTACAGTTGATTTATTCACAATCACCTTATAGCCACCCTTGAGATTAGCCCCAATTCCACGGGCAACTGCTTCGACGTAGCGCGTATCACTGTCACCGTTAGGTAAGGCAGGTGTTCCTACGGCAATAAATAAAATTTCGCCATGCTCTACACCTGCTGCTAAATCTGAGGTAAACTCTAGCTTCCCCGCCTCACTAGCAGCCTGCATAATTTCTGACAGCCCTGGTTCGTAGATAGGAGACTGCCCAGATTTCATTAATTTGACTTTTTCTTCGTTGTTGTCTACGCAGATGACGTGATGACCAATATGAGCTAGGCAAGCACCTGTTACTAAACCTACATATCCAGTGCCAATAACACAAACACGCATGGGGCTGATCCTCGATGATGGAAGTTAAGTGTGAGGGAAGTCTCGTACTCCAGAAATTTAACTTTGATAAGTGAATAATTTGTGAATCTTTTCTGTGGAGATTTTACAGAAATTTGTTACTCATCAAAATCAATTGGGTAGAGTACTATTTTTTTGAGTATCCTAATTTTGAGCACCCTGAGTAAAAGTTGATTTGTTAAACCGACGCTAAGCGCTGTTCCTCAGGAGCGGCTAAGCGATCGCGAAAATCATCTATCGTCAGTTTTAACCCTTCTTGTAAGGCTACCGTTGGTTCCCAATCTAACAAGCTTTTGGCTTTGGTAATGTCGGGACGGCGGCGTCTTGGGTCATCTTGAGGGAGAGGCTTAAATATAATCTCAGCATCAGGATTCACCATTTTCTGAACAGCTTGAGCTAGTTGCAGAATTGTGTATTCGCCAGGATTCCCTAAATTAATCGGTCCAATATGAGAGCCATTCATCAGCCGCATTAGTCCTTCTACTAAGTCAGAAACGTAGCAGAAACTGCGAGTTTGGGAACCATCTCCATACACAGTTAGAGATTCATTTTTGAGGCTT
Source organism: Coleofasciculaceae cyanobacterium CTOTU46601 (assembly GCA_031970155.1). Taxonomy (GTDB): domain Bacteria; phylum Cyanobacteriota; class Cyanobacteriia; order Cyanobacteriales; family Coleofasciculaceae; genus DALYIW01. The sequence goes on along the minus strand of DALYIW010000023.1, from coordinate 24,963 downwards.
TGTACCACAAAATTGCTGACGACACGACCATCATTTTCCAACATGCGCGGGCCGTAGGTGTTAAAAATTCGAGCGACGCGAATGTCTACATTATTTTGCCGATGGTAGTCAAATGCCAAGGTTTCTGCTACACGTTTTCCTTCGTCGTAACAGCTACGAGGGCCAATTGGATTGACATTTCCCCTGTAATCTTCTGACTGAGGATGTATCTCTGGATCTCCGTAAACTTCTGATGTAGAAGCTAATAAGAGCCTTGCTTTTACCCGTTTTGCCAGTCCTAACATGTACAGGGTTCCCAGGACATTGGTTTTAATTGTCTTGACGGGATTGTACTGGTAGTGAACGGGCGAAGCCGGACAAGCTAAGTGGTAAATTTGGTCTACTTCTAACCGTATCGGGTCAGTGATATCATGTCGGATCAGCTCAAAATACGGGTTGTCTATCCATTTCAGGATGTTGCGTTTATGGCCGGTGTAAAAGTTATCTAAACAAATAACTTCATTTCCCTGGGCCATTAACCGATCAATAAGATGGGAACCGATAAAACCAGCGCCACCCGTAACCAGAATTCTCATAGGTTGGTAAGTACAGGTATATTGAGCTAGTAGAGCCATACAAAGATTCTTCAGCTCTACCCTGCAACAATTTAAACCGATCCAGCTACCTAACCGCCACTAAAAATCCAAAAATATTAGATAAAGTCTTGATCAATTAGGTATTTGTTATCACCAAAACTGGATAAGTTTTTAACAATTTGCTTTGCCCTCATCCTTGTCTAACTTTTTAATTTAGGCAAGGATAAAGGTCTATTTTTGTGGCAATTCTACTGAGGATCGAGGCGCAACACTGCCATAAAAGCTTCCTGCGGAACATCAACAGTACCAACAGATTTCATCCGCTTTTTCCCCTTGGCTTGCTTCTGAAGTAGTTTTTTCTTACGGCTAATGTCACCACCGTAGCATTTAGCAAGAACGTCTTTACGTAATGCTGGAATGTGTTCACTAGCGATTACTCGCGAACCGATAGACGCTTGGATGGGAATTTTAAATTGATGACGAGGAATCAGTTCCTTAAGTTTTTCCACTAAGGCGCGACCTACATTGTAGGCTTTGTCTCGATGAACAATCATGGCGAGGGAGTCAACGGGGTCGTTGTTGATGAGAATATCTAGCTTGACTAGAGGATTTTCTCGATAGCCGATCAGATGATATTCCATGCTGGCATAACCACGCGATCGCGATTTTAGTTGATCGAAAAAGTCAGTTACTACTTCTCCCAGAGGCAATTCGTAAATTAACGTTGTCCTCCCTTGGGTGAGATACTTCATATCCTTAAAAACCCCACGCCGATTTTGGCACAGTTCCATCAAGGTGCCCACGTAGGTTTCGGGAGTAATCATCTCTACCTGGACATAGGGTTCTTCGATTTTTTCCCGTTCATTAGGTGGTGGTAGATGGCTAGGATTGTCTATCTCAAAGACTTCGCCCTCATTGGTGGTGACTTGATAAACCACAGAAGGTGCGGTTGTGATTAAATCTAGATCATATTCTCGCTCTAGCCGTTCCTGGACAATTTCCATGTGCAGCAAGCCCAAAAAGCCGCAGCGGAACCCAAATCCCATGGCGCTTGAAGTTTCCGGTTCGTAGTTGAGCGCCGCGTCATTGAGCTTAAGCTTTTCTAGCGCCTCCCGCAAATCTTCATACTGATCGGCGTCGGTGGGAAATAATCCGCAAAACACCATCGGCTTAGCTTCCGCGTAACCGGGCAACGGAGAATCTGCTGGTTTTGCTACTAGGGTAATCGTATCGCCGACACGAGCGTCTTCTACGGTTTTAATGGCCGCTGCTAGGTAACCTACCTCCCCAGCGTGAAGATCATTAACCTGAATTTGGTTAGGGGAAAGAACACCAAGTTCATCAATTTCCAGCTCTTTTTTTGATGCCATCAAGCGGATTTTGTCACCTTTTTTGACGGTTCCATCCACTACCCGAAAATAAACAATAACACCTCGGTAAGGGTCGTAGTAGCTGTCAAAAATCAAGGCTCGCAGCGGCTGATCTACCGTATCTTTTGGGGGCGGCACCAGATGTACAATTGATTCGAGAATTTCGTCAATCCCGATGCCTTCTTTTGCCGATGCTTTGATGGCTCCACTACAATCGAGACCAACGATCTCCTCAATTTCCCCAATCACTCGCTCAGGTTCAGCTCCTGGTAAATCGATCTTATTCAGTACGGGGATAATTTCCAGATCGTGTTCGAGTGCTAAGTAAACATTAGCAAGAGTCTGTGCTTCGACTCCCTGAGAAGCATCTACAACCAATAATGCTCCTTCGCAGGCGACTAGCGATCGCGACACCTCATAGGAGAAATCCACATGACCTGGCGTGTCAATTAAGTTGAGAACATACTGTTGGCCATCTCTGGCCATGTAGTTCATCCGCGCCGCTTGCAGCTTTATTGTAATGCCCCGTTCCCGTTCCAACTCCATGTTGTCCAGGAACTGCTCTTTCATCTCCCGGTCTTTGACTGTACCAGTAGTTTGCAGCAAGCGATCGGCTAAGGTAGATTTCCCGTGGTCAATGTGGGCGATGATGGAAAAATTGCGAATGCGAGAGACAGGAACATCAGTCATAGCTATCCGGGATGACAAAAAAGAACTAGCAACGCGATCGTTTCAATAGCACTTAATGTATTTTAATGTTTCTACGCGTGAAAAGCGGGTGGCACTCTTTAAGAGATGATAGAGCAGAGGAAGCTGGGGAATCAGGGGGAGATGAGCGGGAAAAATATTCCCTTTTGTGCTTTTATGGCAGGTGACAGTCTCTTGACTGGTCATCAACCCAGGACTCTCAGACCTAAATATCGTAAGATATATAGTTGGGGAACTAATAGTGCTTATGAATGAGAATGCCGTACATAGAGAGCGTTCAGCGGATAAAGAAGAAATCTCAATCCATCTAGATCCGGAATTGCTAGACCAAATCAAGCACCTGACTAACGATCCAAGTAAGGTAATTGAAACAGCGATTCGTCAGTGGCTTAGAGGCGAAAGAGAGCGAGATGATGAGCTAACCCGTACTTTAGAGCGGAATCCGCCCGTGCCACTGCGAGGCGAATGGAATGATTGAGATACAACAGGTATAAAAAGTCCTGACTGGGAACTTTAGCTGAAGTTCTCTATCATTGCATAATTTTCGGTTGCATTTGCGTTTAATGAAACTTCAGCTAATCTACTGAATCCTTTGGTTAATCACTGTTGCCGGGTTCTACTGATGGCTGCTCCTGCTAATTTACAACGTCCTTGATCTGGGTATACCAAATATGGAATCTGCAACTGCACTACTAGGAAAGTCTAGCTTTTTGCAGGGGTTGGGATCCGAGCTTGCTTTTACTCAGGATGCATCTGGTCAGTATTTATCTTTTTATTGGCAAGGCGCTGAGCGCTATGGTTTGAATAAGGCGCAAGTGAATGGACTTCCCCTCACAGAAATGTTTTATCCGGTTGCTCTTGAAACTTATCGGGAGCAAGTGCAGCGAATATTGGAGCAACGAACTCCTGAACGCTGTATTCATTCGTTTTCTTACCAAGACCAATGTTTTCCTTTTGAATTGGTCATCAGCCCTATTTTACAAGCTGATGGGAAAGCAACATCCGTTCTAGTGATGGGTCGTCTGTTACCTGAGGCATCGGTACAGAATGTAATTGACTCGTTTGTGCCGTTAAGTCTTGATCCCAATCAAAAACTGTTAACCCAGATTGCGCGGAAGATTCGTCGATCGCTTGATCTCGATACGATTTGGAAAGAGACGGTGAAAAGCCTGGGGAAAGCACTCCAAGTGAGTCGCTGCATTATCTGCTCTTACAAACCCGATCAAGTAGAAGTCAAGGTGGAGGCAGAGTATTGCCAACAAGCAATTGACTCAATGCTGGGGAAAACGCTGAAACTGCAATCTCAACCTTACTTGAAACAAGCTCTAGCATGTCACGAACCAACGGTAGTAGAGCAAAATACGACCAGCGAATCCCAACCGAAATCAATGCTAGTGGTTTGTACGGTTAATCAAGACGAGCCAAACGGATTGATTATCTTGCAACAGTGCGATCGCTCCCGTCAATGGAGTGAGGCAGAAATCGAGTTGGTGCGAGAACTAGCTGAACAAGTGGGAACGGCGATCGCTCACGGTACGCTTTATAAAGAGCTAGAGTTTGCCACTGAATGCGCTGAAGAAGCCTCTCGCCTCAAAAGTGAGTTTCTTGCCAATACAACCCACGAGCTTCGGACTCCCCTCAATGGGATTATCTGTAGCCTCAAGCTGATCTTAGATGGATTGGTAGACACTCCAGAAGAACAAAGTGAATTTCTCAATGATGCTTATCGATCAGCCCTACATCTACTCGACATCATCAACGACATTTTGGATATCGCCAGGATCGAAGCGGGCAGAATGGAGCTTGAGCTAGGTCAAGTGAGGCTCGACGTTCTGATGAATGACATCAAACATTTTACACAGAATCAGGCACAACAAAAGAACCTCAGCCTTAGTTTTGAGTTACCCCCTCCCCGTGACGATGTGATTTTGTACGGCAACTACCAGCGATTATTACAGGTGCTGTTAAACCTAGTGGGCAACGCTATCAAATTTACCCACGAAGGTGGAGTGACGCTTAGCGCTGAAGTACTTAAAAAGCCAATGACCTTTCAAAATAAAGAATTCCCTGGCATGGTCAAAATTCGAGTAGCAGATACTGGCATCGGTGTTTCTCTCGACAAGCAAGAAAGACTGTTTCAAACCTTCAGCCAGGTCGATGGTTCCCGGACACGCCAATATGGTGGAACAGGTTTAGGCCTGACAATCTCTCAAAAGCTTGTAGAAACGATGGGGGGTCAGGTCAATTTTTACAGTATGGGCGAAGGGTTAGGTTCTACTGTTACCTTTACGGTGCCGCTGTATCAGGTTCCTGTTATCAGTACCACTCATACAGATTAAATTAATCTCTTAGGAGAGTCGGGAGTCGGGAGTCGGGAGTCGGGAGTCGGGGAAAAAACATTTTCATCGCTCACAACCTTTTATACTTGACATTTCAGAATTCTTTAGTCAAAAATGTTCCTTTTTTGGTAAAAAGCCCAATTTTGGGGAAAGATTTTTAAACTAGAGGAGTTGATTGATTGAATACAGGTTGTATGACTGATCCAAAAAGCGCTCGTGAGTTGTTTCAGGCGGCCTACGAACACCGCTATACTTGGGATGAAAACTTCCCTGGCTATAGTGCAGACGTCGAAATCAAGCAGGGTGATGAAGTTTATAGCGGCAAAGTTCGGGTGAATGGCGACCTGAGTGTCGAAGTCACTGGCATCGAAGACGAAAAGGTTCAAGAAAGTGTTTATAACCAGATGCGGGATATCGTAACTCACCGCAAACGGTCGTCTTTTGATAAGGCACATGGGAAAAGTGAGTTTAACCTGGGTGAAGAAGACGCCACCGGGGCTGTAGAAATCCTCGTCAAGGGTGACGCAATGGGGTCTAACTACAAAATCCGGGGTACTGAAATTTGTCAGGTAAGTCGGGTGATGGGTCCGATGGCTTTCACGATTAATACCAAGGAAAGCTTGGATACAGGAGAAGGCTATGTCTCAACAGGTTACAACGCTATCTTCCGAAATTCTAAAACGGGTGACTTGATGGGCAAGCGGGAATTTGAAGATACTTTCGAGAAAGTTGACGACTACTACGTCATGACTCGTCAAGTCGTTCACGCCCTTGAAGGAGAGGGACGAACAACCACTCAATTCAATTTTTCTAATATCAAGCTACTGGAACCAGCAGTAGTTTAACGGGTAGTCTGGAGTCCATGATTGTGTTGTGCGCTATGCAATAATCAAAGTTCTTGGCTGTTTCTACATAGCAATCTGCCTTGAGCCTTTTACTAAAAGCCAATCATTCTGCTCTACCAACTAGAAAGCTAGGATAAACGCATAGTTGCAGTTAAACAAAATCGAAGAGGTGTACTATGTCCCAAACATTAGCGCTAACTCCTGAAAACGTCGAAACAGTTTTGGATGAAATGCGTCCTTACCTGATGGCGGATGGCGGCAATGTTGAGTTAGTTGAATTAGATGGTCCGGTGGTGAAACTCCGGCTTCAGGGTGCCTGCGGCTCTTGCCCCAGCTCAGCCATGACCCTGAGAATGGGTATTGAGCGACGCTTGCGGGAATTTATCCCTGAAATCGCTGAAGTTGAACAAGTCCTGTAATAGTTTTGACTTTAGGGTTAAGAGTTAAGAGTTAAAAGTATGAGGATGACTGTTACTGGGAAGGATGAAGGATGAAGGATGAATGTAGGAATAGCCTCATAAATTTATAGGCTTGTACCTTCATCTGTCATCCCTTATCTCTCTCTCGTCCTTTATTGGTCATAACCCTTAACTCTCAACTCTTAACTTTTAATTTTTGACTCAAGACTTATGTCACATCCCCTGTACGTCGCTTTTATCTGGCATCAGCACCAGCCACTGTATAAATGCCGCGATCGCGGTTTGGCTGGTACCGGGCAGTACCGCTTACCTTGGGTAAGGCTACATGGCACGAAAGATTATCTAGATTTAGTGCTACTACTAGAGCGCTATCCAAAGTTACATCAAACGGTGAATCTAGTTCCTTCACTGATTTTGCAACTTGAAGATTATGCAGCAGGAACAGCCTTCGACCCTTATCTGGAATTGGCACTGACGCCCACTGAACAGCTAAATACCGAACAGCAGCAATTTATTATTGAGCATTTTTTTGATGCTAATCACCATACTCTGATTGACCCTCATCCCCGCTACAGCGAACTGTACTGGATGCGGCAGGACAAGGGGAGAGCATGGTGCTTGGATAATTGGACAGAGCAAGATTACAGCGATTTGCTGGCGTGGCATAACTTGGCTTGGATTGACCCGCTGTTTTGGGATGATCCAGAGATTGAAGGGTGGTTGAAGCAGGGGCGGAATTTTACTTTAGGCGATCGCCAACGCATTTTCTCAAAGCAAAAAGAAATCCTCAGTCGCATTATTCCCCAGCACCGCAAAATGCAAGATGCGGGTCAGCTGGAAGTGACAACAACGCCCTACACTCACCCAATTCTCCCCTTACTGGCAGATACAAACGCAGGCCGTCGGGCAGTGCCCAATATGAATCTCCCAGAGTATCGCTTCGAGTGGGAAGAAGACATTCCCCGGCACCTGAAGAAAGCCTGGGAGATGTATCAAGACCGATTTGGTAGAACAGCACGGGGATTGTGGTCTTCGGAGCAGTCAGTTAGCCCTGAGATTTTACCTTATATTGCCCAGCAAGGGTTCGAGTGGATTTGCTCAGATGAGGCGGTATTGGGATGTACAATCAAGCACTTCTTCCACCGGGATGAAGCAGGGAACGTCTCGGAACCGGAGTTACTGTATCGTCCCTATCGTCTGGAAACGCCCCATGGCCCTCTAGCGATTGTGTTTCGAGATCACCGACTATCGGACTTGATTGGATTTACTTATGGGGCAATGGATCCGAAGCACGCGGCCGCTAATTTGGTGGGTCATTTGGAAGCGATCGCTCGTTCTCTCAAGCATCGCCAACCCAATGGTGGAACCTCATTAGAGCAACCTTGGCTAGTCAATATTGCTCTAGATGGGGAGAATTGCTGGGAGCATTACTACAAGGATGGTATCCCCTTCCTAGAATCCTTGTACGAGACTCTAAGTCACCATTCAGATATCAAACTAGTAACCGTTTCTGAGTTTGTCGAACAGTTCCCGCCGACTGAAATTCTGCCCGCCGAACAACTCCATAGTGGTTCTTGGGTAGATGGCAACTTTACTACCTGGATTGGTGACCCAGCAAAGAATAAAGCTTGGGATTTACTAAAACAAGCGCGGCAAGTATTAGCAAACCACCCAGAAGCAACCGAAGAAAATAACCCAGAAGTTTGGGAAGCGTTGTATGCTGCCGAAGGTTCTGACTGGTTCTGGTGGTTTGGTGCAGGTCATTCCTCAAACCAGGATGCGATGTTTGACCAGCTGTTCAGAGAACATCTATGTGCCATTTACCAAGCATTGAATGAGCCGGTGCCTCCAAGTCTTGTGCAACCCGTGGAAATCCACGAAGTCCAAACAGACCATCAACCACAAAGCTTTATTCATCCTGTAATCAACGGCATAGGAGACGAGCAAGACTGGGATAAGGCTGGTCGCATCGAAATTGGTGGAGCACGAGGTACGATGCACCAAAGCAGCACCATCCAGCGACTTTGGTACGGTGTCGATCACCTTAACTTCTATTTGCGATTGGACTTCAAGAGTGGCGTGCAAGTGGGTAGAGATATACCTGCTGAATTACACTTGCTGTGGTTCTATCCTGACCGCACTATGCATAATAGCCCTGCACCTCTAGCAGAACTACCCGATGAGGCACCGTTGAACTATTGGTTTCATCACCATCTGGGGATTAATTTGCTGACTGGGGCAACTTGGTTTGAAGAGGCTGTGGAGCATTTTCAGTGGCACCCCAGATCTAATCGCGCTCAAATTGCGATCGACCAGTGTCTAGAGGTAGCAGTGCCCTGGGCAGATTTACAAGTTGAGCCAGATTATCCATTGCGACTCACTCTGTTTTTAGCAGACAACGGCATTTACCGAAGCTACGTACCGGAAAATGCTTTGGTTCCCCTTCAGGTACCTTAAGAAGAAATTCCTTGTCTTGCGCTAGACGTTAAGATTGCTGTTAAGTCGGTCTTGTTGACAAGACAAGACCGCTTTTTTACTACCACAAATTGCCTCAATCTACGTAGGAAATCTTTTACAGCTTATGGCACTTATTAAAACTTGGACACAAGAGGAGGTGACAATTGACTTTCAGCCAGAAATTTATGAAAGATTGCTAAGTAAGTATGGGGATTTAAGCGAATTTCTAGAACACTTGAAACGCTTTAGTGCTGACCTTGCTGAGAATAAGCATTTGTATAATATCAACCCTTTTTCTGACGGTGTAAAAAAAGGTATCCATATTTTGGGTAAATTTGACTCTGAGTTCGGTATATTCCCAAATCCAAATTTAGCTCTCAAATGCTCTCAGGGTAAACCTTTTACAGAAAATTTAAAAGAACAGTTTTATAGAACTCTTCAACTCAATCAAGATTTGGAAACAAAACTTACTGTAGAAGAAAAAAATCTTCTCCGAATTTGTCCAGTTTATCTTCACGTCCAAACACATCAAGAAAAATCTGTTTTTAAACAGATTCTATTCATGCAAAAGGTAAGTGAAGGAGTGAATTTAGGACAAACTCCCAATGGGTTTAGTGCAGAATTTTGCCAAGTTTTTAACATACCACAACTAGAAGAAATTAGCCGCAAGCACCAATTTTCTTTACATCGCTATCTAGATAAAAATAAACATCGTCAACTTTTAAAGATTCAAACTGTTTATTTGTTTAAAAGGTTGCTGCACAAGGGCATCAAGATTTGCAGTCTCAATCAGAAAAATGTGTTGGTTGACCCTATACTGGAAACGGGTCAGACAAAATACATAATTATCGATGTAAGTGAAGATTTTTTTCCTCCGCTATCACCGCTCTATAATGGCTTGACCATTCAACTGTGTACATGAGCAATTGAACGCCAAAACTCCAGCCGTTAAGTGATTTCTGGCATTGAGTTCAGGTTTGTGACGTTATAATAAGGATGCCACAGGCGAAAACTCACAGCGAAAGGGTTTATGTCTCATTTCACGACAATCAAAGTCCAAATTAAGAATGGTGAAACTCTACATGACTGCTTGAAAGAGCTAGGGTACAAGGTAGAGTACAACAAAAAAGTCCGGGGATATCAAGGCGACAAGACAGACGCGGAGTATGTCATCCGGCAGGACAATGGCTATGATTTGGGCTTTCGCCGCAATGATGAAGCTTATGAATTAGTGGCAGATTTTTGGGGAGCTAGGATTAACGAGAAAGCTTTTATCAACTCGTTGATGCAAAAGTATGCCCACAAGACTCTGATGGCATCAGTGCAGGAGCAGGGCTTCAATGTTGAAGAGGAAGAAACTCTCGCAGATGGGACGGTGCGGGTAGTCGTGGGAAGATGGGTTTAATCTGAAGGCTTTGCTAATGCTTTCGGCAAGTCAGCGCTCTTAGCTCACACTTACCTATACCTGCTCTTATACATCTATTACTCTGCCGTCAAAGAAGTTCTTGTTAAAGACGGCAGGGTGATTCTCATCATCAAGAGCCGCAATTTTTTCTGGCGATCGCAT
>DALYIW010000023.1:7873-14648 GCA_031970155.1 Coleofasciculaceae cyanobacterium CTOTU46601 | reverse complement strand
AGCGCCTCTAAATCCCGACAACCGCTAACAACCCGCAAAATCTCAATCTCGCCTTCAATTGGACGATAAAAAATCAAGTACTCATCAACTGGAAAGCTCCGTAATGATGGCAAAAGCTCATCACGCCTGCGCCCCATGTTAGGAAAATTGGCTAAAGTTCTACACTTTTGATTGATTTTGTTGAGCAAGCGCTCCGCTGCACCCAAACTACTATTGCCAGCCACATAGTCGATAATGCTTTCAATATCTCGACTAGCTGGAACAGTAAACCGACAAATATTACTCATTTACCCTCTTGATCGCGAAGCTGTTGCAGCTTCTGTTGCAGTTGGCTGAAAACTATCTCGCTGTCAACAACCTTTCCCCGTTCAGACGCTTTAACACCAAGCATAATTTCCCTTCTCAACTCCTCAAAGCGCCCTTTATAAATGCGTTCCCGCTCCTCAAACGCCTTAAGTGCTGCTAGGATAACTTCGTCAGCTGAGGCATATTTACCGCTTTCTACTTGACTTTGAATGAATTGCTCAATTTCTGGAGTTAATGACACATTCATTGTCTTTTACCTTTTTCTACAAAGTAAGTTAATTTTTGGTTACAAGAAGCATTCTAGTTATGCAAACGTAAGTAAAGAATAGCTGGTGGCGGTGACCGCCTTTTATGCAGATGTGCGATCGCATATTCTATGATGCGTAGAAGCGAACTTCTTTGGCTTGGTGAATCGGGCATTGCTCCAGCTAATTCTATGTTCTTTGAGTGCGAGGCGATGTGAAAAGTGGTATCGACTCTCAATGCTCTACCAACCTCCCCACAGCTTAATTGTCCCGTCTCCACTGCCACTGACAAGGAGCTGTCCATCGGGGCTGAAAGCAATACAGTTTACACTGCCACAATCTCCTTTTAAAGTCTTGATTACCTCTCCAGTTCTCACTGACCACAGCTTGATAGTCTTGTCTTTTTTATAATAGTCTGCACTGCTACTGGCAAGGGTTTGTCCATCGGGACTAAAAGCAACAGAATTTACCCCAGAAACTCCTAAGGCGAGTTTAGCTTTGAGAATCGCACAGTCTCCATACCCTGATAGTCTTATCCTGACTGCCACTAAGAAGAGTTTGCCCCTCCCAACTAAAGGTAAAGCAATTCACATTGGGAGTAGCGATCGCATATAGCCAACAAAGCTACAGACTTCCCTAGAACCAAACCTCTACTCCACTCCCCACACCTTGATCGTCTTATCCTGACTGCCACTTACCAGACTTTGCCCATCCCAACTGAAAGCAAGGCAATTCACCGCGTTTTCATGTTCTGTCAGTTGGTGAAGTAACTGCCCTGTTTGTACGTTCCAGAATAGGATGGTTTTGTCGTAACTCCCAGCACTTGCTAAAGTCCGTCCATCTGGGCTGAAGGTAAAGCAACTCACCGAGTAGGAATGCCCTTCTAGAGTATGCAGCACCTCCCCGGTGTCGATATGCCAGAGTCGGATTTTCCCGTCCCAATTTGTACTGGCGAGAAGTTGTCCATCTGTGCTGATCGCGATCGCTTTTACACCTACACTTGCTTTAAAGGTACGGGGTTTATCTCTAGTCTCGAGGTTCCAAAACTTAATCGTTCCATCAAAACTACCACTAATAAGAGTCCGTCCGTCAGGACTGAAGGCAAGACAACTCACCGTTTCTTTATGTGCCCCCCAAGTCAGCAAACTGCCAAAGGTACAGATGAGTTTACCTGTCTCAAGATTCCAAATTTTGATAGTTTTGTCGCGACTGCCACTGGCGAGAGTTTGCTTATCGGGGCTAATTGCCATCCCTTCAATATCAGCTTCATGCCCATACAGAGAATACAGGTGTTCTCCCTGATGCCAAGCTTCGATTAGGTGGCGAGAACCATTAATACTTCTAATTAGGGTTTGTCCATCTGAACTGACAAGAAAAGACTCTTTGGCTTTGCGATATTTAAGGATGGTATATAGTAATTCATTATTGTGCAGACTTACGACTCTAATTGTCTTGCCTCGGAGATATGCGATCGCTTCCCCATCCGGGCTAATCGCCATAGTTTCGCCTCCTTTAACAGTATGGAGGCACGACATAAAGCGATAGATATTAAATTCTCGCAACGCTTTACGAACGTCTGGTTTTGTCCTGTCCCGTAGTAGCAAATAAGCCACTCGCTGCACTACATCGGATTCGTCCTGTAATGCTTGAATCACCAAGTCTAAGCCTTTTTGTCCATATTTCAGGGCATCTTTAAGCGCTGCAACTCGTTGCTCAATTTCTGGGACAACTACACCAGAATTACCTACACCCAAGCGGCGCGTAACACCTTCAAGTCCTCCCAAAACTACACTACCTACTGGGGCGAGACTTTGACCGCCGAGTACAGCGTCATCCTCTCTCGGATAATTGGGAGACTCAGGCATAGTATCCCTTTCCTGGCTGAACTAATACAAACGTTCTTATTATATGGGGTAAGTTAGTTAAAGTTTTGTTGTTGGTTGTTTGGCTTGCCCTGAGCTTGGTCGTTGGGTTGTTTGTTGTTGGTTGTTTATACAAGTAATCAACAACTGGCTGACCAAATTCTTATGTTTTAAGTATGGGCAGTACTGGACTCGAACCAGTGACATCCTGCTTGTAAGGCAGGCGCTCTACCAACTGAGCTAACCGCCCGGTGTCATACTAGATTAGCACAAAAAAATCAAAAAAATGCCCTCTGGTCAAACACACGATCGCATAACTTTGTGGAGCCTACCAGTAGTCACGGGTTTGACCATTGCACTTACACGAAGTAGTAACCTGACTTTGCTGGTTTCAGGAGGGTTTCTCTTTGGTGGGCTAATGCTTAGTCCTGACTTGGATTTGCTCTCGCGTCCCTTCAAGCGCTGGGGGTGGTTACGCTGGATGTGGATTCCCTATCGCAAAGTGATACGCCATCGATCCATTCTTTCGCACGGCCCGATTGTTGGGACAACATTACGGGTGCTTTATCTTGGTAGCTGGATAGTCTTTTTGGGGATGCTGGGGTTGGTGGTGGTTGAGTTGTTCCGAGATTTGAGCTGGAGTTGGGAGCAATTTGTTCAAGATGTCTTGCCCGTGCTTCGTCAACAAGCCGCAGATTCGCTTTCTGCTTATCAATCCGAGTGGGTAGCTTTGTTTGTGGGTTTGGAACTAGGAGCAATGAGCCATTCTTTAAGCGATTGGATTAGTTCAGCTTACAAGCGTTCTAAGAAGAAGCCAAAACGCCAACCCATCAGCCGCAAGCGTACATCTTCTCGGCGGACTTCAAAGAAGTAATAGACTCATACCATTTTGGTTTTTAGATTTTGAATTTTGGATTGTGGATTTTGAAAGCTTTACCAGTACCTAGTTTCAGAAATTCAAATGTGGCAAATTTAAACCCAATTGGTATCAGGACTTACGCATTGACGCCACCTGTAGGGGCTTTCCAGCCGTTCGCCTCTACAAATGGTGTTTCAACAGGAACTTTGTGTTAGTCTTGAGACTTTCTGATTGGCAGGGATCGAAAATCTTGTTAAGAATAGTTGAGTGGTTGCGTAAGTTTTTTTCATGTCCAGTTCCCAGGAGCCAAGTCAGATCAAGCCTCAGTCTTCTGCGTTAGCAGCGCTGCAACAGCTGATTGATGTCATTGCCCAGTTGCGATCGCCTGTAGGTGGCTGTCCCTGGGATTTAGCTCAGACGCCCCAAACCCTTACCCCTTATGTCATAGAAGAAGCTTATGAGGTAGTTGATGCGATTCGTAATGGAGATAAAAATGCGATCGCAGAAGAGCTAGGTGACTTACTATTGCAGGTAGTACTCCAAGCTCAAATTGCCAGCGAGGAAGGTCACTTTACCATGACCGAAGTTGCTCAAGGCATTACCCAAAAGCTAATCCGGCGTCATCCTCATGTATTTGGCGATGTCCAAGCCCAAAATGCTGAAGAAGTCCATAAAAACTGGGAGCAAATCAAAGCAGAAGAAAAAGGAGAAACTGCTGCTGATTCTCGGCTACTCAGTCGTAAACTCGTTCGCTATGCGCGGACGCTACCCCCTTTAATGGCAGGTATGAAAATTTCTCAAAAAGCTGCAACCGCAGGGTTTGAATGGGAAGATGTTGAAGGCGTCTGGGGAAAATTTCACGAAGAATTAGCGGAATTTCAACAGGCACTTGAACAAGAAACCCAAGCCGAGCAACAGGCAGAACTGGGAGACTTACTATTTACCCTCATTAACATTGCTCGTTGGTACGATCTCGACCCCTCAGAAGCTTTGCAGGGAACCAACGAACGATTTATTCAACGTCTAGCAAAAATGGAGGCAGTCGCAGACCGCCCCCTATCGGATTATACATTGGATGAGTTGGAAACTCTCTGGCAGCAAGCTAAAGCCCGACTGGCACAAGAGCATTAATTGCTATCTGTCTTGAAAATAGGGAGTCGGGAGTCGGGAGTCGGGAGTCGGGGAGAAGAGAAATTTTCATCCCTTCTCTTTGCGCTCTACTTGCGTGGTGTCTAGCTTAGTGAGGTACCTTGCTGAGAGCGAACCATGTGCGATCGCCAACAACTCCATCAGCAACTAGACCTGAACGCTTTTGGAAGGCTTGCACAGCGGTTTTGGTTTGAGGGCCAAACTCACCATCAATTGCGCCTTTAAGGTCTTTGGTCGTCTTGAGCAGTCCCTGAAGGGTATTCACGGCTTTTCCTTTGCTGCCTAGCGAGAGAACTGGCATATTCACTGGGCCACCTGTATACAGTGCTTGCCAAGTTAAAGACCCTACTATGCCATCTTCTACTAGAAAGACACGGTGCTGGAAGGCAATGACAGCCTTTTTCACCGCTGGCCCGAAGATGCTGTCAATAGAACCTGTGTAAGTACCTAAATTTGTCAGAAGCTTTTGCAGTTCTTTAACAGCCTCACCTGTGTCACCTTGCTTTAGGATGGGCTTGTTGATTTGAGCGTTAGCAGTTGATTGAGTGTCAATAGTGTGCATTGTCGTTCCTTTGAATTTGTTTCTCTACATTTCCTAAGGTACGGCTGATGACTTCTATTTCACTTCGCCTGAGTGAGTCATCCAATTGGGTAGTGTTGAATCATTCTACGGGTTTATGCGATCGCATCTGTAAAACCCCTATTGTGTACCTTAAAGTGTTCACACTCGGATGCAGGGGGAGTAGGGAGTAGGGAGTCGGGAGTAGAGAGTGGAAAACTGACAACAATTGACCAGGACTTACGCTCGATACACGACATATGGTAGGGGCGTATAGTTTTACACCCCTACTGATGGTGATTTAAAAGTTAATTTGCGTAAGTCCTGTTGACCTTTTATACGAAGCAATGTCGCCGGACTTGATCTTATGTTCGTTCTGCATGTACATAGTCAACGAAATAAAATCTCGGTTCAAGCCAAAATTTGAGCCAAGTAAAAGCCCCTAAACCTAAAAGTGCCACAGCCACCAAGGGTAAACCGATAGGGAGACGCACTGCATCAGGCAGCAACGCCACTCCTGCAATAGTAATAGCAAAGTTTCCCAAAAGCAAAGTCTGTAAACGCTTCACCGTTTTGAGGGCACCTCGACAGCTACTGCAATGCTGAGTGTGTTGTCTGTAGCGATCGAGCAAAAACTGACGATCATTACACGGTTGGTCTTTTTCTGAGGGAGAGAGTCCAACCTCCTGCCAAGGTAACTGTCCGTGGCAATACTGATCAAACCACTTCCGAAACTCTATCACTAAGCGATCGGCACTCGTCGGTAGCTTATACGCAGTTTGCCAGCTTTCTTGTTGCTTGTGTTGTAGAAAATACTCTTGCTGATGGAGCACAATCATATCTCCATCAAGCACCTGATTGCGTTCTTTGATATGCTCCCACCAACGAGGCGTAATCTGATGAAGCTTTTTGGCAAAGTTACGAGGAAACTGAGCAACTATCCTTGATTTACCTGGAGCTACAGGGATACAGTAGGTGACTAATCCAATCTGCTGCCCCCCTTGACCAAACTTGATAGCATACTCCAAATGGCAAGGGGGTTTAAAAGTGATAGTGCTTCTGGAAGTTTCCACCTCAATTAAATTTGGAGTTGATTGCACAACATTGAGAGGAACTGGTACCGCCTTTTCTCGATTTCCTTGGACTCCGTGATGAGTAAAAGGCACATGGCTGGGATCTGCTACATTCTCAACCAGTGTTTGCCAATCATATTCTAGGTCGCGCACGAAAGAAGACCAGACAAACCCTTTACTAGCATCTACTTGAGGCGAAAGAGGTAGGGGTGTGGTTGCAGCAAGTTCTGCTGATTGGGCATCCGGCCAAACCCAAAGTAAATCATTAGCCTGACAACAAGGCAGTGAGAGGACACACAAATTCTGCTGACTCTTGGCAATCAGTTGTGGATTCTCTGCCTGAGGAATATGCGTACAGATTCCTTGCTCATCAAACTGCCAGCCATGATAACTACACATGAGATTGCCTGTCTTCTCATCCACACGCCCTTCGCTTAAAGGAGCAAGTCGATGAGGACATTGATCCAAAAATACTCGATAGGTCTCAGATGAATGGGGCTTCCAAATGACTAGCTGAATTCCCAAAAGGGTAACTGGAGTTGGTCGTTTTGGATCAAGATCTTCGACAGGCGATAGAGGATACCAATGCTGAAAAAAGTTAAATGCAGGTTGCATTGTGTATTTAGTGACCGGAATCTCGTGGAAATTATAAATTCAGCATAAAGCATCTGCTTTTTTCCGGCTTTCAATCCCTCAAGACTTACGCAGAACTTCTACATGTA
>DALYIW010000023.1:6058-7863 GCA_031970155.1 Coleofasciculaceae cyanobacterium CTOTU46601 | reverse complement strand
GCACTGCCCACCCTACTACTACTTACGCAAATTTCTCCTCCCCCGACTCCCAACTCCCGACTCCCGACTCCCTAGAAGAATGTCACGGGAAGTATTGCCAAGTGTTTCTCTAGGTTGCAGAGTGTTAAAAGTTAAGAAGTAGATCTTTCCGCTGAGCGATGCCCAGTTACTAGCTCACTGGGTATTGTTCAAAGGGCTTGCTTTAATACAGGTCGCGAACCTTTAGTATATAGATTACTTAGCATGGTTAGAAAAACCCTCGATTGCATCCTAGAGGAGACAATACCTCTCCCAATTTTAGAAGTATCAGAAAAAGCATTATCAGAGGCGGTAGTTGTTGTTCCCAACCCGCCTCTCAAAATATCTAAGGCATCGGTTCGCACTAGCCTCCAGGCATCTACTCTGGATGGCGTGTTTGCCACTATATTTAGCAGCGCTACCACGGGTGTCTTGCTAACTAATTTTTTGCTGGAATTGGGTGCAACGAGTGTGGAAATAGGCTTTCTGTCGTCAATTCCCATGTTTGTCAACTTGCTGCAACCACTGGGAGCTTATTTGGCCGATCGCACCACCAGCCGTCACTGGTATAGTGTAGGGATTTTTGGCTGTTCACGCTTACTATGGCTGATTCTCTTGCTAGGAATTGTCAGAATCGGCGAGTCTCAACCAGGACATCACCAGCTAGTCATCTGGACACTAATCATTGTCTTGGTAACGCATATCCTGGGGGCATTAGGCGGTGCTTCCTGGTTTAGCTGGATGGCAGCGTTAGTTCCTCGACGCTTGCGTGGTCGATATTTTGGTGTTCGTAATAGTGCTGCTAATTTGATTAATCTCGTGGGTGTGCCGTTAATGGGATTGGGAATTTCATCATGGAAAGGTGGAACAATCCAAGGCTACAGCATCATTTTACTTTTAGGGGTTTTGGCGGGGTTGATGAGTTTGGTCTGTCAATTTTTCATAGTTGATGTGAATCCGCAGGAACCGACGCTAGAGCGTCAATGCGCCGCCCGTAGTAACTCAACTCAATCGACATCCAACTGGTTTAAAGATGCCAACTTCTTGACATTTCTCCTCTACTTTGGCTCCTGGATGTTTGCTGTCAACCTCAGTGCACCGTTTTTCAACCTCTATATGCTGGACAATCTGCATCTTGATATCAGCTTAGTCACGCTTTACGGCAGCTTAACGGCTGGGGCAAATTTACTGATGCTGGTGATGTGGGGTAAGTTAGCAGACCGAATTGGGAATCGCCCTATCCTAGTATTTATGGGTATTCTGGCGGCGATGATACCTCTCTTTTGGTTGGGGACTGGAGCTAATTCAGCTTCTGTTTGGGTGTGGCTACCGCTTGTACATTTGTTGAGTGGTGGGACATGGGCAGCAATTGATTTGTGTAACCACAATATACAGATGAGTGTTGCACCTTCCTCGCGCAGTCAAACGGTTTACTTTGCGATCGCTTGTGCGATCGCTGGTGTCGCTGGAGCGATAGGAACTGCTACGGGGGGCTTTCTGGCTCAGCTAAGCAACACAGGTGGCTTACCAGGATTATTTGCACTCTCAGCGGTGTTACGACTGCTAGCATTATTGCCTCTGGTGTTTGTACAAGAGCCTCGTTCTGTGCCCTTAATTGACGTGTGGAAAACTCTTCGCATTTTCTTAAAGCCTGTACCCTTTGTGTCTGCAAAACCTCAACTGGCGATCGCTCAATCATGGGTCAAACTGAAGGATGAGGGATGAGGGATGAGGGATGAGGGATGAGGGATGAAGGATGAGGGGTGAGGGATGCGGGATGAGGGATG
>DALYIW010000023.1:0-5997 GCA_031970155.1 Coleofasciculaceae cyanobacterium CTOTU46601 | reverse complement strand
CCGCATTAGCCTAATTGACCGATGTAACTTCCGTTGTCAGTACTGTATGCCGGAAGGGGCAGAGCTTGACTATATCTTGCAACAAGACTTACTGACTCATCAGGAGTTGCTCACGTTACTTCGAGAAGTATTTATCCCTGTCGGGTTTAGAAAGTTTCGGCTGACGGGTGGTGAACCGTTGCTGCGTCCTGGGGTAGTAGATTTGGTAAGAGCGATCGCTTCTTTCCCACAAACCCAAGATCTCTCGATGACTACCAATGCGTTTTTCCTCGCCGGGATGGCACAAAACCTCTATGATGCGGGTTTACGGCGCATTAATATTAGCCTCGACTCTCTCAATCCAGAGGCATTTGACAAAATTATCGGCAATCGGGGGCGATCGCGTTGGCAGCAAATTTGGGAAGGAATTCAAGCAGCCCACCAAGTTGGGTTTGACCCTCTGAAGCTAAATGTGGTAGTTATTCCAGGAATTAATGACCAGGAAGTACTAGATTTAGCGGCTTTGACGATTGAGCGTTGTTGGCACGTCCGGTTTATCGAGTTTATGCCGATTGGTAATAGTCAGCTATTTGGTGAACGTGCCTGGGTGCCTTCTGAAGAGTTGCGGCAGCAGATTCGCGATCGCTGGGGCTTAGAAGAATCTAACATCAGAGGCAATGGCCCGGCTGATGTCTTCCGGATTCCTAATGCTCTGGGAACCTTGGGATTTATTAGTCAGATGTCTGAATGTTTTTGCGATCGCTGCAACCGAATGCGTCTTTCTGCTGACGGCTGGTTGCGCCCCTGTCTTCTCAATGAAACAGGTCAGATTGATTTAAAAACTGCCCTTCGTAGCGGTATTTCTCTTGCCCAATTAAGAGAACGGGTCAGCCAGTTACTAATGATTAAACCCGAAATTAACTTCAAGCTGCGAGACGCTGGGACTACCAGCACCTACAAGCGCACTATGTCGCAAATCGGCGGCTAAAAATAACGAAAAATAATGGTATTTGTTGTTGGTTATTTATCTTTTTTACAAACAACCAACAACCAACAACAAATAACACTCGCCCTTTTTAGGCTTGTCGTGAGTAGTACTCAACCACGAGTAGCTCGTTAATTTGCAGAGCGACCCACTCCCGCTCGACTACACCATTGACCTTACCAGTTAGCTTGCCCTTGTCAAACTCTAAATGACTAGGAAGGTTTGCTAAGCCCGGAAATTGCAGGTTTTGCTCAACCAAAGCCTTAGATTTAGTGTTGTCTCTTACACCTATGACTTCTCCGGGACGGCATTGATAACTAGGAATATTGACCACTCGACCATTAACTGTCACATGACCATGATTTACTAGCTGACGCGCCCCCGGAATAGTACCAGCCATTCCTAGACGAAAAACGGTGTTATCTAGTCGCATTTCTAACAGTTGTAGTAATGCTTGACCTGTGGAACCCGTCGCCCGACGCGCTCTACGGACATAACGCAGCAACTGCTTTTCAGTAATACCATAGTTGAAGCGGAGTTTCTGCTTTTCTTCCAGTCGGATTGCATACTCTGACCGCTTCTTGCGAGCTTGACCATGCTGACCCGGTGGATATGCCCGACGGGGATTCTTGCGGGTTAAACCCGGTAGATCGCCCAAACGTCGCACAATTCGCAGACGCGGGCCTCGATATCGCGCCATATAACTTCCTCTTTCGTGTCCTGACTAAATCTTTACCCAAAACTATTATTTTACACCTTATTTTCACTGAATGGCAAGAAAGTTGGGTAATGGGTAATGGGTAACTTTAACAAGTATGCTGTGCGTAAATGAACAGCAGCTTATGAAACCCTATCAGAAAATACCTATCCTAGAGTGTGGAGAACCCCTCGTACCGATTCCTCTAGAACAATTTGCGATCGAGTCACCTCACCCCTACGAAAAATTGGGAGCCTCTTATGGGGAGACTTCGCCTTATCATCTTCGCCAGGGTGTTCTTGATGCTCTCATTGCGGCTCAAGTCCAACTACAACAGCAGCATCCGGGTTGGCGTATCCAGATTTTTGATGCCTATCGACCCGTAGAAGTTCAACAATTTATGGTGAACTACACGTTCACCGAGGCAGTTCAAGTACGGAACTTAAATCCAGAGACACTATCCGACAACCAGCGCAACGCCATCTGGCAGGACGTTTATAAAATATGGGCAGTGCCCAGTCTTGACCCGATGACGCCGCCGCCTCACAGTACAGGTGCGGCTGTGGACATTACTCTGGTGGATGCTACAGGTCAACCCATTGACATGGGTTCTCCTATTGATGAACTTTCACCTCGTTCTCATCCCGATTATTACGCCAATCAGCCAGAACAGCCGTATCATGACAACCGCAAGCTGTTGCGAGAAGTGATGGACTCGGCAGGGTTCCGACGCCATCCTAATGAGTGGTGGCATTTCTGCCTTGGCGATCAGATGTGGGCATGGTTGTGCAATCAAGAAAATCCAACTGTTACTATTTCTGCTCGTTATGGGCGGGTCGCTGATTAATAAATAGGAGTTAAACACCATGAGTGGAGGCTCACAACTCGCACAATGAACATTCTTCTCCCCCTGCCTCCCCTGCTATTTTCAGACTAGACACCATGAGCGAGGAGCGCACAAACAAGGGATGAAAAATTCTCTTCTCCCCGACTCCCGACTCCCGACTCCCGACTCCCGACTTTCTAAGTTAGGAGTCAAGGGTGAGGCGCTGTGTGAGGGGTCAGAAGTTAGATAATCTAGGAAAAGACAGTTTTGATCAGCGTATACCTCTGAATACAAACAATAACTTATGGCTTTACCCAAGCAAGTATATGTTCTCTTATTTAATGCCGGAACGGATAACGAGGGAATTCACACGGTTCGGATTGACGATCGCAACAAGGTGCTCTTGTTCGAGTCGGAAGATGACGCCATCCGCTTTGGGGTGATGCTGGAAGCACAGGACTTCCCAGAAGCCACAGTCGAAGCAATGGATGCTGAGGATATGGAAGAATTTTGCCTGAGTGCTGGTTATGAGTCAGAACTAATTGAAGAAGGTATGTTGGCACTACCGCCGGAAACTAATGTAGAACAAACTGACTGGCAAGCGGATGCTGATAAAACTAAAGAACCTGAAATTTCCGATCTAGAGCGCATTCGCCGTCAGCTAGAAGGATTGTTGTAAACGCTTAGAGTCGGTAGAGGCACTCCTTAAACGTTGCTACAATTGCCCAGAATCCGCAGTCAAAACAGGGTAGCCATGAAGAATGTAGAAGAGCGGGGTCATCTGCTGACCGAACAGATTAACCCTAATAGTCAGAATCTCGACCAGCTGACATCACTAGAGTTGGTGGAGTTGTTTAATCGCGAGGATGCCAAAACGCTAGAGGCGATCGCGGCTGCCCAAATCCAACTGGCGAAAGCCATTGACCTTACAGCTGATGCGATTGGTCGGGGTGGCCGCCTCTTCTATGTCGGTGCTGGAACCAGCGGACGCTTAGGGGTGCTAGATGCGGCTGAATGTCCTCCTACCTTTTGTACCTCTCCAGAGATGGTTCAAGGGATTATTGCTGGAGGTGCTGGGGCATTGGTTCGTAGTTCTGAAGATTTGGAGGATCGCGAGGAGGATGGGATAGAAGCGATCGCCCATCGCCATATCACTGAACTGGACGTAGTTGTTGGCATCACCGCTGGTGGCACTACACCTTTTGTTCACGGTGCTATCCAAGCGGCGCGGCAGCGAGGAGCAACAACGATTTTGATCGCTTGTGTTCCCGTTGAGCAGGTAAACATTGAAACTGACCTGGATATTCGATTAGTGGTTGGTCCTGAAGTGCTGGCGGGTTCCACAAGGTTGAAAGCAGGTACGGTGACGAAGATGGCATTGAACATCCTCTCTACCGGGGTGATGGTGCGCCTTGGCAAAGTTTACGGCAATCGCATGGTGGATGTCGCCGTTACTAACAAAAAACTTCATGACAGGGCATTGCGAATCCTGCAAGACCTCACTAATTTGAGCCGGGAAGAGGCAGGTTACTTGCTAGAACACAGTGGACGCCGCGTGAAACTAGCGCTGCTGATGCATTGGACAGGAATAGACCAAAATGAAGGCTCTAGCCTCCTTGCCGAATGCAACGGCAATCTAAGAGCTGCTGTCCAAAACTGTCAAAAAAGTTTAGAGATTGCAGGGGACTAGTGCCGCGTGTTTTTGATGGGAAGAAGCCGATCGCGATCTTAAGAAAAAAAGATTGCGATCGCGAGAGTTGAGAAAGGTACTATTGGGCTAAGAACTAAGAATAAGAAAAGGACTGAAGAACGAGTTTTTCTTGACTTCTTTCCTCTGGCGTCCGACGCCCTAGTTCTAACGCTTTTCCCAACAATGCATAAAAACGACTAACGGCTAAAAATGTTTAATGGATCGGAGACTACTGCAACTGTTCTAATTATCCTAGCGGCTATCGGTATCCTCGGTTGGGGCTTTAACCGTGCTCGCTCTTACGGAAAACTGGGAATCTTAGCCTGGTTGCAGTCGGTCGTTTTAACGGCTCCTTGGCTGTTGTTTTTTGGCTTATTTGCTGTCGGAATTTACCTTAATGTCGTCAGCATTCTATTTTTGTTGGTCGCCTCAGCTGGGTTGTACATCTTCTTGGGCAAGCGTTTGCGCGAGGCTGGTCAGGATGCTGTTTTGCAAGAGCGTGCTAAGAAGCTGCTCAATGAAACACAAGAAGCAAGCGGCGAGCCAAAGCTAGATGAGCAACACTCCTCAACTACTGAGAAGGTAAAACCCCCCTCAAATGAAACCAATCTGGCAAATACGGAAGTAGTTCCAATTCCTGAAGAAGACCTTAAGATCATTCAGGGAATTTTTGGCATTGATACCTTCTTTGCTACGGAAACGATTCCCTATCAGGAAGGAGTGATTTTTAAGGGTAATATTCGAGGAACAGAACCAGAGGAAGTGTTTTCCCGTTTGTCGGCTAGTTTAGAGGAACGTCTGAGCGATCGCTACCGACTATTTTTAGTGGAAAGCCCCGAAGGTAGACCTGTTGTGATTGTTCTACCCAGTAGCAACGATCCAAAACCTGCAACAGTTCCTCAGAAAATTTTGGCAGTTGCCCTAATGGTTGCAACCATTGCTACTACCTTAGAAGCGGCTGGGTTGCTGCTGCACTTTGATTTTTTCAATAACCTAGGGCGATTTCAGGAAGTTCTGCCCCTCAGCGCCGGAATTTGGGCAGTTTTCGCTGCTCACGAAATCGGTCATTGGTGGCAGGCACAGCGTCACCAAGTACGGCTCAGCTTACCTTTTTTCATTCCTAGTTGGCAAATCGGCTCTTTTGGTGCCATTACCCGCTTTGAATCTTTGGTACCCAATCGAACTGCATTGTTTGATATCTCCATAGCAGGACCTGCGGCTGGTGGTATTGTTTCCCTGCTAATGCTGATTACAGGATTAATCCTATCTCACGACGGTAGTGCGTTTCAGATACCAGCGCAGTTCTTCCAGGGTTCTATTTTGGTGGGAACTGTGGCAAGAATTTTTCTGGGTGCTTCTTTGCAAGCGACTCTAGTTGACGTTCACCCACTGACGATTGTCGGTTGGTTAGGTTTGGTGGTGACAGCCTTAAACTTGATGCCAGCAGGACAACTGGATGGAGGGCGGGTTGTCCAGGCAATCTACGGACGCAAAACAGCCAGACGCGCCACTATCGCGACATTAGTTGTTTTGGGAATTGTCGCTTTAGCCAATCCCGCAAATCCAATCGTGTTGTACTGGGCGATCGTGATTCTATTCTTGCAACGCAGTTTGGAGCGTCCCAGCCTTAATGAGATTACAGAACCCGATGACACCAGAGCGATTTTGGGTTTAGTGGCGCTATTTTTGATGGTGGCAACCCTGATTCCCTGGACTCCGGCTTTGGCACTTCGCCTAGGAATTGGTGGTTAAATTTTTGCTCTTCAGAGGGGAGTAGGGAGTAGGGAGTAGGGAGTAGGGAGTAGGGAGTAGGGAGTAGG
>DALYIW010000022.1:38583-54406 GCA_031970155.1 Coleofasciculaceae cyanobacterium CTOTU46601 | reverse complement strand
TAGGTAATCGTAAAGCCGCAAAATTTGTAATAGCATAGTAAATCAAGACGTTAAAGGCACTAAACGACCACGTTGTCTTAACATTACCTAAGAGAACTAGAAATGCGATCGCCACTCCCACAACCAGCACCGCCCAGTATGGTGTCGTCCCTTGTTGGTTAAGACGCGCCAAAAACCTCGGCATATCCCGGCGACGCCCCATCGCCAATAAGACGCGAGATAAGCCTAAAATCAAGTTCAGTAGCACCCCCAACATAGCTGTCATCGCACCAACCGCTAAGACAAAAGCCCCACCTGGCCCCGCCACAAACCGGGCTGCCACCTCCAAAGGCGCTGCCTTAGCTTGCCCAGTCGCCTTACCTAAGATATCTGCCCCCACAGCCCCAATGCCAACGACTGCCACAGCGATGTAAAGCAGCATCGTCAGTACAAGGCAGACAATCATGGCTTTGGGAATGGTTTTCCTGGGTTCTCGTGCTTCTTCTCCCATCGTTGCAATCCGCCCATAGCCTGTATAAGCCACAAACATGAGAGCGCTAGCCTGAAGTATAGTGCCGATGTCTCCTTTAAAAAAAGGTGTGAGATTCTCAACGCCAACAGTAGCAGTACGCGGGAGACAGGCAACGATAAAGAAACCCAGAGATAGCAGCGTTATCGAGACAATTACACTATTAGCGGTGTTAGAGCGCCGAATACCAGTTAAAACGATTAAAGTCAGGACAACTACAGCTAACAAAGCGATGGGGATAGCCCAGGTGGAACTTAATCCCGTAATGTTGAGTAAATAGCCAGCAAAACCCAAAGCCGCAGTAGCCGCCGAGGCTGTCTTCGCCAACAAGAACATCCAGCCAGCCGTAAAACCCAGCCAAGGAGTAAGGTATTTGTAGCCATATTCATAGGTGCCGCCACTGACAGCATGATTAGCGGCAAGCTGGGCACTGTTAAGTCCATTGAAAGTCGCCACAATTGCCCCAATAACTACTGCCAGAATTACAGCAGGTCCGGCAATCCCAGCCGCAATGCCGATACTGACAAACACACCTGTACCGACAATCGAACCTAAGCCCATGAGGGTGGCACCTAAAACCCCTAACTCTCGTTTGAGTTGTGGGTGTGGGGTTCCAACGGTCATATTTCATTTCCCTATGTAGATTGGTAGTCGTGGCGATCGCTGCTTTTACCAGAACTATTAAATAACGTTTTAGGGAGCAAGGTCAGTCAAGGAAAGCACAACAACCCATATTGTGGACTTTAAAGTGTCACACTCGGAGGCGAAGGGAGTGGGGAGTGGGGAGTGGGGAGTAGGGAGTAGGGAGTGGGGAGTCGGAAGATGATTCCTGGTTTTTATCAGTGTACAAAGATACCTTCATTGGTCTAGTCCCTACTCCGCAATTTTTCTACGGCAGTATATATCCATAATGTTTATTTTTCTACGTGTAATTGTTAAATAATTAAGTAGTTTGATGAAATTTGTGGCGGATTCTCGCGAATCACATATAGCATTAAGATACCAGGTGTAATACAAGTCATACATTAGTATGACCAATTGAAAGGTATCGCAGGATAAAAAGAGTGGGCTGGTAACTACAGTCTTCTGGCTTCAGTCATCCTATGAATTGAATGCACCAGGGTTATCTATATTTTTTTGCTGCAATTTTATCAGTTACTTATTCCGCTTAGATCTTCTCTACAATTTCGTAAATGTGAAAAGAAATCTCAGCGGAATTTTGATGAACTGAAAAGTTTTTGATAGTTAATAATGCTTATAGTTATTATACTGCTTTTCTTCGATTTTTATCTGGGTAGTAGCAGTATACTCAGCAAAAGCATTCTGAAAACATCAGATAGAGAGTCCTAAGAATGCTAACAGCATCACAGTATCAAACTGGGCAATTACATGAATTGCTAGGAGATTTACAAGGTGAACGGGCTAGTGGATCTGTTTATATAAAAACCATCGTAAATCCCCACCAAAAGCCAAGGATTCGTGTTCTAGTTTTGAACCATGGCGAAATTGTTTATGGGGGCTTAGTCATTCCACGAAGTAATCAAGAGTTTGCCAGAATGATTGGGATTAAGTTCAATCATACTTGGGCAGATTCTGCCATCAAATATACAGCGGAAAAGTTACAAAACCCATCATCTTTTCGAGAACTTTTAGAGCGAATCGTTCGCATACGAGTGTTTAAATGGGAGGAAATCGAAACTGTTGTCCATGCTCAAGTTGTGCAAGTGCTAGAGTACGCATGGCTTCATCCTGGACAGTTACAGTTAGATGCCACTGTGCAGTTTGACCTAAGTCATGGCGCAGACGGTCATGGTCTGGACTGGTCTAAGTTGATGCAAGATGTCAATAACCGTCAACAGGAATGGGCTACCCTTGCTCCTGTGGTTCCCTCAATGGATGCTGTGCCTCGGCTTTCAATAAACGCTCTCTCGGCTGTTACAGATACCAAAGTGCAGCAGCATTTACGGCAGTGGGTGGATGGGATGCGATCGCTAATTGATATTGCTGAACAAACAAACCAAGACCCTCTAGAACTGGCGCGGTCTTATATGGCCTGGGCAATATCGGGTTGGGTCACTTTAGGCGGAGATACACCTACAAGCAAAGTAGTTCCTGCAACGAATAAGCAACTTCCGATTGTTTTGAGTGTCGATGACTCTCTTGTAGTGCAAACCATGATTAAGCGAGCATTAAGCGATCGCTATCAAGTGTTATTAGCAAGTAACGCTGTGGATGCATTGAAAATGATCAGTACCAATCCAGTTGCGCTGCTCCTATTAGATGTCAGTATGCCAGAAATTGATGGCTTAGAATTTTGCCGCACGGTACGCAGCATCGGGAAATTCAAAAATCTGCCCATTATTATGATCACAGCGCGAGATAAGTTCTCCGATAAACTCAAAGGTCAAATTGCTGGTGCAACTTATTATTTAACCAAACCAGTTGAACCTCAACAGTTGCTCGAAATTGTGAATCTTTATGCTTGAACTAAAAATATCTTTAGCAAATTTACCCTTCGTAGGGGTGCACAGCTGTGCGCCCCTACCATACCAACGCGAGTTCCCTTCAACCCTCCTCAACTCCCAAGCTTCTCAAAAATATTGCCATGGAAAATAAGCAATACCTAACATTCAGTTCGCAGAATTTACACTATGGAATTGAGGCAGCGCTAGTTCAAGAAATTTTTCCAATTCCCGAACTTACACCCATCGTCGAAACTTTCACCAATATTATTGGCATTATTAACTTGCGAGAACAAACGGTGCCAATTATGCATCTTGATTTACTTCAAGGGCATCCGTTAAAAGGCTGTCATTTTAGCGATTATGTCATCATCATGCAGTGTGATGACTTGCAAATGGGTCTGGTAGTGCACCAGCTTGATGAAGTATTAGAACTAAATACAGAAGTAATAGAAACAGAACCTTCAACCGAACTTATATGTGATATTAATCCAGCCTTTATTGCGGGAGTTTACCAGGGAGATTATGGCAACATTATACTGCTCAACCTTAAGACTTTAGTTCGCCAACTAGATGCCGTACTCCCCCTGATTTGGGATGCACAGATGCAGCTAGACATAATGGCAGAATCTTCAAATAACGAGGTTGAGCAGCAGCTAGAACAGGAACTATCACAGCAAAATGAAGAACTGCAAATGCCCCAGATTACCTCCAGCTTTTTCGATTTATACTGCCCTGATGCCACTCCCGAAGAAAGGGCAATCTTCCGACAGCGAGCTGATAATATCAGGAAGCAAACTGAAAGTTTAAAGGTTACAAATAAGCTGATGCCTATGGCGGTGATTAGTTTGAGTAACCAATACTTTGGTCTGGATTTAGAACTGGTGCGGGCGTTCACCAATATTAGCAATTTAACCCCTATTCCCTGCTGCCCAAACCATATAGTCGGAAACATGAATTTGCGGGGAGAAATTGTCACTTTAGTTGATATTCGTAATGTTTTAAATCTCCCCACCACCCCGATCAGTGTTGGTTCTCCGGCAGTGGTAGTTCAGGTTGATGATATTGTTGCAGGCTTGCCCGTAGATCAGGTGTTGGAAATGACTTATCTGAACCCTACTGACATGACATCGTTATCTGGAATCCTGTCCGATTTTGGTGAACAGTACCTTCAGGGAACTGCTTTCTTTCAAGAAAAAATGCTGAACATTTTGGATTTACCCAAAATTTTGACTCAGGGAAAGTTAGCCGTGAATGAAGAAGTTTAACCTAAACCTTCTCATTCACACATGGGTTCATCAGCACTCTCAACGTTAAAACAACTAACAAAAGCTAAATCTAGAGGTTACATCCATGCAAATGTCAACGTCAACAAACAGCGAAATGTCAACAAATAGTGAATTTTCTTTACCAGAGAAAATCAAAACAACTAAGAATTTTGGGGTTCGCGCTAAATTGTTTGCTAGCTTTGGAACTCTGATTGCTTTGATAGCGGGAGTCGGATTTATCGGCTGGCAGAACACTCGGCAACTAGCTCAAGATGCGGATGACTTATATAAGGACAAACTGACCGCAGCAGTGAATCTCGCTGACGCAAGAGCGACTATGTGGAACCTGCGCTGGGGCTTACTACAATACATTGTTGAACAAGATCAGCGTAAAGAACTTCGGGATGCAGAGCCGAAATTATATGAAGATATGAATCAGGCTCTGCAATCATATCGCAAGACCAATCTCACGGCTGAGGAACAACAACTAATACAAAAGCTAGACAATTCTATCAAGCAGTACATCGCAAGCCGACCCAAGTTCTTTGAACTGCTAGATGCAGGTAAAACCAAGGAAGCTATCGAGTACCGCACTAGTACCACAACTCGCTTCGGTAGTGAATCAGTTGAGTACATAGGCAGTCTGATTAAACTCCAACAGCAACAATCTGAGAGAAAAAACAAGGAAATTGAAAGCAGGGTTAACACCTTGACAATCTTAATAACGGTTACCCTGTTACTTGCCCTGTCGATTTCCAGCATCGTAGCAATTATTCTAGGTCGTAACATTGCTGTAATCATATTTAACTCGGTTAAAAATATCACATCAAGTTCCGGCAAAATTGCTACAACTGTTTCAGATCAGGAACGCACCCTCTTGCAGCAGTCTAACTCAGTGAATGAAACCACTGGCACCATTGAGGAACTAGGGGCTTTTACGCTCCAGTCTGCCGAACAAGCTGAAACTTCTGCTGGAGGTGCCAAGCTAGCCTTAGCCCTTGCTGAGGGAGGAACTCAAACCGTTGGTCGAACGATTGAAGGTATTTCGGGTTTGAGAGATCAAGTAACTGCGATCGCAAACCAAATTATCCGCCTTTCAGAACAAACCAGTCAAATCTCCACAGTATCCGACCTAGTAGCAGATTTGGCGAACCAAACTAACATGCTAGCTCTAAACGCTGGGGTAGAAGCCGCCCGTGCAGGTGAACAGGGCAAAGGTTTTGCAGTAGTAGCGGGTGAAATTCGCAAACTAGCAGACCAAAGTAAGAAATCAGCCGACCGAATCAACTCTCTGGTTAACGAAGTGCAAGCGGCGATTAACTCCACGGTCATGGTAACCGATGAAGGTACCAAGAAAGCCACCACAGGTATTGAACTGGTGGAAGAAACAGGCGACGTGTTCTCAAACATCGCCGATTCCGTTAACTTGGTGTTCCTCAACACCCAACAGATTGCCCAGAGTGCTAAACAGCAAGCTATTGCCGTGCAGCAAGTTGTAGCAGCGATGAATGTCATTAACTTAGGTGCAAAAGAAACAGCTGCTGGTATTGTCCAAGTGAAAGACGCTACCAACGACCTCAACAAAGCTGCTGAAAATCTTGAGGCTGTTGTTTAAGTTGTTTGTTGTTTGTTGTTTGTTGTTTGTTGTTTGTTGTTTGTTGTTTGAAATCCTACAGATGTAATGATGTATTTCTCTAGGTTACTACGAACTTGAATATAAGACTGCCCTACTTCTTAGAAAGGTTCGCGTCGGGTGCATCCCAGTGGCGTATAAATCTGTAGTGTGAGCATCTTGCTCACGTCCTCTCAACAACGAACAAGATGCTCACATTACCTAATAAATTTTGCAACATCAGGATGCACCCCTCACGTCTCTCTCCACTTTGATGTTTTCTCTTTTCCCTATCTCAATTATCGAGGCCTGAAACTTAGTGTAGTTAGTTGTAAAAAAGCCGCTCCTAAAAACCAACAACCAACAACTAACAACCAACAACCAACAACTACTTCCTAAAAGTTATGATGATAGAAGACGAAGAACTACGTAATCTTTATAAAGAAGCCAGCGCTGACCATATTCAGAAAATTGAAGCTGGATTGCTCCACTTAGAAAAAAATCCTTTAGATCAATCCAAAATGGAGCAATTACTCCGAGAAACACACTCCCTCAAAGGTGATTCTCGGATGTTAGGTGTCAAAGATGCAGAAACTCTCACTCACCAAATAGAAGACATTTTAGGGGCAGTTAAGCGGGGTGAACGAGTACTAACCCCTCCAGTATTTGAGTGTCTTTATCAGGGAGTGGATGCTATCCGTAAAATTGCCCATGAAGCTGTTACTGGACAACCGTCAGGAATCAGTGTTTTCCATGTTTTAGCCCAACTGATGGCAGCTGATTCGGACGATGCATTGCCGGACGTTCAAGAAACGATTGGCGAACCGAATGGTACTATTTCTACCCAAACTATTGCAGAGCAACCTATAGTCGGTAATGGTGCAGTGCAGACTAGTGAACCAATCTTACCAGCAGCAGAGGTTCTGGCACAGGTTAGCGATTACCAGATTGACACCATTCGCGTTGAATCCCATAAGCTTGATAAATTATTGACTCAAGCTAGTGAACTAGCCGTTACTAAAGGTCAAATAGGAGACAGACCGACTGATATTGACCAAATCATAGCCCTGTGGGAAGAGTGGAGCCGAGAAGCGTTTGTTAGCCGTCTGACGTTTGATGAGTTGGAACGACGCTGGCAGACTACTGAACTGCAACCTCTGCAAAATTTCTATAACCTGGTAGAAACCCGCTTGGAACAGCTGGGATTTTTGCTGAATCGACTCCGAACTACAACATTTGAAGATAACGCCAAACTGGAAACTGTAGCTAATGAATTAGAGTCAGGAATTCACTCGCTGCGACTGCTGCCATTTTCCACGATTTTTAATCTGTTTCCCCGCACAGTGAGGGATTTAGCTAAGCAGCAAGGTAAAGAAGTTAATCTACAAGTCGAAGGTGGAGACACTAGCGTAGACAAGCGGATTCTTGAAGAAATGAAAGATCCACTGCTGCATCTGCTTCGTAATGCGATCGATCATGGCATCGAAACGCCCCAAGAACGTCATAGTCTTGGCAAACCTCCCATTGCAACGATTTGCCTGAGAGGTTATCAGATTGGCAGCACCGTCAGCATTGAAGTCATAGACGATGGACGCGGTTTGGATGTCGAAGCGATTCAACGGTCGGCCTTGCGTCGTGGTGTTTGCTCTGAAGAAGAACTGGCAAAAATGTCAACGGCTGAAATTCAGTCCTTAATCTTTGCTCCTGGATTCTCCACCCGCACTGCTGTAACTGAGATTTCTGGTAGAGGAGTTGGTTTGGATGTTGTGCGTGCCAACGTTGAACGCCTCAAGGGAAGCATTCAGGTGGAATTTTCACCAAACAAGGGATGTTTGTTTCGCATCACCCTCAATAGCTCTCTGGCAACCACAGATGCTTTGATTGTACGAGTCAGCGAACATCCTTATGCCCTTCCTGTGGGATTTGTGGAATCGATGCAGCTGGTGTCTCCCCAGGAAGTCTTTGCAAGTGAAGGTAGCCAGACGATTCCGTTTCAGGGAGAATCTATCAGTGTTGCTTGGTTAGCCGATTTATTAGGCTTGCCCGTCAAAGCGCCTACTTCAACCAAAGCCCTGCACGCTGCCTCAAAAACCATCCCTTGTATCATTTTGCGGATTGGTTCGGAACGTTTGGCACTGCTGGTAGACACCATTCTTGAGCAACAGAACATTGTATTAAAGCCCCAAAGTCAGTTGCTCAAACGGGTTCGTAATATTTCCGGTGCCACCATTCTGGGTACTGGAGAAGTGTGCATGGTGCTTAATCCGACGGATTTATTCAAGTCGGCGAAGAGGGCAGTTGTATCTGTCACGGTTAAAGAGTTAACCGAACAAGCACAAGTTAAACAAAAGATTCTCCTGGTTGAAGACTCGATTCCCATTCGTACCCAGATGAAGCGAATTTTAGAAAGTGCTGGTTATGAAGTTACAGCAGCTGTAGACGGTGAAGATGGCTTCAACAAACTGAGGGCGGATACCTTTAATGCAGTGGTTTCAGATGTGCAAATGCCGAATCTAGATGGACTGGGATTTACCGCCAAACTCCGCCAACAAGAGGAGTATAAAGATTTGCCTGTAATTTTGGTAACAACCTTGGCATCCGAGGAGGACAAACGCCAAGGTGCAGAAGTAGGGGCAAATGCTTACATCACCAAGGGTGATTTTGAGCAAGGTGTTTTGTTAGAGACATTAAGGAGATTGATTTAGATGGCAACCAACAAAGTGGTTTTGGTTGAAGATTCCCCTGTTGCTTTGGAAATTCTGCAACGATTACTTAATTCTTCCCCAGAGGTTGATGTGGTTGGTGTAGCACGCGATGGTGTTGAGGGTTTGGAGGTAATTACCAAAACGAAGCCGGATGTCATTTGTACAGACTTGCTCATGGAAAACATGGATGGTCTGGAATTGACCAAGCGAGTTATGGCGGATGACCCCCGACCGATTTTAGTTATCAGTAATTTTGTGCGAAAGACAGATATTGATAATGTCTTTCGTCTGCTACAAGCTGGGGCTGCAGATGTTTTTCCCAAACCTTCGACTGATTCACCCACCGATTACGAGAAACTTAAGGCAGCGCTGATTACCAAGATTAAAGTCCTTTCTAATATGAAAGTGACTGCCAAGCGTCAGCAACAATCGCTAACGACTCCGATGAAGCCGATGACATCTGGGGCGTTTTCAGCAAATCAACCCCTGATTACAAATGTAAACTCTCGTGTCAAAGTCATCGCGATTGGGGCTTCCACAGGGGGTCTACAAGCCATCCAGAAGATTCTATGCCCACTACCGCCGAATTTCCCCTTGCCAATTTTGTGTGCGCTGCACGTCAGTCAAGGTATTTTGCCAGGAGTGGTTAGTTGGCTGTCTTCTGAGTGTTCGTTGAGGGTGAAAATTGCTGAAGCGGGGGAGTTTCCCTTGCCGGGAACTGTTTATTTTGCCCCAGAGAAAAGCGATTTAGAATTAGACTCTCATGGCAAGTTCATTTATACAAACTGTCCAGCAGGAGACAAGTATTGTCCTTCCATCAGAGCTATGTTCAAATCAGTAGCCAAGTACTATGGTAAGGCAACTGCCGGAGTGTTACTAACGGGGATTGGTAATGACGGGCCAAATGGCTTGCAGGCAATTGCTCAAGCTGGAGGCATCACCATTGGTCAAGATGAGAAAGGCGGCGCGGCGTATGGCATGGTTAAAGAAGCGATCGCACTGGGGGCTGTACAACAGGTGCTTGCCATTGACAAAATTGGCCCATTCTTGCTGAAGACCTTATCTGAATAAGTGATTTTGTTGTTGGTTGTTGGTTGTTGGTTGTTTGTTAGAAAATACAAGCAACCAATAATATCAATTTGCTTTTTTGTCGTCATATTATGTCCGCTTAAACGCTTACGATATGGGTAGGTTGGGTCAAGGTACGAGACTCAACATTTGACAAAAGAGCTGTCAACCTACAATTCATAACTAATCAACCGGACATGATATCAGAAGCTCAAGAAAACGCTACTTTAGCCTAAAGCTTGGCAAAACACGTCTATAAAAGATATGTATTCAGGACTTACGAAGAACCTCTACATGTAGGGTGGGCAGTGCCCACTCTACATGTAAGGTGGGCACTGCCCACCCTACTACTACTACTAGCAGTAGCGTTGAAATCAGCAATTTGCGTAAGTCCTGTTATTGTTGATGAGGCTCATCTAAACTCTTAGCTTCAGTCAGTAGTGAGGCACAAACTCTAAAAATACTGTTAACGATGAACTTTTAGCCTTTCACTATACCGTATCGTAGTTGGCTTATACCAATTTCATCAGTCCTGTAAATTCAGGATCTGTTGTTGATCTATCAGGGAAAATTGGATTTATGCGGAAGTTGCTAAAAGGAGTACATCAGTTTCAAACTAACTACTTCAGTAGTCACCGAGAGATGTTCGAGCAGCTATCTCTTGGACAGCACCCTAGAATACTCTTTATTACTTGTTCTGATTCTCGGATTGACCCAAATCTGATTACTCAAACTCAGCCAGGTGAACTTTTCATTATTCGCAACGTTGGCAACATCATTCCACCCTATGGTGCAAC
The DNA here is from genome assembly GCA_031970155.1 of Coleofasciculaceae cyanobacterium CTOTU46601. Classification (GTDB taxonomy): domain Bacteria; phylum Cyanobacteriota; class Cyanobacteriia; order Cyanobacteriales; family Coleofasciculaceae; genus DALYIW01. The sequence continues at coordinate 43,986 of DALYIW010000022.1, read as the reverse complement.
CACTGGCGGTGAAGGTGCGGCTATTGAGTACGCTATTGAGGCTTTAGGCATTAAACATATTATTGTCTGCGGTCACTCCCACTGTGGAGCAATCAAGGGATTGCTACAACTGGGTAACCTTACTGAACAAATGCCTTTGGTTTACGACTGGTTAAAGTATGCAGAGGCTACTCGCAGGATTATTAAAGAAAATTATCGGGAATATAAGGGCGAAGCATTATTGAATGCCGCCATTGAAGAGAACGTCATTACCCAGATAGAAAACCTGCGAACTTACCCAGTCATCCACTCCAAACTCTACAAAGGTCAACTCGATCTCCATGCTTGGGTTTATAAAATCGAGAGTGGAGGAGTCTTTGTTTACAGCACAGAGCGATGTCACATTCAAGCAGCTCATGAAGAAGATGAAGTGGAAGAAATAGAAGAAACTCAACCATCACATCTTCCTTTCAATGGTCAGGCAGTATCTCCTGTATGACCTATTCCGGCTCTCCCGTACTTGCAGAGGTCTAGTTTTCATTATCACCAGAAAAACGGAAGAGCCTTTTTTTACAAACAACCAACAACCCTTCGACAAGCTCAGGGCAAGCCCAACAACACCAACTTTCTGTGATACCCACTGCCTCTTAGAGGGGCTTTCTGGAAAAGCCCCCTTTTTTTAACTCAACCTTAACCAGTACGACAGGGTAAGACGGCTATGATCGGGGTGTTGTGCAATACACTTGAGCAAGTAAGCGTAGACAAACTGAACATAGATTCCCCACCCGATGAGGGTTTCTAGTAATCAGTCAGATCAGGGTGTTGAGTTGAATTCGCTTATCTGCTTAAACTTCCAAGAGCTTCCTGGATTGATTTTTATTATCAGTTATTGCTGTTCTGTGTTTTTTTATTGTCAAAATACCTGAAACCTTGGCATCTCAGGAAAATTTGTTCCAAAAACTGATAAGGTTTGGAGCAAGACTAGAAAAACAGAGCGCTTTGCTTGAAATTAGTCTTTCCCTGTAATTGTGCAATGCAATTAAAACTATTCACCGACTACATAGACCTTTATGGAGCTAGAGTTAGGATTAAGTTTACTAGTCCAAGGATTACCAGCGATCGCACAAATATTTACCGCACTACAAGAAGAACGCTTAGCTAGACTGAAGCACCAACAAGCTAAAGAGATTCAACACTTCAACCCCAATGTTCGTCGGACAGCACCCCAGGAAAATCTAGAGTCTCAAAGCTGGGGATTTGAGTGGGAGAAAGCTTTACAACAGCAGTTGGCAGCTTACGATCGCGAAACTCAGTTAAAATTAGCCTCCTATCAGCGGGAAACAGCCCTACAGTTACCAGAACTTCAAAAAGTCCTTAATAATTGGCCTTTAAGATTATTTCCTTCACAACTCTTAAATACTCCTAATAATACTAAGCCCATAATTCCCCTCAAGATTTTATTCTCACCTCCTCAAGTGCAGTTTACAACCTTGAAAGAAGTGACTCAAGCTTTGCCAGAAGTTGAGCAGAGTTTAGTCCAAAGTTTGGGAGACTTTTTGAGTCAAAACTATCCCCTGAGTAGTCAAGAAAGACCAACAGAATTTTTAGGGGGAGCCTGGGAAAGTCAGCAATTTCATCGAGAAGCCAGTATTAAGGCTCTGTTTGAAATGCTAAAATCTGAACCCACATTAATCCTGGAATCAGAAATTGTTGGAGACTTTATTAATTTTAGGATTGCTTACTGGGGCTTTGGGCAAAAAAATTATTGCTACAAAACTATTGTTTCAAAATTAAATTATCGAGAAATTATTTATGCTTCGGCAAAACGTCGCGCTTTAAAGTGGAAAGAAACTGCAAATAGACTTTTAGCCTGTGGTGAAAGTTTAGAAGAAATTAATAGACTAGGTGGCGACAATTCTATTAATCTGACAATTTTAGAGAAAGAGGAAAGATGGCAGCTTCACGGAATTGATTCTAGCGAGTTAGCTCTCGACTACAAAGTCAACAACAAAGATTTTGAAGCACTTTCTCAGCTACTGATTACCTGTCATTGTCTGGTTGCTGGCTGGGTAGCTGATGCTCATCATCTGGTTAATTATGATGTGTCTCCTTTATTGCCTAAGCTGCTATCTCATTTGCTCAAAAATGCTTCTGACCAGCAACTGGTACAAGAAGTAATGCAAACCACTATCTTAGGTTATAAAGATATCTTTAATGCTCTAGAAAGCGAACGACCTTTATGGATTCCTGAATTAGCGTTGAAATTAGCTCAGAGTCTAGCTGATTTACCTGATAAATCTTGGGCTAAAGAGCAGGTAGATTACTCACTTAATGCTTGGCTGAAACAACATCAAGTACCCCAAGCTGAAGGAGCTAGTTCTTTAGAGGCAATGCAGCTAACTCTGACAACAGAAGATCAGAAGTATTTTGAGAATCTTCAAGAATGTTTTACTACTCTTGGAGATGAGCAGGCACTTTCTCAAGTCAACAATCTCTTGCGTGCGGTTGAAGACCTCAAACTTAAGCCCAAACTGGAAAGTGTTTCTCTAGTCCAATTTGGAGATGATCAGAGGATTGCCCAGTTGGAAACCTGTTTAAATGTGAGCGAAAACTTAATACGTAAACCATTACTGAAAAAAGTTTCTCTCATCCATACTATTAACGGGCATTCGGGAAAAGCCGCTTCAATTGCTGTTAGCTTTGATGGACAGATTATTGCTAGTGGTAGTGATGACAACACCATTAAATTGTGGCATTTGAGTACTGGCGAACTTCTCCATACTTTGACTGGGCAATCAGGTAGGGTTTTGACTATTGCTTTAAGTCCTGATGGACAAACTCTCGCGAGTAGTCATAAAACCACTGAGCGAAGTTGTATTAACATTTGGCATCTCGGTACTAGGGACGAACTACCGAACTCCCCTCGACATACTCTTCCTGGGCATAACAAATGGATTTATTCTCTTGCGATCAGTCGAGATGGACAGTTCCTCGTCAGTGGGGGTCATAAAATCAAAATTTGGCATCTCGGTACTGGAGAAGCATTACTTACCCTTGCTGGGCATAAACAGTGGGTTTATGCGATCGCAATGACGCCCGATGGACAGACTTTTGTCAGTAGTGGTGGGGATAAGACAATTAAAATTTGGCACCTGCATACAGGGGAATTGCTGCGTACTCTAACTGGACATTCGGACTGGGTAAGAACTGTTGCAATCAGCCCCGATGGACAGATTCTGGCTAGTGGTAGTGATGACAACACTATCAATCTATGGGATTTGGGGACGGGAAAACTGATTCGTACTTTGATTGGACATACGGATTGGGTTTTATCACTAGCGATTAGTCCTGATGGGCAAACCTTGATTAGTGGGAGTCGGGACAGTACAGTCAAGTTGTGGCATTTGGGTACGGGAAAACTCCTTCAAACCTTGACTGGGCATAAAAAGTGGGTTTATTCCCTGGTTGTTAGTCCAGATGGGCAGACTCTAGCTAGTGGCAGTGAGGATAAGACTATCAAAATTTGGCGATCGCTGTAGCCCTAGATCATTTTCCTTAGCGTTGTTTTTTGGACACTTGCTACACAAACGCCGTGAGTAGCAGGTGCGATCGCATTTGTGTTAATAGTAAAGAAAAGAGCGATCACATATCGTGTAGGTAGAGTGATCGCACGTCGATATCCAGCTTCCAGGAGAGGAGAGGCGATCGCATATCCTGTATGTAGCGCGCTCGAGCCTTCTGATTTCTCAAAGTGCGTCCCGCAGTTTCGTAATATCTGCTCTGGTTAATTAACTAATTGTGTCTGCCAAGGATATCTTCCACCAAGCGGTTAAACAGGCTCTCCAGAAGGAACAGTGGGTTATCACGGACGATCCGCTAAAGCTGGAGTTTGGGAATGTAAAATTTAAAATCGATCTTGGTGCAGAAAAGCTGATTGCTGCCCAGAAAAACAGTGAAAAAATTGCGGTGGAATAAAGAGTTTTCTGAATCCTTCTGCGATTACCGACTTTTACTCGGCGTTAGGGCAGTTTCTCAGCTATCGTGTTGCTCTGGAGGCGATTGAGCCAGAGCGGATTTTATATGTAGCGATTCCCTTAGATACCTATCGAACGTTTTTTCAGCTTGAATTTACTCGGGTGGCGGTGCAACGTTATCAAATTTATTTGATTGTGTACGATGGGGTGAATGAGGTGATTATGCAATGGATAAGGTAGCGAAGTATCGAGAGTATATTCAAACGTTACTGAGCAACTATGCGAGTAATGATGTGTCGGATAGTGATGTAGAGGTTCAACTGATTTTTGATACACAGCGAGATCATTATCAGTGGATAAATGTAGGTTGGCGACAGTTTAATCGCATCTATCAATGTGTGATGCACTTTGATATTAAGGATGGGAAGATTTGGCTTCAACAGAATCTAACTGAGGAGAATCCAGCTGAAGAATTAGTTGCAATGGGAGTGCCGAAAGAGGATATTGTGCTTGGGCTTCATGCTCCTTACAAGCGGCAGTATACAGGCTACGGGGTAGTTTAGAGAAAGGCATTGCATAATTGTGTCAGCCAAGCGAGAAACGTGCGATCGCATATTCTGTATGTAGCGCGATCGCACATCGATATCCTAGCTGTATGAGAGAAGCGATCGCATATTCTGTATGTAGCGCGATCGCCTACTTTAAGCTGCTATATTCCAACACTAACCTGACAGCTAAATGCTTACTTTTTTTGACACACTTTTAGATCTTTTAGTGCTTCGGGATGACTGACAAAGTAATCTTTGAGCCAGTTGCAACCCTGAGCCAGCAACTCATTTAATCCTTTGACACGTTGCAAATTTACCGTACCAAATCCTTGAGTGGCAATGTACTGCCCGTCAGGGCTAAAACCTTTGAAATCTTCAAACATAGCCAGTTGACGCCCTGAGAAGTCCCAAATTCGCGCTGTCTTAGATTCTAAAGTAGCAATCCGCTGCCCATCAGAGCTAAATCTTACCCCTGTAACACTGCCCTTATGACCCCTCAGTTCAGCAAGCTTTCGTCCTGAAAAATCCCAAATTTGAACTGTACCATTCTGTTGTGTTGTGGCAAAGAGCCGCTCGTCTGGACTGAAACTCACATAGTCAAGCTTAATTTGAGGCGCTTTCCATTGAGCTAACTGCTTTCCTGACAGATTCCAGAGTCGAACTGTGCCGTCCTCTCTAACAGTAGCGAGGTGCTGCTTATCCAGGCTAAACCTTACATCGTTTATCTTGCCCTGACCCTTAAGCTCAACTAGCTGCCGTCCTGAAAAATCCCAAAGTCTTACCGTGCCGTCTTCTGCTGTTGTAGCAATCCGTTGCCCGTCGGGGCTAAACTTAGCACTGAGGACACCAGTGTTCAGTAGCTGACCTGGGCTAGAGTCAGCTTTATTGGAAGAAGATGGGGG
>DALYIW010000022.1:32336-38573 GCA_031970155.1 Coleofasciculaceae cyanobacterium CTOTU46601 | reverse complement strand
ATTCCAAAGTTGTATCGCGCTGTCTGGTGTTTTGCTCTCTGTAGCAGTCGATCCTTCACCTTCTACAGTCAAGTTCATAGACCCTGTAACTGTTGCAACAGTAGCAAGATGCTGCCCATCTTGACTAAAACTTACCTGGTTAATTTTGCCTTGATTATTCTTAAATTGTGCAAGTTGCCGTCCGGAGCGGTTCCAGAGTCGGACTTTACCATCATCTTCTACAGTAGCAAGACGCTGCTTATCGGGGCTAAAGCTGACGTTCTCAACCCGAGTCGGAACTAAGCTCAAAGTCATGCCATCAAAAACTTGCTGTTGACCTTTAACAATTTCAGCCAGTTTATGCCCTGACAAATTCCAAATGCTGACTGCGCCATTATATCCGCCCGTAGCAAGGTACTGCCCATCTGGGCTAATATTTACCGCCTTAAATGCTCCTGGCTGACCTTTTATTTCAGTTAGCTGTTTTCCTGAAAGGTTCCAGAGTCGAACCTTATCTTTGTCTACTATTCCGATAATGCTTTGCCCATCCGGGCTAAAACTCACGTTATCAACGTTGTATGGCTCTACTTTCCATTTAGCTAACTGCTTTCCTGACAAATCCCAAATGCCGACTGTACCACTGTTTCCATCTGTTGCAAGCCTCTGTCCATCGGGGCTAAACATCAGCCTACCAACCTCGTCTGGCTCTACTTTCCGTTCAGCTAATAGCTTTCCAGACAAATCCCAGAGTCGAATCGTGTTGTCCTCCTCTCCTAGCGTGGCAAGTCGCTTCCCATCGGGGCTAAAAGTTGGTATACCAACTCCGCCCGGTTTCCATTCAGCTAACTGCTTGCCCTTAAGGTTCCAAAGTCGAACCATGTCACCGTCTACTAGTTTTCTGTTCTGCCTCAGTTACTCTCTGTTCTGCTTGTGCTGCTGCCTCCTTTGCTTTTCTCTCATGCTGCAAAGCAATTTCAGCTTCTAGTTTGACCAGTTCTAAATCTTTTGTTGCTAACTTTAAAGCAAATTGTTGACTAGCACTTAAGAACTGATAATCCTGAGCGCTTAAACTTTTACCATCTGCCCACCTCAAGGCATCCTGCAATCTCTGTCCTCGCAACAACTGTGATTCATCCTGACAATTGGAATTTAACCAGGCGGTTATTGCTTCAGGGTAGGGACGCAAATCGGCTAATTCCTTTTCAACCCAGCTGAGGTCAAAAACAGACTCATAAATACGGTTGTAAACTCTCAATTGGCAGTTTTGCTTAACTACCAATCCGCATAGCCGCAATTGCATGTGTTCAGGACTTTCATCAGCTGCAATTTCTCCCTGTTGCAAAATTTGCTGATAGAGTCCTAGCAACCGACAGCTACGCTTCTCATCTTTGAGTATGCGATCGCGTATTGTCTGCAAATGCTGTTGCTTATCCTGAGTCAGCCAATTCTCAATTATCTGCGATCGCACTATCGAAGCAACACCATCTGCCTCGCCATCAGCAAGAATAGGTTGAGGATACATAACAACTAGTTGGCATAGCCATTGAGTCAGAAACGGCTGTCCACTCGTCCACGCCAACACCTCTTTGAGCACTGCTTTAGGATTACTGACTACTCCAAGTAATCCTGTCTCTAAGGATGTAGCTTGGTCGAGCTGAAAGCCAGCCAGTTCAATTGCTAGACTATCAATGTTAAAGGGTGTGTGGTCTTTATCTTCAATCAAATCCACAGGAGTAGCTACTCCCAGCAAGGCAAAAGCGAGATTCTTGTATTCTGGCTTGTCTGCACGTTTGTTATAGCAGGAACGAACAAACGCAAAAAAATCATCCTTGAAGTCTAAGTTCAGAATATTATCAATTTCATCAATAAATATAACGATGTGTTTAGAAATCTTTTCCAACAGTTCTTCTTCAACAAGCTTATTCAACCGCAGATAAGGAGAAATCAAGTTGTGCTTGTTCCACCAGTCTCCAATGTCAATTTCTAAAGAGAATTCGCTTACTAGATGACTGACAAAACCACCATAGAACTCGTCAGGTGTTACCTGAGAGGTGCAAAGGTCCCTCATTTCTATCGCAGTACAGGCAAAGCCTTCTTTTTGCAGCTTTTGCATTGTTCGCACCCGCAAGCTGGACTTGCCCATCTGCCGGGAGTTCAGCACATAGCAGAACTTTCCAGCCTTTAACCCTTCATAGAGATCGGAATCAGCCTGTCGCACTACATAGGTAGAGGCAAACTTAGGGAGACTTCCCCCAACTTGATATTTATCACCTGATTGTTGTGGTGCGTTCATTGATCTATTAAGCGATCGCAAAAATACTGACGATACAATTCATAGCGTGGTATCACACCATTACTTTGCAACTTCACCAGCCCCAAGTCATCTAATTTCACTGCTATATCTGGATTCAAATCTGAATTCAATTCCACTGGAGCCTTGGCTGTAACTACTTGTTTGAATGCTTGAGCTAGCTGTGAGTCCTGTTGTAAGTTCCTGTAGTGTCGCCCTAAGTGGTCGCGATAAATTCCAGATATCGTAGGAGCAGATTGCAACATTTGTTCGAGCGTCATATCTTGCCGCCTCACCTGCTCCAAAGCTTCCTTCACCAAATAGGGATGCCCTCCCACCACATCCATTAGCTGCTTAACTTTGCCAGCTTCCCAGTTCAGCCCATATTGCTGTACCAAAGAAAGCACTTGATTCTGATTCAAATCTGTCAATTCAATCTCGATCCCAGCATTAAACGGCGATTGATTTATATCTAGCTGCCTATAGACTTCGGTATGCAACACGACGAACCGAAGTTGTCCCCAAAGCTGGCGAGTTTTAGCATCCTCATGCCAAGTTCGCAGCATACCCAAAAACTCTCCGGCAATTTCTCCATATAGGAACAGTCGGTCTACCTCATCTAAAGCTAAGGTTAGGGCGCTCTCTCCAGGCAACAGATATTTCTCAAAGTAGGTTCTGCACTTAATCTTGCTGTTACCAAGACTCTTACGCCAGTGTTCATCTACTGGAGCAGTCAACTCCAACTGCACGGCGACGCTAGTACAGAACCACTGCAAGAAGTTATCCAGCTTGCTGAAATCTTCAGTCGTTGCATCCCGCAGGTTCAAACGCACTGTTCGGTATCCCTGAAGCTTTGCGTAATTTAGAAGCCTTGACATCAGCAGTGTTTTGCCCATCTGCAAAGGGGCTTTGATTCGGAGCAGGCATCCTAGTTGCGAAATACCTTCGTAGCAACGAGCTTCGATACCTTCGGGAAACTCTACTTCTGGTGTTGCTTGGGAAAGATGCTCAGGGCTAGGTTGAGGGGTTGGGGTGGTAGAGAGCGATCGCCGCTCTATTGCTGTCTTGAAGTTTGTCTTACTAACTGGCTCTCCTAATGCTTCTGACAGCTTATCCCATAAATCCTTGCCAGCACCTTTGATAGTGTCATGCTGATAACCATTTTTGTTGGCAATTTCACGATAAGGCTGACCTTCCCAGGCTCCCTCAAACACAATTCTTTCAATATCTTTCAGATGTTCCCCCGTCTTTTCCCAGACGGCAGTATCGGCAACTTTGAACGCCTCTTCAAAGTTCATGAGTTAGTTAAGTTTCAATAATACTTCTATTTATTTTAGCCAAATGTAATCTGAACGACTGGATTTTTTCTAATCACCTACTTATACCCACTTTTTCACACTTGCCTTATTTAAGAGCCTATTTTACTGGCATTAGATGCCCACTTTCCTACAATTTATTGCACAGACAATCGTGGATTTAAAGAAGAAGATATTAATAACAAAGCGCCAAGCAAGTTATGAATACAAAAAAACAAATTAGCCTAATAGTAGAAAGAGATGCCAACAACAAAATCGGCAATCTGAAAGTCGCACCTAAACATACAGACAGCAATCACGTTCAACGCCGCCAGCAACAACGATGCATTAACAACGCCATGATTCAAGTAGCTTTGATGTATGGGCGTAAGCACTTCTACAAAGGAGCGGTGATTTACACGCTCAACGACAAAATTTTGAAGCAAACTCCATACTTTCAATTCACCGATGCCTTGAGAGGATTGCGAGTCGTCTGTCTCAATGAGTTACCCAATCCTCAAATTATTACAACCTACTGGCACTTTAAAACCAAACGAAAAGCCTGCCAATAAGACAGCAGTTAACCTACAAATTTCCTTACGAATACCCGCTCATCAAGAAAACCCACTGCAATCAGTAACAACAAAAAGCCATGAGAAAGATAACTGCCCTGCTTGTCACCAGTCTAGTACTAGGGCTGACGGTACAAGACTTGAAGGTTTCCCCTACCCGCGCTCAAGACACCGGAACTACGCGCACCCTTGTAGAACCCCGTCGAATTCGTGCCCCAAAAATAGCTATACAGCGAAGCACCAAAGAAAACCCAAACTGTCCCTGTCCCTACGATGTAGCGTTCGATCGCAAAATCTGCGGAGGACGTTCAGCTTACGCCAAGCCAGGTGGAGATGAACCCGCTTGCTATCAGGGCGAAACAGCAGCTAGACAGCTTTGGTGGAACAGTCCCGATCATCGGTTTGTCGATCGCCAACGAACAGCGCAGTAAAGCGTAGCGCAACTCTTGCGTAGGTTGGGTTAAGCGTAGCGCAACCCAACTTTCGTTACGCGACCTTCGTTACGCCAAATGTTGGGTTTCGTTCCTCCACCCAACCTACAATTTAAGCCAATTCTGGGGTTAGAAAACACGCCCTAAGGCTGCCGTGCCCCTACAATTGGTGTACTCCACAAGAGATGAAAACCACTCTAGTAAACTAGACTAAGGCTACAGACTAAGTTTTTAAGAGCGTGGAAACCGTAAATATTCATCAAGCTAAAACAAATCTTTCACGGCTTTTGTCGCGAGTGGAAATTGGAGAAGAAATCATTATTTCAAACCGAGGCATTCCCATGACGAAGTTGGTTCCATTGTGCACCTCATCTAATCGGCGAGATAGTTTAGGTGTGGATCGAGGGCGTTTCATCGTACCAGAAGATTTTAACGCTCCTTTGCCGGAAGAAATTTTGGTAGCAGATAATAGCTCTGAGTAATTTAAGGTTGAGTTATGAAATATAACGAATCGGGTTCTGCCCACCTTCGGCAAACTCAACCCAATTTGTGAACGACCAAGTTATGTCGCGAACAACACTGTTTTCTCTATGCTCTATCGACGTTTAAACCGTCCAATCTGCAATCGATTGCTATAGCTGGCTGGCGGCACTGCAATTTTTGTCAACCCTAGTTTGTAATTTTTATACAAACCCTAAGGCTGGTGAGCGAGTTGCACTGAGTCGATCGCATTCCTAATCTCTTGTAATTTTTGCGCGGCATGACCCTGTGTGAAAAGGGCTTCAGCTTTAGTAAAACCTGCGGGTAAATCTGGGCAGACTCCACAACGCCACAAGTAAAAGCCACTGTTCCAGATAGCCGCTTGCATCAATTCAGAAGATTTACCTTGTAAAACCTCCTGCATCTGTTCCAGCAACTGAGTCGTTGAGTCGAGAGGCACTTCTGAACCAGCAAAACCATAGTCGCGAGGATGCAGTAGCAAGCGCTCAAAACCTTCACTGGAGTTAGGTTGACTAATAGCAATGATGGCGGTGCGATCGCGCGGTAAGTCACAGCTACCTTCCAATCCCTTCACCAAGGTGAAATTATTAGTTCCTCGGTGCTTAAACGTTTCTTGAAATCTGCTTTCTGTAGGAGGATGCACGTACCCAGCAATAATATGAGCATCTCCTGCATAAGGAGACCAAATTAGCTCCATTGTTGCCGTCGGTGGACGTTTGCCTATTTGATCGCGGTAGGGAACCAACCCTTGTGCCCGAGGAAAATGCTGGGGCAGATAGATAAATCCCAAACCCGTTTTCTCTAGCAACTGCTGAACCTGTCCCAAGGTTAGTTTTGAGAAATCAACCCCCAATCCCTGCCAAATCTCGATCAGGGGGACTCCATACTTAGTCGGCATACAATCGCCCCCATGCATCACCACTGGCACCCCAGCAGTCGCAAGGCTAAGCGCTGTTAACGGTGTTACTGGTGCAGTACGCGATCGCCCATCATAAGGTATCCCAAACACCACTACAGACTGAGACAACGAAGACTTCTCTAAAAAATCTCCCCCATTCCCAACTCTCGACTCCCAACTCCCGACTCCCCAAGGTTGCAGCTTTGGCCCAATATCATCATAAGCATCTAACATCCCTGCCACTTCTTCACCAGTTGGTCGTTTAATCCGG
>DALYIW010000022.1:0-32322 GCA_031970155.1 Coleofasciculaceae cyanobacterium CTOTU46601 | reverse complement strand
CCCAATCTGCGCGGGTGTTGCTTCTTCTAAGAGCATCATGCGGGTAGCCGTTGCTGCTTCTTCACGACTTAAATCTTTACCCGTGTGGGTACCGCTGCCCACCTTTTTTAAGAGTTCTCTGAAAGCTTTACTCATACAGCTTGTGAAGTTGGGGCACAAATTGCCTGCGGGTTACTCAAAGGGTGAATCACTGGCAACTCCAATTGAAGCACCAGTTGACAAAAGTACTGAATTGGGGGTACTTGTAGTCGGTCTTGAGTCGTGACCATGACGACTTGACGAGTCAGGCTGGAATCTGAGTTTGAGACATTACCGACAATGTTACTTTTTGTATCCGGTGATGAGGATTCATTGGCGATCGCTCGTATGGCTAACGTGGGGTCAGTACTAGCCTCTACCAAAGCTGATTGGGGTAACAGGGCAATTATTTCTCCCTGACGCACAACGCCTCTAAATGCTTCGAGACTGTTTAACTCCATCACGGCATTCAGCTTGGCTCCCAACCGGGAAAACCGCTCTTGTACTAAGCGTTGCATTCCGTAGCCATCTTTGAACACCACCTGAGGATATTTGATCAGTTCTGACCAAGGCACCTGATTATACTGGGCGAGAGGATGATTCGACGCCATCAACACCTCAATTGATTCGTTGTAGAGTACGTCTACTACCATTTCGGGGCTAGAGGTTAAAAAGCGATTATTCATCACGATCGCCACATCAACCAAACCATCTCTGAGGACTTTTAAAGCGCGATCGCTCCCCAACCCTGTCACTCTCAACTGCACTTCCGGATAGTTCCGACAAAATTTCTGTAACACTGGCGGCAAGTAGTGAGCACAAACCGAGTGAATTGCCGCGACACAAAGTTCTGGCTGCTTCCCTGCCATCAAATCGGCTAATTCCTGCGAGGCCGTTTGCCACTCGTTACAGATTTTTCGTGCTCTGGGTAATAGATGTTCCCCTCCTAATGTCAGCTTAGCGACGCTAGATCGATGAAACAGTGGTAAACCCAGGTCAATTTCCAGTGATTGTATTTGACGGCTGATAGTAGACTGCGTCACCCCACATTTTTGTGCCGCCTGTCCAAAGTTACCTGTTTCAGCAACAGCCAAAAAGGCTTGCAACTGTTCGATCCGCATGTTGTGTAGGGTATGTTACAAGTTTCTCTGACCATAGCTAATTTATTCATTAAGTTTAGTCAATTTTGATACAGCCAGTGGTATCCTCTCTAGGATCTAGAGGCTAGAAAGTTGGAAAAAATTTAGGAATCGGAAACCTCGAATCGAGACAAGCTCTACTCCCTACTCCCTACTCCCTACTCCCTACTCCCTACTTCCGCCCATAAGTCCTATGAATACCACTTGGCTACTACCATTGAGCCAAAGCGATCGCAATTCCTTGTTTAAGTTCTGGTGTCAGATTCTCAACAGTTGCCAGTTGCTCTAATTGCTGACGGGCAGTTGAAAAGTTTTTTAGGGCGGCGATCGCGTGCAATCTAACACTATCTTCTGAATCTCCCAGTAGCTCAAGCAACACATCAATTGCACCATCTTCTCCCAACTGTCCCCAGGCCTCTGCCAAAGCTTGCTTGACTGGTATTGCTGTGGCGGCTGGGTGTTCCGAGTTGAGAAAGTCGATCAGAATCTGAGCAGCTTTTGTCTTGAGAACTGGCTCTTCTGAACGTCCTAGCACTCTAATAATTTCTATCGCGCATTCCACCGAGACTCCGGCAAGTGCCTGCTGCAAATAGTCTAAGCTCTTAACGGTTTCCATCCATCCCAATGCACGAATAATGTCAAATGTCAAGGGATGCGGTGTGGCTGGTGACTTGAGAACATCAAACAAGGCATGAGCTGCTTCGTCAGTTTTCAAACGTCCTAATGCGATCGCCACTTGCTGACAAACTTCGATGTTGAAATCATAGAGTAGAGGCTTGAGGCGATTGAGTAAGTTTAATTGTTCCTGAAGCTCCCAGCGCAAACCTAGCCCAATTACGGCTTGCTTTCTGACAACTGCGGCGCGATCGTCCAAAGCGTCAAGGAGGATAGGTTGAATTCTGGGATCGTGGAAGTTACTGAGGGCTTCAATCGCAGTAGATCGCACTGCCACTTGGGAATCACCAACAACACCCAGCAAGGGAGCAATAGTTTCCGGACGACGAATTTGAGAGAGGGATTTAGTCGCCAACAACCGAGACTCTGGATCAGCTAAAAGACTAGCTAAAGCATCAACTGCCGATTCGCCGACACTAGAGAGGGCTGTGGCTGCCATTGCCACTAAGTCTTCATCCTCAGAGGTTTTGAGCAACTCTACTAACGTGGTAATTACAGTGGGATGGTTAAATTCTCCCAGGATGCGACCCGTAAACCAGCGCAATTCTAGATCGGCATCTTCGTCTTGGAGAATCTCAATCAACGGTGCGATCGCGATCAGCCCCAACTTAGGAAACACCTTCGCCACCTCCCACCGTTCCTGAAAATCACCAGCACTAAGGACATCCAATGCCAAGTTTAGTACCTGCTCTAAATCAGTATCGTTGAGTGGTGCTGACTCTGCATTAGCGTCTAGGGAGTTTGTCCCCAGTGGTAGCTGTTGCAAGCATTGATTGAGCAATGACCAATTCCCTTCCTGTGCCGCAGCAGTTGCGTGTTCTAAGGCTTTTGACATTATCTGAAGTTTTTGGTTGTGGCGAGATGATTTTCCCTCACTAGGGTAATATCGTTCGCGAAAGCTTTGCTTGTTTCACCTTCCTAAGGCACGACTGAAAACGGCTATAAACACAATTGGGCTTCCTTCGCGATCGCTCGAATTTCCATCAAGGCCCCCCAATGAGTTTGTCCGATTCGCGTGCAAGCAATTCATTGACGATCGCCTGATTATTTTTATAAATTTCCAATCGGATCGCGTTTGGGTCTGAATATCGAAAAGTTACAACATAGGTAACATCCCGATCTGGATCGGTGAATCGGTATTGGGGGCGGCTCGTCGTACCCATGACCTTGAAACCTGTTAGGTTAATCGTACTACCATCTTGCTGGTTTTTAACGTAGAGAATGTAATAAGCTGGTTCCCAAGCCCAAAAAGAAGCCTGCCAATTTGAGTTAGAAAAGGTTCCCCTAATTGAAAACTCTCCTACTGTTATCGGGCAGTTATTTACCTCTGCGTCAGTTCCATTGCTGGTATCTAAAGAAGCTTGACACGGTTGGTTCGGTTCGTCGGCTTCTGCTGCAAACGATAGAGATAAAGAAAGCGGTAAAGTGCAAACAGTTGCCAAGGCGATCGATCTAAGTTTCATGATGGGTTGTACTCGATTGTTTATCATTGATCCCAACGAGCTTAACCGCAATTCGTCGAAACCGTGCAGATTCAGGACTTACGCTCGAGACACCACATCTGGTATGGGCACTATACCAAAGCACCTACCTTTGGCGTTTTAGAGACAAACAGGACTTACGCAAATTTATCATTACGAACCACCATCTGTAGGGGCGTATAGCTATACGCCTCTACTACCATATGTCGTGTCTCGATCGTAAGTCCTGAGATTGTTGCACAAGCTAATACTTGGAAACGAAAAATATAGGGTTGGGGCATTGGCGTCGGGGTAGAAAAACTGCTTCATGCCCGATGCCATAGGTACTATGCCCAATCTTACTGATAACTATGCTGTGTAAGTTCTGTTGTTGTTGGTTGTTGGTTGTTTGTTTAAACATACGAACATACAAACAATAAATAACTAACAACTCTCCTCTAAGAAGTATGTCCAGTAGCTCACAAATCTGTCAGCAACCTTGCCTTTCTGAGGATAAAAGTAAGTACTGTCTCTTCTTTAGAAATGATATCTGCCATAACTTCCATTCCAGGTTGGATGGGATACTGACGCCCACCCCTCACTAGATAAGCTTGTTCTGGCTGAATCGTCACTTCGTAGTAGGGCGCAGATGCAGCAGGATTAGTAGCACCAGATGCACTAGCGTTATTGTTTTGGGGCGTCATGGCATCGGGAGCGATCGCTTTTACAGCACCTTTGAGCGTACCGTAATCGGGATAAGGATAAGCAGAAATCCTTAATTGAGCTTTGCCCTCTGTACAATCTGAGACTTTTGCTTGCTTGCAGACTTTAACCTTGCCGATATCCTGAGCGGCAATCCGAGCTTTGACTACAATTGGGGTATTACTAGGGGCAATTTGTGCGATCGCTTCTCCAGGGCGTACCACCTGACCAACATTTCGCAACTCCAGTTTCAGGATAGTACCATCGACTGGAGTACGAACTACGGTCTTGTTAAGTTCGATGCCAATTTGTTGGAGCTCTTTGCGATCGCGATTAATTTGATTTTGGAGTTCAACTTGACGCTGAAGCAAACTCTCTCGTTCTTTGTTCAATGTCGCTAAGGTAGACTCACCCTTTGCCTTTTCTTGAGCAATTCGCTCAGTTGCGATTGCCACTTGTGCTGCACTAGGATTGAGGGCAGTTTTAACTCGTTCTAGTCTGGCTTGAGCCGCTTTAAACGCTTCTTCTTTCTCCTTAATTTGCAACTTAGGAACTGCACCCGTATTAGCAAGTTGCTGATACTGCCGCATCTGTGCTCGTGCTAACTCCAGCGATGCCTGTGCCTCTTGAACTTCTGCCTGGGTAGTAACCAGCTTGTCTTTGTACTCTCGTTGATTGCGGCTTAAATCAGCTTGAGCAGAAGCCATACTGCGTTGCATCAACTTAGACTCAGAGGCACGCTGCACGTCGAGGGCGCTAATTTGGGCGGCAATCTGAGCTATTTGTTGTTGAACTTGTTGGATATTACCTTGAAGTTGGCTCTTTTTGGTTTGGAGTTGAGAATCGTCAATAGTTGCGATCGCATCTCCCTGCTTCAGCCGCTGATTTTCTTTGATAGTAATGCTTTTAACCGTTCCTTCCGCAGACGCCTGAACAATTCGCACATCTCCCACTGGACGCACGATCGCAGCAGCTTTAACCGTAATCTTATACGGAGTGACAGCCGCTAGAGTGAAGGCAGCGCCAAATGTCCCCACTAAAAACAGACCCCCTAACGTTGTCCACAAACTAATTGGGGGGAGAAATTCATCGCTAGTGGCTGGACGCAGAAAATCTGGGTTAGGGTTGCCTAGCATCCAAATCTAAAAAGCCCTTCTATTTTCAATAGGATAAGTTCAAATCATAACGAATAAACTGGCAGATATTTTACCAAACTTCTATCTACACCTCTTCAGGTTAGGCGCAAGTAACTTGCCGCGAAATCTACAATAGCGCTAGCTACAGCGCCAACTACCGTTCTCTTGTCCTCTGGAGGTAGATTGTAAAACCATAGTCCAATAACCGCCGTATTGGTTAACGAGTCTGGGGATCTCGATTCTCTTTGGAGCCTAGCCGCTACAGTGATGGTTTGCAAAGTTCCATTTTTGTAAGCGGTCAACCAACCGTCTAATACATCGTTGGTCAATAAGCCACCCGTGATAGCTTCCATCTCAGTATCTGTCAGTTCTGTGAACCAAACTGAACTTTCTGTATCAGATTTTGCGCTTTCTTCCATTTCCCTGAATCACAAACTAGAGTTATATCGCCACACTCTATAGAGTAAATTCAGGGAATTTCGTAACGCTTTACACCAGATTTATAGCTTTATATCAACTTAAGATTTGAGGGGTTTTAGAAAAATTTCAAAAATTATTTATCAGCAAAATCTTAAGGTATTTTTAGCTTTTGAAGCCGCTAAATTTTAGTTCTTTGTAGGGGCACGATACATCGTGCCCCTACCCCGTGTGGTACATGCACAGGACTTACGCAAATTGCTGATTTAAACGCTACTGCTAGTAGTAGGGTGGGCAGTGCCCACCTTACATGTAGAGGTTCTGCGTAAGTCCTGATGCAATAGAAAACCGCTATCAATAGCAGCGCTAGCAAGTGTTTTTGATAATCTATGTCAAAGCCTGCCTATCCAAGGGATGCTAGAGGTCAGATGAAATACCAAAATATTCTCCAGCACAGCGAAGAAGACTGTGGAGCCGCTTGCCTTGCTACCATTGCTAAACACTACGGTCGTACCTTTACTCTCAACCGTATCCGTGAAGCTGTGGGCACGGGGCAGCTGGGGACTACATTACTCGGTCTCAGGCGTGGGGCAGAGGCACTCGGTCTTAATGGCAGAGGTGTCAAAGCTTCACCACAACTCATAGACCATATCAAAGAAGTACCCCTGCCAGCCATCATTCACTGGAAAGGTCATCACTGGGTAGTTTTGTATGGGAAAAAGGGAAGGAAATATGTAATTGCTGACCCAGGTGTTGGCATTCGTTACCTCTCTAAAAAAGAGCTACTCGCTGGCTGGCCAAATGGCATGATGCTATTACTAGAACCAGACCCAGTTCGCTTCTTTGACCAAGTTGATGATGAAATCGGCGGTTTTGGTCGTTTCTTTAAACCCGTCTGGACTTACCGCAACATTCTAACTGAGGCATTTTTAATTAATCTCGTCCTCGGTTTACTCTCCCTCACGTCTCCCTTCCTGATTCAAATCCTCACAGATGATGTCTTAGTTCGGGGAGATACTCAGCTGCTTACGGGTGTGGTGATTGCCGTTGTAGTCATGAACTTGATGTCAAGTAGCCTCGCCCTGGTGCAGTCTAACCTGATTTCTCATTTTGCTCAGCGCTTAGAGTTAGGACTAATCTTAGAATTTTGTAGAGCTATCCTGCAACTGCCGTTGGCTTACTACGAATCTCGGCGCAGTGGTGAAATAGTCAGCCGACTGCGAGATATTCAAGAGATTAATCAGTTAGTTGCTCAAGTTGTTGTCAGTCTGCCCAGCCAGTTATTTATTTCTATTGTTTCTTTTGGTTTCATGCTGTTCTACAGCTGGAAACTTACAGCCGTGGCTGTCGGTATTACGATTTTAAGGACATTATCTACCGTTATTTTCTTGCCCACACTGCAACAAAAAATTCGGACGTTATTAGTCTTAGAGGCAGAAAATCAAGGCGTTTTAGTAGAAACCTTTAAAGGTGCCCTAACTCTTAAAACTACTACAGCTGCTCCCCAATTTTGGGAAGAGTTACAAAGCCGCTTTGGTCGCCTTGCTAATGTCACTTTCCGCACAATTCAAATAGGCATTATCAATAACATCTTCTCTGGACTCGTTTCTAGTATCGGTGGCGTTGGGTTGCTCTGGTTTGGCAGCAGTTTGGTGATTAATAAAGAATTGAGTATCGGTCAGCTGTTAGCTTTTAACAGCATGAATGGAAATTTCGGCAGTTTCATTGGTACTGTTATTGGGCTTGTCAATGAATTGGTACAGGTGAAAACAGCTGTCCAGCGTCTCACAGAAGTTATCGACTCCACCCAAGAAAATCAAGGCGATACTCAAAAGCCTTTTGCTAGATTTGCGAGTGACGCTGACATCATTTGTACAAATCTCAATTTTCACCACATAGGTAGAGTTAAACTCCTTGACGATTTTTCTCTAAAAATTCCTGGTGGGCAAGTTACCGCCTTGATTGGTAAGTCAGGCTGTGGGAAAAGCACCTTAGCAAAACTGATTGCAGGTTTATATTCACTACAGTCTGGTAATATCCGCATCGGCATGTATAACTTGCAAGATTTATCTCTTGATTGTCTAAGGCAACAGGTGATTCTGGTTCCTCAAGAGCCTCATTTTTGGAGTCGTACGATTATTGAGAACTTCCGTTTAGGTTCTCCTCATGTCACATTTGAACAAATTGTTTCAGCTTGCCAGATTGCTGAGGCTGATGATTTTATTACTCAGCTACCTGATAAGTATCAAACTGTCTTAGGTGAATTTGGCGCAAATATTTCTGGTGGACAACGGCAACGATTAGCCATAGCCAGAGCAATTGTATCTAATCCACCTATCTTAATTTTGGATGAGTCAACAGCTGGACTCGACCCAGTAAGTGAAGCTCAAGTTCTAGACAAGTTGTTGTTTCATCGGCAAGGACAAACCACAATTCTGATTAGCCACCGCCCTAGAGTTATCAATCGGGCAGATTGGATTGTGCTACTCAATCAAGGTAAGTTGCAAACTCAAGGTACTTTGAAAGAGTTGCGTGAGCAACCCGGTGAACATTTAGACTTCTTGACTCCTTAAAACTTTTATTCTGACAATTTGCACAAGCTTTATGGTTAAGTATTTTTATAAAGTCTCAGTAAATTAATAGATATTTATTAAAGTGACTTTGAGTGTATTAGAAATATAGAGTTGGGAACCGAGAGTCGGAAAAGAGAGATTTTCAGACCTTCATTGTTGGTATCGTTCATGGCATCTGTCTGGTAAATAGCCGTGTTGGTAGCACCGCTTACCCTACAGTTGACGAACGGGGTGCAAAATGTTAAGTATGCCGCCAATTACCAGATAACAGGATAATAAATAGGTACTGTTAACGGCACAAGCCGTTAAACAGACTGTTGAACGAACCTGAAAGTACGCCAACCTACATGGCTACCTACCTCAGCTATGAGATGAAGTCACTTAATCGAAATCATTGCATTAAGGTTGGAGGGAATGAATGAGTAAACCAGCGATTGTTCTTGTAGATGATGAAAACATGGTGCTGATGAGTCTCCGGATTCAGCTATCTCGTTATTTGGGAAATAATTATGATATTGAATTAGCCGAAAGTGGTGAGGAAGCCTTAGAGATTTTTGCTGAATTACAAGCCAACGGCGTAGACATTCCTCTGGTTATTTCTGACCAAATTATGCCGAGAATGAGAGGGGATGAACTCCTCAAAAAGATTCATGCTCAATATCCTAAAACTTTAAAAATTCTTTTAACCGGACAGGCAAGTGCTGAGGCAGTGGGTAATGCAGTTAACTTTGCCAACCTTTATCGTTACATTACCAAACCTTGGGAGGCTGCTGACTTGCGTTTGACTGTCACAGAAGCCTTACGGACTTATGCTCAGGAGCAACAATTAGCTGAGCAAAATGAAGTCTTACAAAAAATTAATGAAGAACTGAAACAATTAAATGCGGTTCTAGAGCAGAAAGTTGCAGAACGAACGGTAGAAATGACTATAGCTAATACTCAACTGCAAGAGGAAATTGTAGAGCGCAAATTGCTAGAGGAGAAGCTCCGCACTTCTGAGAATAAAATGCGGTTGTTCTTTGAGGCAATGACTAATATTATCCTAATCCTTGATGTTCAAGAAAACATTATAGAAAATATAGAAGTTGCACCAACGAATCCGGCTCGATTGTACACCGCTGAAATTGACCCAATCAGTCAAACAATAGAACAATTTTTTCAGGAAGAAAGTGGCGAGATTTGGTTAAAAAAAATTCGTCACGCTTTGGATACCCAGCAAATAATCAACTATGATTACACTCTATCTTTAGGTGAGCGTGAGGTTTGGTTTACAGCTGGCATTGCGCCAATTTCAGAACACTCTGTCATCTGGGTGGCGCGTGATATTACTGAGCGCAAGCAAGCAGAGGAAGCGTTGCGTATAGAACAAGAAAAGTCTGAGCGTTTACTACTCAATATTTTGCCAAAGCTCATCGCTAATCGGTTGAAACAAGACCAACGTTTGATAGGAGAGTGGGGAGGCGAGGCACCCATCGCTGAGCATTTTGATGATGTTACGATTCTGTTTTCTGACCTTGTAGGCTTTACTCCTCTATCTGCTCGTTTGGAGCCGATCGCACTAGTCAACTTACTCAATCAGATTTTCTCAGACTTTGACCAACTAGCCCAGCAGCATGGCGTAGAGAAAATAAAAACGATTGGGGATGCCTATATGGTGGTAGGGGGTTTACCGACGCCGATGAGCAATCATGCAGAAGCGATCGCTCAAATGGCCTTAGACATGCAACAATCCATTAACCGCTTCCAAACTGATATCGGTGAACCCTTCAAAATCCGAATTGGCATCAACACTGGGCCCGTTATAGCAGGAGTGATTGGCAGACACAAGTTCATCTATGACTTATGGGGTGATGCTGTCAACGTGGCATCGAGAATGGAATCATCTGGAGTACCAGGGCGAATTCAAGTGACAGCGGCTACCTATGAACGATTGAAAGATCAATATTTGTTTGAAGCACGAGGGGCTACCTTTGTCAAGGGAAAGGGAGAAATGATGACTTATTGGCTTACAGGGAGAAAAACGATAGGCACATAGCTTACCGCGTTTTCACCTTCAATCCGTGTTCATTGAGTTTCGCTCTCAATTCTCCTTTAATGCGATTGAGAATTGAAGTTTCATCCAGGGAAGAGAGAATGCGACTGACTACAGCTTTTGGCCCATCAGGTCCCCAAGATGCGCCATTGGCTAAATACATCTTAGTCACTTGTCCGATCGCATACGAAGAAACACCAGCCACCCCAGCCTGAGTCAGCGCCACAGAAAGATAAGGCCCTAAAGACACCCCACCCGTCGCTGGCGCAGAAAGACCCAACAAACCTTTGAGAGAACTCAATCCCAGCGTTGCTACCAATTCGCTGATACTTAAACCACCCATGCTAATGGCGATATTTTTCAGTAATCCTACAGCTCCTTGCTGGGTCATGGAAATGCCGTACAAGCGAGATAAGGTCAGAATCATGACTACATCAATTACCGTAGCGCTTAGGAGGTCTACAAAGGTAATGGGGTTAAGTGCGATCGCGATCGCTTTTGTCATCACCGCTTGCCAGATAATCTGATTAGCACTTTCCTCACGAATCGTCATTTTCCGCTTGACCAACTGCTCATTGACATTATCGGCATAAAGCATCGTGTTGAGAGCAATCAAAGATTTGCCTTCTCGGTGCAAAATCTCCAGGATTTTTAGCTTCAAATCTTGAATCTGCGGAGTCCCAGGACGGCGCTGTATCCCCTTACTACCATCAGGTCTTTTTACTGCCGTTGCTACCAAAGGCGAAGCGGCAACCATGACAATCTCATCTGGAGAAAGCAACTGTTTTACCCGTTCATCCCTAATTTTGAGGTAAATTGCTTGTCGGTCAGCCTCAGGATACTGGTCAATTTTGTTGAACACCAGCAACATTGGTTTGCCAATCTCCCGCAATTGAGAGAGGGCATCATGTTCAACCTTAGTCATGTCACCAGAGATGATGAATAGAATCAGGTCAACTTGTTTAGCGACTGTCAGGGCTAAAGCTTCGCGAGTTTCACCATCTACTTCATCAATTCCCGGTGTATCTATCAGCTGAATACGAGAATTACCAACACTGGGTAGGGCGACTCGTAAAATATCTTGATCAGTGTTCCCCACAGTTTCCTGACTCACCTGCCAGTTAGCATACTGACTATCGCGAGTAACCCCATGCAGCGCACCTGTTTCAAATACAGGTTGACCTAATAGGGCATTGAGAATCGAGGATTTACCCCGTCCCACCATGCCAAAGGCGGCAATCTGTACACAGGTATGTTCTAGCTTGTTCAGCAGGTGGGTTAAGTCTTCAATCTCTGCCTCTAAACCCGCTTGCTCTTGGGGCGTCAGGTCGAGATTGGTCACCAACTGTTGTAGTGTGTCTTGTGCCTGTTTATAGTTCAGTTCTGCCTGAATTTCTTCAACGCTGGAAATCGCGTGGTCTATCTCTTGGTCGAAACCAGGAGAATTGTGGGAGTCAGTCTCAGGCAAAGAATCTCTCAAAATCGTACCTCCTGCCACTGGGCTTTTTGAACGCTATGAGCCTGCTGCACATACTATGTGACTACTACTCTCATCCTAGTCACTACTGAGCTTGCCCAGCTCTCCCCAAGAGGATGCATTTAGAGAAGGAAAGGCATTGGTTGTCTATCTCATCAGCAAGTTCCCATCCCACGCGAAGCGTAATTTTTGATGGAGTTGTCACCCCGTCAGGAATGTTCTATTTACCTCTGTCTCCAAATGCTGATATACCTTTAAATAGCATGACTAGACCACCGATTAAGATAGCGACGGCTAGCCCACCAGCAACTAGATCTAATACGTTAGTAGTTTCCACTTCATTGTTTTGTTAATAATCCCTCAAATGCTAGCCCAAAAGTCTGCAATCCACTCTTGAATAAGCCCCAGGAAGGAGGCAATAACAAGTAATCTGACTCGTAGTGCTAGCCTTCAGTAGACTCAATCGCTCAATCGAGTAGCCAATCAAACAAGTCTCCTAGAGTGAGACTGAAATCCTTGGCAAATTCTGGTACTGGCAGAAGCGCGTCTGGTTCATCGAAAACATCTGTTGGTCGATCTGACAAATAGACAAACACAGAAAGTTCTTCCGGGTCAATTAGCCATCCCATTTGGGTTTCATATTTCAGACAGTGCAGAATATTTTTCGTTACTTTCGTCTGGCTTTGGTCGGGCGATAGAATTTCAATTGTCCAATCTGGCGCGATCGCAAAAACATTTGCAACCCCTCCATTTTCCTTGCGCGGTATCCGTGCCCAGGTAAATACAGAGATGTCAGGCACAGTTGAGCGTCCGCCAAAGGTACAGCGAAGTTCACAAAAAGCTCGTGCAATGTGCTGCGGTTTGAGTAATGAGTTGATTGCTGCTGCCAACTCAGTCTCAATCGCGCTGTGTTCTCCCTGAGGCATCGGCTTTTGGATAATACGCCCATCCAGGTATTCGCTAGCAGGCTTAGTTTCCGGAAGTTTCAGAAACTCTTCCAGCGTCAAGATTTTGGTGGGAGTTTGTACCATCTGAGTTTACCTGCCACAGAGCTAGTCACGCCGCTTTTACCTGTTATTTTACAAACTGGAGTAGTTCTGTTGCCGATGCTTGCTACTTGTACTCTACAGCTTCAATCTTGACTTTCTAAGCTTCGCAGGTACTCTGCGTACTCAATCTTGAATTCGAGAGCATTCTTGAAGTCAGCACTACGGTGCGAAAGCGCCTCTACAACAGTTTCCTTGTTGGTTTCTGTCAAGGCGATAATCTCAGGCTTTTGAGGGACACGAAACTGAGTGTGATCGTGAAAAGTAATGGTGACAATGGTTCCCAGTGATTCTCCTTGTGTTGACTTGATGGTACTCCACATCCAACGCTGTTGGTTGGTTTCTTCCTTGGTACCCCATTCTCTTGATATGTTGAAATCGCCAGGAAATCTGGGTTCTGGGTGTAATTGGGCTTGTTTTAGCTGCTGGTGAATCGGCCGAAACAGGAAGTTCAGGTACGCTCCATACGCCATATCACCTGCTTTGTTGAATGCGCGTAACAACTTATCACTATGCTTGTGAAGCAGAATTTGCCAATTTTGGGCAATATGACCCTCAATATATTGAGCAAGCGTAAAAATATCGCTCTTCTTGTTTTGGCTCAGAAATTCCTGTAGTGATTCCATCGAAAGCCACCTCAAGGGTTGTGTCGCCTCGTATTGTGGCGCATAAGAAATGCGGCAGGATTGTAAAAAACTGACCTCAATCCGGCAGCACAACATGGCAGGGATGAAAGCCCCGTTGTTCAAGATAGTCCGTAGGAGTACAACCTGCAAAAGTACGGAAATCATGAATGAAGTGTGCCTGATCGAAGTAACCGCACTTTAAAGCAACATCCATCCAATTGATCTGTTTTTTTCCAGCCAGAAGGTAAAGGACTTGCCGTAAGCGCTGAATACGACAAAACAGCTTAGGCGTTAGCCCTACTTGGTTGCGGAATAGTTGGTTGAAATGGCGGGCACTGAAACCAATTTGGTTTGTCACCTCGCTAACTGTGGGTGTGGGCGACTTCTGAAACTCCCGTAACGCAAAATCAACGGCTGAGTATTGTTCAAGTGGTTGCGCCATCATATTCAGGAGAAAACGCTCCAAAACGAGGAAGCGAGTTTCTCTTGTTGGAGTTTCCAGTAAGCGATCGCGAAGCGCTGCCGCCTCTGGCAGATCGCGTAGTTCTCCAGCACGGCGATTCAACAATGGGTCAAGCGATACAATCTGATTGTGCAGTTCGCTAGCCCGAAGCCCGAAGAACGGGGCCCCGCCGCCCGGTTTGAAATGCACACCCATGACACCAACCTGGCTATGGTTGTCGATGATGAAGCCTTCAGAATGAATGCCGCATATCCTACTGCCGCCTGTGCTGCCGCACTGTGCCCGACTGTGCTGATCAAATAGGGGTATAGCGTCCTCGCGCAGGTTGATGACCAACTCCATCGAACCTATCGGCAGCAAGCGTACCTGTGCTTTCGGCAGGTCGTCCCCTTCGCTAGACCACAAAAACGCTACGAACTGCGATAGGGGTGGTCGAGGTAGATAAGTGTGATAAATCATAGAGCGATCGCTTTTTCGCGTACTACCGCTGAAGCTCCTCTAAACTGTCGTCTAACTCTTTTAATAAGTCAAAGAAAATTCATTGTTATAGTTAAGGTCATCTGCCACTTTTCTAGAACTGTCAGGAGAAAACGATGACAGCAGCTGAAACAGTTCAGATACCCACACCAACAGACTGCATACAGCTCAACCTCCCATTAAACCTCAAGCTTTCCCTCAGTCATGCTGATTTTGTCGAACTAGCAACAGCCAACCAAGACTTAAGACTGGAAAGAACGGCTACAGGAGAATTGATTGTGAATCCACCCACGGGATGGGAAACGGGCAAGCGCAACGCCAAGATTACCTATCAACTCGTCAAGTGGGTTGAGGAACTTGGGGGTGAGGGCATTCCCTTTGACTCTTCTACTGGATTTAGTTTACCTAATGGAAGCGATCGCTCTCCTGATGCTTCCTGGGTTAGTCAGCAAAGATGGGACTCCCTGACTGATGAGCAAAAGCAAACGTATGCCAATGTCTGTCCGGATTTGGTGGTAGAATTGCGCTCCAGTTCAGATCGACTCCAACCCCTGCAAGTCAAAATGCAGGAATACAAGGATAACGGGGCTAGGTTGGGTTGGTTAATTGATATTCAAAATCGAAAGGTTGAAATCTATCGTCAGGGGCAAGATGTGGAAGTGTTGAACAACCCCGCCACGTTGTCAGGAGAGGATGTTTTGCCTGAGTTTGTTTTGAGTCTCACGGGGATTTTGAGTTGATGTAAATTTATGCAGAACCACAACGAAAAACCTGCATGGCTCTCTGGCGACTGTACTACCATCTTGTTTGGGGAACGAAAAAGCGTCAGCCGTCCTAGAAGGACGGGGCTTGTATCCCAATTTTTCGGTCAAAAATATAAAAGGTAGTAGTGCCTATCACCTGAATCAAGATTTATCGGCTTCAAAAGATAAATTTGCTTGGCAGGAAGGATATGGTGTGTTTTCTCTGGGGAGTAAGCAACTGGAGCAAGCGGTAACCTATGTTCAAAATCAGAAGTTGCATCATTTGAATGGAACAGCGATCGCCTCATTGGAAGCCTATAATCAACAAGACGATCCCCCATCACGCTGGCATCCCAGCTAAAAGACGCACCCAATTGTATTCAGTCCGTTTTGAACGGACTTTAGCTACTCGCTGTGGGGTTTTGAACCGAATGGCGATAATTAAGATGAAAACTTAGCATTTACCCCTGTTTGTGTTGTCACGCCGCGCATCCTTCTCAGGTATAGTTCATCGAAGTTTAGCTCTATTTATTGGTGTTTTAGTGTGGTCAGAGTCTGTAGCTGCGACACCAAAGCAGATAGGCGTAATACCAATTGGGTTGAAACTTGCCACATTTGAGTTTCTGAAACCAGCTACTGGCAAGACTTTCAAAATCCAAAATCTAAAATCCAAAATCCAAAACGGTATAAGCATAGCCCAAAGCAATTCAGATATTCTCAATCTAGAACCAAGCAAGCCCCTTGAAAGAGTTCTCAATAGCAATGAAACTCACAATTACCAGATAACTCTACAAACAGGTCAGTATCTGCACGTTATTGTCGAGCAAAAAGACATCGACGTAGAAGTGATTCTTTATAGTCCGGATGGTAAGCAACTAACTATCTCAAATAGTTTTAATGGCGCTTCTGGGCCAGAACCAATATCGGTGATAGCGCCAGCAAGCGGTAACTATCAATTGAAAGTGCGCCGATTTGAAGAACCAGAAAATCCGGATACTGGACGCTATGAGGTGAGGGTTGAGGCGTTACGCACTCCAACTCAACAAGATCAAAAGCGATTTGCTGCGGAACGAGTGTTTATGGAGGCCAATCAATTGGCTTTGCAACCTGGGGAAGATTCTCAGCGACTTGCGATCGCCAAATGGCAAGAAGCACTTGCTTTGTATAATGCGATCGCCAATTCCCCAAACAGCGACATCGATGCACGCGCTCAAGTTGCCTCTATCCTTAGCGTAATTGCCAACACCTACGGGAACTTACATGACGGTGCTCAAGCGATAAACTATTTCAACCAAGCACTACCAATCTATCGTGACTTGGGCGACTCCAAAGCAGCAGATGATATCCGTAAAACCCTCCAATCTCTCTATGTCATAACTTTTCCAGAGTCTCGTGACGCTATGATCCGAGAGTCGGAAGGATTAGAAATATTACGACAAGGAACAGCAGAGTCGTTGTCGCGACAAGCCATTCAAAAGTTTGAGGAAGCCCGCTTGCTTTACAAAAAAGTAGGTAATAAGGCACGAGAAGCCAACACTCTCAGAACACTTTCCGTGCTTTACTTTGAATTAAAAGACTTTCAGACAGCCTTGCAATACTTGAACCAATCTTTGCTGTTGTTACAAGAATTGAGAGATACGGCAGAGCAAGCCGAAATCTTGTACACTATTGCCGCGATTTACACTGAAACAAATATAAAGGACTTTCAGAAAGCTCTCGACTACTATAACCAATCATTGCAACTGTCACGAAAAGTAGCTCATAAGATACAGGAAGCTAAAACCCTGAATAGCCTGGGCTTGGTTTACTTCTATTTAGGGAACAAACCAACTGCCTTGAACTACTTCAAGCAGTCCTTGCCTGTAAGCAAAGAAGTAGACACTGAAACCGAAGCCCAAGCCCTCTACCACATTGCTTTCGTGAAGCGAGACCTGGGTAGTTTCACAGAAGCACTGACTGACATGGAAACAGCGCTCGAATTGATAGAAGAGATTCGTAGCAGCATCATTAGTGAAAGAGTGCGTACCTC
The DNA here is from genome assembly GCA_031970155.1 of Coleofasciculaceae cyanobacterium CTOTU46601. Classification (GTDB taxonomy): domain Bacteria; phylum Cyanobacteriota; class Cyanobacteriia; order Cyanobacteriales; family Coleofasciculaceae; genus DALYIW01. The sequence continues at coordinate 15,309 of DALYIW010000022.1, read as the reverse complement.
GTTTCTTTCTTCAAAACAGGATTATTACAAACTCTACATTGACCTGTTGATGCAACTGCACAAAAAAAGTCCTCATGGCGGCTACGATGCCAAAGCCCTCCACGCCAGTGAACGTGCCCGTGCTCGCAGTCTATTAGACCTTCTAACTGAAGCGAATACTGACATTCGTCAAGGAGTAGATTCAGAGTTACTCAAGAAAGAACGCACCCTACACCAGAAACTCAACGAGCTAGAACAAAACCGAGTACAACTGCTTAACAGTCAATATACAAACAAACAGTTGACCGAACTCACACAACAAATTGCATTCTTAGTAAGAGACCTTGACCGTGTTAAAGCTGAACTTCGAGTAACTAGCCCTCGCTATGCCAACCTGAAATATCCAGAACCTCTCACTCTGCAACAGATTCAGGAGCAAGTACTCGATGACAACACCCTGCTTTTGGAATACTCTCTAGGAAATGAGCGCAGCTATCTTTGGGCAGTCACCAAGACAAGCATCACCAGCTACGAACTCCCCAAACGCGCCGATATCGAAGCCGCAGCCAAAGCTTTTTACAATCAGCTCAAAACCGAGCAAATGGGTAGTCCAGAAGTAGGAATGAAATTGAGCCAGATGCTACTAGCACCCGTAGCTTCTCAATTGGGACAAAAACGCTTACTTATCGTCAGCGATGGTCAATTGCAGAGTATTCCTTTCGCCGCACTACCGATACCTGAGAACAATCAAGCATCGCTTCTGCCCACATCCCGCCAAGAGATTCATCTCCTAGCTCATAGCCCAAGTCGTCTAAAGACAACTCAAAACCTGATAAACAGTCCTCTTAAGAGGACTTTAGCTATGAGCCAGGGGTTTAAACCTCTGACGGATGAGAACTCTTACTCACCCCTCCTGCTACAACACGAAATTGTGAGTTTGCCCTCAGCCTCAACCATAGCCGTGCTACGCCGTGAACTCAAAGGGCGCACCCCTGCTCCTAAAACACTTGCTGTCATTGCCGATCCCATCTTTACCCGTGAGGACGATCGCATCCTTTCCTCCCAACCCCAGCCAAACAACACCACAACAATTCCCTCTGAGGTAAAACGTTCTGCCTTAGACATCGGTGTCGCCCTCGATCGCCTCAAGTACACCCGCACCGAAGCCCAGCAAATTCTCGCCCTTGTTCCCGATGCTTCTGGGCGCAAACAAGCCTTTGACTTTGCAGCTTCTCGTGCCACAGCCACTAGCCCAGAGTTAGCCCAGTATCGAACCATCCACTTTGCTACTCACGGACTCCTCAATACCGTCCATCCAGAATTGTCAGGATTAGTGCTATCTCTAGTGGATGAAAAAGGCGCAGATACTGATGGATTCCTGCGTCTCCACGATATTTTCAACCTCAATCTGCCAGCAGAACTTATCGTCCTCAGTGCCTGTCAAACGGGATTAGTTGGATTAGATGAGCAGGGAGAAATTCAACAAGAAGTTAAAGGAGAAGGGCTAATGGGGTTGACAAGAGGCTTTATGTATGCTGGTGCCAAGCGAGTGGTGGTGAGTTTATGGAGTGTTAAAGATGTGGCAACAGCAGAACTGATGAATAAGTTTTACCAACAAATGCTCCGAAAAGGCGTCAATCCTGTAGCGGCACTGAGAGCAGCACAGTTAGAAATGTGGAAAACTCAAGCGTGGAAAGCCCCTTATTACTGGGCGGCATTTGTGGTTCAAGGGGAATGGCAGTCAGAGTAGGGGTAGGGGCTAAGCGTCGCTCAATGGGTCACCGAAGATGAGGGGGAGAGGGGGAGAAACGGCACACTTTTGTACTTAAGCAGTTCCAAGCGTTACCTGTTCTACTCAACCTACCCATGCATCTAAATCTAAAGTGAAGTGATGGGGGTTTTGCAACACAAAGGAGCGATCTTGTTTTTTCAGATCACCTTGGCAGATGACCGGAATTCTGGCTTGATAGGCTTTGACGGCAAGTTCGTAGACAGGTTCAGTTAGTTCGAGCTGAATTCGCCGCAGCTTATCCAAGACAACGCCCATGAGAGTTACTCTCCCAGCTGTAGCTCCTTCTTGCAGGTTGGTAACGATGCCCTGAATGGTGATGTTTGAGGTGCAGGTGAAGAGATCACTGAGGATTTCCAGTTGGGAACGTTGCTCCACTACTTCCAATGTCTTGAGCGCATCACTAATTCGGGCGGCGTAGTCGATCAGTTCAGGGTTGAGAGGCAAGAGAACTTCAGCTGGCTCACTAGCATAGTCTTTGACCCAAATAACGCTATTTTCATTGAGCGGACGGTCTTGATGCCAGCCAGTTTTCTGGAGGTGTTCGGCTAGCTTATCAGGCTCTATGGTTTTGAGAATCTGGCTATCTCTGATGGTGACTTTCATGGGAAACCTCCCTCGCCAATCCGCTGAATCATAAGTTGAAGAGCTTCTACAATAAATTGGTTGCTGCGGGGTAACTCAATAGTGATGGATACCACATATAGTAGGGGTGAACGGCCGTTCACCCTTACATATAGCCTTTCAAAAGGAAATTTGCGTAAGTCCTATGGATGAGGGGCGGACTAAGCCGTATTGTGGGCAGGCGATCGCTCTTTGGTCGTGCCAACGGCATCAGAAATCAAGTTCCGCACTGCTCTCGACAAACTGGGTTACAGTTTACCGAATCCTTTGTAATCAGGTTTCAGTTTTGGCTTGGGTAGTAAGACAAGAGAGCGCACTTGGGTTTTTATCAAGCAAAAGTAATCTTTTAGGTTAGCATTTTTAAAAGAGAAATATAACCGATCTTTACAAAAATCCGTCGAAATCATCCTGAGTCAGGGCGATCGCACAAGAATAGTAGTAAGTAAACATACTGATGAGCAGTAACTGTTCTCAGTCGCGCTAGGACTTGCTAGAAAAGGATGAACGCCAAATTGTTGAGTATTAGTATGGCCTTGCCTATATTGCTAATCGGGGCAGGTCAGAGTTTCGGGAATGTTAGGGTCATTAATCAAGGAGACCTCCAGTCTACCAGACCAACTCTCCTAACTTCTCAGGTTAAACTCGATACACAACAACCTCCACCGCTTTTCCTAGCCGCTAAAGATGATCAACAACGAAAAGATGAATGTAGTTGGTTAGGCATATGTGGTGACAAGAAAAAATAAAGGGGCATCTTTTTTCTGCATAGACCTTTTCTGTTTCAGGAAAACTCCAGCGCGATGGCGTTTCACATCATGGTGCTCTAGCAGCAAAGCGGGACGTAGTAGCGTTCTGAAATGAAAATAAAGAAGGAAGATGACTTCTTATGGGAATAGATCTACCAAGATTTTATAGAGCCTGTAATCCCAGCAAACCCCTGGTTGTGGGGGAGGTCGAAGACCAACGATACTATATTGATTTTTCCTCAGTTAGAGGTAGCAAAATCATTGAGTCACTCAAACGGACAATTACGCTCATTTCACCCAATGAGCCGACCTGCCAGCTATTCACGGGGCATATTGGCTGTGGTAAGTCTACAGAATTGCTCAAGCTCAAATCAGAGTTAGAGCAAGAGGGGTTTCATGTCGTTTATTTTGAGTCCTCTCAAGACCTGGACATGGCTGATGTTGATATTACAGATATTTTGCTCAGCGTTGCTCGTCAGGTGAGTGAAAGTCTCGAAACAATTAAAATCAGGCTCAAACCTAGCTACTTTACCAATCTCTTTACCGAGATTGTTGATTTTTTGCAAACGCCAATCGACATAGAAGCAGAAGCAGAACTATCAGTTGGAATTGGTAAAATCACTGCCAAAACTAAAGAAAGTCCCCAACTAAGGCGGCGGTTGAGGGAATACTTGGAACCTCGCACCGCCGGGATTTTGGAATCTATCAATAAAGAACTACTACAACGTGCAACCACTGAACTCAAGCGACGTGGTAAAGCTGGATTAGTAGTGATTGTAGATAATTTAGACCGGGTGGATATTCGTCTATTGCCTTCCGGGCGCACTCCGCCAGAGTATTTATTTATTGACCGGGGTGAGCAATTACGCCGACTCAATTGCCACGTTGTCTATACGATTCCGCTGGCGTTGATTTTCTCAAATGATGTCGAAACCTTAATTAATCGCTTAGGTGGTGGGATACCTCCCAAAGTTTTGCCGATGGTGCCAGTCCGACACAGGGGCGGCGAGGAATTTCAGGATGGTATGGATTTGCTGCGTCAAATGGTGCTGGCGAGAGCTTTTCCTGACGAAGCGATCGCCAAACAGCTAGAGTTGATCACAGAGGTTTTTGAAGATGCAAACACCTTAGATCGGCTGTGTCGCGTCAGTGGCGGTCATGTGCGGAACTTGCTAGGTCTACTATTTGATTGTCTCAGACAAGAAGACCCTCCTATTTCTCGCGAGTGTTTAGAACGTGTGATTCGAGAACGTCGGGATACTTTGACTTCAGCTATTGATGATGATGAGTGGGAGTTGCTGTTTAAGGTGGTGCAACAGCAAACTGTTAAAGGAGATATCGAATACCAAACCCTGCTGCGAAGCATGTTTGTTTTTGAATATCGCGATCGCGAGGGGCGTTGGTTTGCGATTAATCCAGCTTTAGAAGAGGCGAAGAAATTTCAACTATGGTTGAATCCTACCGACCAGAAGACATCGCCGCATACAACGAACAATCATTAAACGCTCTTGATCGAGCGATCGCACTTTCACGGGGGGAATTTTCCCTCGTGTTAGTGCGTTGCAATTATAAACGTCTGCGCGATCGCCTCTTACGTCAGCTGCGAAAACGCAGCAACAACCACTACAACATTCAAGAGATAGTTCTACCAGAATCAGTAACTACTCTCTACACAACCATCCAAAGCCTCAGGCAGGGCGTGTCATGTCCTACCCATGAACCCTATCCCGCTCTATTTATTTTAGATTTAGAGTCTGTAGTTGCTCTCGAAGACCTGCTGACATCCTCCAACCAAGTACGGGATGAGTTTCGCAAACGCCTGCCTTGCCCTCTAGTGTTGTGGATGAATGATGAGGTGCTGCAAAAGTTCGTGAAGTTTGCGCCCGATTTCGCCAGTTGGGCTGCCACACCCATTAAGTTTGAAATCGGTACCGACGAGTTAATTGATTTCCTTCAGCAAAAAGCTAACTCTCTGTTCAATACCGTATTGAGTGCTGGTAGCGGTAGATATGCACCTTGGCGCGTTTGTCTGCATCAATACTCCCTAAATTTAGCTGATGGTTGTCGGTCTCGCTTAGAAATCGATTCTGCCCTCAAGGATTTGCAAAGTCGCCAACAAATAATCAAGCCAGAACTAGATGCCAGTCTGCAATTTGTCTTTGGTCAATATGACTATGCCAATGATTACATTGATTCTGCGTTAGTTCGTTACCAGAAAAGCTTGAGGTTTTGGCGAGCCAGCAATCAGTTAGATCGTCAAGGAGCCGTGTTATTTTATATCGGCTTATGTTATTGCCGCAATGCTGACTTGCATCGCTCTCAAAGAGAGCGCCACTGGGAAGAAGCATGGCCTTATCTTTTACAATGTATTGATGTCTTTGAACAGGCAGGGCGTCAAGACTTGGTTGCTCGATTTATTACTCAACTTGTCGAGGTACTAGAACGCCTGAAAGCTTGGGACACCTTGCAAATCTGGGGTCAAAGGGCTGTAATTTTACACAAAACCTTTGGCTCAAAACTGCAACTGGCTCAAGATTACGGCTTTCTAGCTGAGGTAGCCTTACAGCAGTCAAGGTGGGAACAAGCCCGCGCCTTCGCGCAACAAGCCCTCTCAATCTTGGCCCACATCGAAAGCAAGCCGATCCAACATCAGGGCTTACATCGATTTTTGTTGGCCCAGTTATATCAATTATTTTTAGTAAAATCGCAGCGAGCATTGGGGCAGCTTGAAGAGGCGGTTCATCAGCTGGAAAGAGCAAGCCAGGAACTCCCGTCGGCGATCGAGTTAAGCGATCATCGATATGAACCTCAGCGTTACCTGCACTTATTAGAAGAATTGCGTACCCTCTACTTTGAGGAAGGTCGATACTTAGAGGCGTTTCGGCTCAAGCAAGAACAACGAGCAACTGAACAATTGTATGGCTTGCGAGCGTTTATCGGTGCAGCACGCTTGCAGCCCCAGCGCCTGATTACTAACCCAACCTTGACACCCATTGAACAAGATGAAATGGTTGCCCAGGAAATTGCCGCTTCTGGGCGTGAGCAAGATGTTAACCGCTTAATCGAACGGATGACACGTGCCGATCGCAAAGTGACAGTGATTCACGGGCCATCCGGGGTGGGAAAAAGTTCGATTGTCTATGCTGGGTTGGTGCCTGCGCTAAAAAACAGAACATTAGGCGATCGCATTGCCTTACCAGTGGCATTGCAAGTTTACACCGATTGGGTCAGGGAATTAGGAAACTCCTTAGCTCAAGCGTTAGAAAATTTTGGCGGGAGTGAAGGAGAAGAACTGATTGATGCTAGCTTCAACGAAATCCCAAACCATCAAGATAAAATCCCAAAAATCCTTGACCAGTTACGACTAAATGCTAAACGCAACTTATTAACTGTCCTAACGTTCGATCAATTTGAAGAATTCTTCTCAGTTTCAACTAATCCCTCTCATCGACGACAATTTTATGATTTCTTAAAAAATGCTCTCAATTTAGAATTCGTTAAAGTAATTTTTTCCATTCGTCAAGATTACTTGCACGAATTATTGGAGATAGAACAATTTAACTTAGAAGTCATTGACAATGATATTCTCACCAAGAATATTCGATACCGTTTAGGAAATTTTTCCTTAGAAGACGCTCGTTCAGTTATCGAAAAACTAACGAACCGTGCTCATTTCTACCTAGAAACCGCTTTACTTGATGCCTTAGTCCAAGATTTAGCTGGAGAACTAGGTACAGTTCGTCCCATTGAGTTGCAGGTAGTAGGAGCGCAACTGCAAGCGGAGAACATCACCACCCTGGCTCAGTATCAGAAACTTGGCCCAAAACAAAGACTGGTCGAGCGTTTTTTGGAAAAAGCCATAACAGACTGCGGCCCAGAAAACGAAAACTCCGCTTGGCTAGTTCTGTCTTTACTGACTGATGAAAATAAAAATCGCCCACTCAAAACTCGTGCTGAATTAGGTGTAGAGTCAGGCATAGAATCTCAAAAATTAGATTTAATTTTAGAAATTTTAGAGAAATCCGGCTTAGTTTTTCTTTTACCAGAAGTTCCAGCGAACCGCTATCAACTGGTTCACGATTATCTGGTAGACTTCATCCGGATGAAAGATGAATTAAATATCCAGCAAGAGTTACAGGAACTTCGGCAAAAAGATAAACAAAGTCAGGACGAAATTGAGCAACTTCGTGCCGAACTTACAGAAAAAGAGCTATTAGTTAGGCAAAAAGAACTACTAGCAAAACTCGCTCAAGCAACAGCACAACAAAGAAGTACTGAAGAAAAGCTCAATCAAGTTCTCGAACAACGCCTGCGAAATGCCAAGCTTTTAGGAGCAACGTTCTTTTTATTCGCCCTAATTGCCGGAGTGTTTGGTCTGCGGGCAGCAATCGGCGAAACCAATGCTCGCTTAAGTGACCTCAGCGCTTCCTCAGAAGCCCTAGTGACTTCCAACAAACAATTTGAAGCCCTACTCAAAAGTTTAAGAGTCGGTAAACAACTCAAACAGTCTTTAGGGGCAACTCCTGATACCCAGATGCGAGTGGTCACAGCTTTACAGCAGGCGGTTTATGGAGTCAGAGAATACAACCGCTTGGAGAAGCATACCGATTGGGTTAGTAGCGTTAGTTTTAGTCCCGACGGGAAAACCATAGCCTCAGCTAGTAAAGATAACACCATCAAATTCTGGAAAGCTGACGGTACCTTGCTCAAAAACCTAGGTCGTAGTGCTGGCGGTCATATAGCGGGAGTGTATAGCGTCAGCTTTAGCCCCAACAGCAAGATGATTGCTTCTGCCAGCGAAGACAAAACCGTAAAACTCTAGAGTTCTGACGGGGTGTTGCTACATACCTTGATTGGGCACAGCAACAGCGTCAGTGGCGTCAGTTTTAGCCCCGACGGTCAGACGGTTGCCAGTGGCAGTTGGGACAATACGGTTAAAATCTGGGGAGTCAACGGTGTCTTGAAAAGAACCCTGACGGGGCATACGGATAAAGTCTGGGGTGTGAGTTTCAGCCCGGATGGTCAAACTCTAGCCTCAGCTAGTGCCGATGGTACAGTAAGACTCTGGGACAGTAGTGACGGTAAACAGCTACAAATCCTAAAAGCCCATAACCAGCCAGTCACGAGTGTAAGTTTCAGCCCGGATGGTTTGCTCCTAGCTACTGCCAGTTGGGATAACACCGTGAAACTCTGGGGTAGTGACAAACAGCGCGGGTTTCAAACCATTGCCTACAAAACGTTGCAGGGGCACAATAGTCAGGTACTCAACGTCAGTTTCAGCCCCAACGGTCAGATGATTGCTTCTGCCAGTCGGGACAACACAGTTAAACTCTGGCGTCGTGACGGCACGTTGATTGATACTCTAATTGGGCATGGAAATTTAGTTCAAGGCGTGAGTTTCAGCCCCGACAGCCAGACGATCGCTAGTGCCAGTGCCGACAACACAGTCAAACTCTGGCAGCGTGACAAACCGCCGTTAACAGTTTTCAAGGGGCACACTGGGCCAGTTAATAGTGTAAGTTTTAGTCCTGATGGTAAGGCGGTAAGCAAAGCCATGCCCGAAGGGCTTATCGCTACAGCTAGTGAAGACAAAACCGTGAGACTCTGGAGTTCTGACGGTAGAGTGCTACACACCTTGAAAGGGCACGAAAATGCGGTGAATGCCGTGAGTTTCAGCCCTAAGGAGCAAACTCTTGCCACTGCCAGTGATGACAAAACGGTGAAACTGTGGAGTTTTGACGGTAGAGTACTACACACCTTAATAGGGCACGTAGCGCCGGTTATTTCAGTGGTTTTCAGCCGCGATGGTCAGATGATTGCCTCGGCCAGTGAAGACAAAACGGTAAAGCTTTGGAGTCGCCATGGTGACTTGAAACATACCTTAGCCGGTCACACCAGTCGAGTTTATGGAGTGAGTATTAGCCCCGATGGTAAGACGATTGCCTCAGGCAGTGAAGACAAAACAGTAAAACTCTGGAGTCGCGATGGTACTCTCATCAAGACGTTGACGGGGCATAATGATGCAGTTAACTGGGTAAGTTTCAGCCCAGATGGCCAGATGATTGCCTCCGCTAGTGGTGACGGAACTGTGAAACTCTGGCGTAGTCGCGATGGTGTCTTGCAACACACATTGAAAGGGCATAATAGTTCAGTTTACTGGGTGAGTTTTAGCCCCGATGGTCAGACCCTAGCCTCAGCTAGTAAAGACAAAACAGTCAAGCTTTGGAGTCTTGACAGCAATTTAATCGCTACTTTACAAGGTCACAGCGATGCCGTCTTTGGAGTAAGTTTCAGTCCTGATGGGAAGGTACTTGCTTCTGCTAGTAAAGACCAAACCGTAATTCTTTGGAATTTAAATTTAGACGCTCTGCTAGTACGCGGCTGTGGGTGGCTGCATAACTACCTGAAAAATAACTCTGAAGGTCGCCATGTTAACAGAGCAACTCTCAAGGACTTTCGCCCTTTGTGTAATTATTAGGGGCTTGTAGCACTTCTCAGACACTAGATAGTTTTTGTTGGTCGTAGAACGTTTACTATATTGGTTGATTTATAAAAAGTAGGACTTACGCAAATTTCTCATTACGAACCGCCAGATGTAAGGGTGAACGGCCGTTCACCCCTACTCTATGTGGTGTCCATGCGTAAGTCCTGAAAAGATTGAACCTCATAATCCTTTAGCGATCGAGGCTCAAGGAAACTTTTTTCGGAATATGTAGAATAGCAGCAGTAAAAAGTAAATATAAGCCCTGTTGCGAGGGAACTAATGACACTCGATTTAGGAAAGTTTTATCAGGCGTGTAACCCTAGCCCATTAGTCATGGGAAATGCTCAGGATCGAAAGTACTATATCGACTTCTCCTCGGTACGAGGCGGCAATATTATCAAGGAGTTGGGACGAACTATCAGCCTCCTCTCACCAGATAAGCCAACCTGCCAATTGTTTACCGGACATATCGGCTGTGGCAAGTCCACAGAGTTGCAGCGACTCAAGGCTGAGTTAGAGCAGCAGGGATTTCATGTGGTTTATTTTGAGTCCAGCCAAGTTTTGGAAATGGCGGACGTTGATGTTACAGATATTTTGCTGGCGATCGCACGCCAAGTAAGCGACAGCCTGGAAACGATTCAAATCAAGCTCAAGCCTGGATACTTTGTTAATCTGTTTCGTGAAGTTGGCGATATTTTGCAAACACCAGTCGAGATAAGCGGGGCAGAGTTTTCTGTAGGCATTGCCAAGATTAGTGCCAAGACTAAAGATAGTCCTAAACTTCGCTCTCAGTTACGGCAATATCTAGAGCCTCGCACGAATGGAATTTTAGAAGCGATTAACAAAGAGATCTTTGTACCTGCGACGGAACGACTCAAGCAGCAAGGCAAAAAAGGACTGGTGGTAATTATCGATAATCTCGATCGCTTGGATAACTCGCTGAAGCCAACAGGTAACCGCCAACCAGAATATCTATTTGTAGACCGGGGCGAACAGTTGAACCAGCTGAATTGCCATGTGGTCTATACAATTCCGTTATTTTTGATTTTTTCCAATGCTTTGGGAAGGCTAACGACTCGCTTTGGCAGAGACCCCAAGGTATTGCCAATGGTGCCCGTGCAAGTACGGCAAGGCAATGAATATAAGGAGGGGATATCACTATTGCAACAGATGGTACTGGCGAGAGCCTTTCCTGATGTCCAAGAGGTTCAGCGTATCGATTTAATTACAGAGGTTTTTGATAGTCCTGAGACGTTAGAGCGACTGTGCCGTGTTAGTGGTGGTCATGCGCGGCAATTGCTGATGCTGCTCGTCCGTTGTCTTGAGCGAGACGATCCGCCTCTGTCGCACGATTGCATTGAAGCAGTGATTCGGCAACGACGCAATGAGTTAACCTTGGCAATTACAGAGAATGAGTGGGAGTGGCTGCGGGAAGTGGCGCAACAGAAAAGCTTGAGAGGAGAGGAAAAATACCAAACTCTGGTGCGCGATATGTTTGTATTTGAATATCGAGACTCTGAAGGGTCTTGGTTTGATATCAATCCAATTTTGATAGAGGCGAAAGAGCTTTAGCCATGACTAATCCGCACCAACCGGAAGATGTTGCTGCTTATAATGAGAGTTCGTTAAAGGCTCTGGTGCGGGCTATTAGGCTTTCTCAAGGGCAATTTCGGCTAATTTTGTTGGGTTGCAACTACGCAGTGTTACAAAAGCGCATGGTGCAACGCCTGCGGGAATTATCCCCGGTTAAGATTCGAGAGATAGTATTGCCTAAGTCTGTCAAGTCTCTCTACACCACCATTCGGGCAGAACTAGGAGATGAACTGCCACCAGCATTAATGGTATTTGGTCTAGAGTCAGTGAGCAACCTCAATACTGTACTTACTTCTAGCAACTATGTACGGGAGGAGTTTAGCAAAAACTTTCCCTTCCCACTGATGTTGTGGAGTAATGATGAGGTGCTGCAAAAGTTTATTCGGCTAGCACCAGATTTTGAGAGTTGGGCAACGACAGTTAATTTTGCGATCGCTACTGATGAGTTACTCGATTTCTTGCGGCAAAAGGTAGACCAACTCTTTGCTAGTGATTCAACGAATAATCTAGAAAATTGCTTAGAACTAAAAGCGGCTTGGAAGGACTTGCAAAATCGTGGACAAGTATTAGAGCCAGACTTAGAAGCTAGTTTAGAATTTGTTTTCGGCTTAGATGATTTTGCAAATAATCGGATAGATACGGCTTTAGAACATTATCAGAAAAGCTTAATTTTTTGGCAGAAAAGTAATTGTTTAGAACGACAAGGGGTGTTGCTATTTAACATCGCATTATCCTATTACCGCAAAGCTGAACAGAATCGACCTGAAAGCCAGCGTTTACTGGAAAAAAGTAGAGATTGTCTTCAACAGTGTGTTGATATCTTTGAACAAGCACAACGTCCCGATTTAGTTGCTAACTTTACTAGTGAACTCGGTAAAGTTTTGCGACGCTTACAAGCATGGGAACAGTTGCAGGTTCTTGCTGAAAAGGCATTGACACTTCATCAAGGCTATGGTACCAGAATACAATTAGCTCAAGATTACGGATTTTTAGCAGAGGTAGCTCTAGCGCAGTCTCGTTGGCAAGAAGCTAATCAACTTGCTGAACAAGCACTACAAATCTTATCTAATATTCCAAATATTCAGCCGAATGAGCAGGGCTTATATCGGTTTCTTTTAGGACGATCGCAGGAACAATTAGGTCAAGTTCAAGAAGCGCTTGATAACTTAGAACAAGCTAAGCAGGAGTGTAATCCTCAGTACGATCCAGAGCTTTACATTGATATTTTGGAGAAATTGCGATCGCTTTACTTTGAGCAAGGTCAATATTTAGAAGCCTTTGAGATTAAGCAAGTTCAACGTTCGATTGAACAGCAGTATGGTTTCCGAGCCTTTATCGGTGCCGGTCATTTGCATCCACAACGCTACGTCAGTGCTAATCCTGTACCGATGCAAGTTGATCAGCTGGCGACTGTTGCCCAGGAAATCGAGGCTTCAGGTAGGCAGAGAGATGTCAACTGTTTGATAAAAAGAATTAGCCGTAGTGACCACAAATTGACAGTGATTCACGGTCAGTCAGGAGTGGGTAAAAGTTCGATTGTGAAGGCGGGGTTAGAACCTGCGCTGAAACAGCAAGCAATTGGCGATCGCGATGCCTTACCTATCGTATTGCGAGTTTATACGAATTGGGTCAGAGAATTGGGGAAAGTTATAGCTGAGGAGCTTGAGGCAACCAGAGGCATAAAATTGCCTGAACCACTGGATTCAGTGGAAGCTATTGCTGAACAGTTGCGAAAAAATGAGGATCGTAATCTGTTAACAGTTTTGATTTTCGATCAGTTTGAGGAATTCTTTTTCGTTTTCACCGAAAAAACTGAGTGGCAAACCTTTTTTAGGTTTTTACAAGAATGCCTTAATATTCGTTTCGTGAAAGTAATCTTGTCATTACGAGAGGATTATCTACATTATTTATTGGAGTCAGAACGATTCATAAATCTGGATGCAATTAACAACAATATTTTGGATAAGAATATTCGTTATCGCTTGGGTAATTTTACCCCAGAAGATGCCAGAGCAGTTATCCAAAGTTTAACTGAACGCTCTCAGTTTTATCTAGAACCTGAACTCATTGATGAATTAGTCAAGGATTTAGCCGGAGAACTGGGAGAAATACGTCCAATTGAGTTGCAAGTTGTCGGAGTACAACTGCAAACAGATGACATCACAACACTAGAGAAATATCATCAGCTTGGTCCCAAACAAAAACTGGTTGGGCGATTTTTAGAAGAAGTCATTATAGACTGTGGTTCTGAAAACGAACGTGCTGCGAGATTAGTTTTATTCTTGCTCACAGATGAAAAAGGTACTCGTCCTCTCAAAACTCAAACTGAATTGGCAGCAGATTTAGCAGCAGAAGCCAACAAATTAAATTTGGTGTTGAAGATTTTTGTGATGTCAGGGCTAGTCCTTCTGTTGCCAGAAATCCCTGCCGAGCGCTATCAACTGGTTCATGATTATTTAGTATCTTTTATCCGCCAACAACAGGGAGCGGACTTGTTGGCACAATTAGCAGAGTTACGAAGGAGAGAAGAGCAGAGTCAGGTTGAGATTGAGCAACTGCGCGCTGAACTCAGAGAAAAAGAGCTACTAGAAGAGCTGGCAAAAGAGCAAGAGCAACGAAAATTCACTGAAGAGGAACTCAAGCGTGCTGAACAAACCAATCGGCTCTTAGCTGAGGCTCAACAGAAAGCAAGGCGGAGGATTCGTAGAGGTTCCGCCATACTGGTCTTGTGTTTGGCTGTAGCAACAACAGTACAAAAATTATACGAAGCACAGGAAGGCTCAAAACTGGAACAGGAAGCAGCTAATGCTTGGCGACAGTTTGAGTCGGGTCAAGAAATAGAGGCTTTATTGTCAGCAATACGCATCGGAAAATATTTAAAAGCGCGGGTTAGTTATGGTCGCCGTCTGGAAGACTATCCAGCAACCAGTCCTCTGTTGATGTTACAGAAGATGCTTGAAAATATCCATCAACAAAATCAACTGAACGAGGATCTGGGTGGGGTCAATAGCGTGAGTTTTAGCCCGAACGGACAGCACTTTGCTGCAGCGTCAGACGATGGCACAGTCCGGTTGTGGGACTTATCAGGAAAGCCGCTGATCAAAATCCCTGCACATCTAAAACCGGTCAAGAGTATGAGTTTTAGCCAGAATGGAGAGCGCATTGTTACAGGCTCAGAAGACGGTACAGCTCGGTTGTGGAACCTCTCTGGAAAGCAATTAGTTGAATTCAAAGGGCATCCGGGTGCGGTTTTGAGTGTGAGTCTTAGCCCAGATGGACAGCACCTTGCCACGGCAGGAGAGCAAGGCACCATCCGACTATGGGATCTCTCCGGAAAGCTACTAGTTGAATTTAAGAAGCAGCCAGGTTTGGTGAAGAGTGTGAGTTTTAGCCCCAATGGGCAGCTCCTCGCCACGGCAGGAGAGCCAGGCAAAGTCAGACTGTGGAACCTCAAAGGTCGGCTGCTGCAAGAATTTCCTGGATATTGGCAGCAGTGCCGACTTATAAATCGGCCTCAGTGCCGGATTATGAGCGCGAGTTTTAGCCCTAATGGTCAGCACCTTGTCACGGGAGGATATGACAACACTGTGCGGTTGTGGAGCCTTAAAGGAACACTGGTGAAACGATTCGATAGCCCTCATGGCGCGGTTTTGAGCGTGAGTTTTAGCCACAATGGGGAACGCATTGCCACGACAGGAGAAGACGGAACTACCCGATTGTGGGACATCAACCAGAGTAAGGAACTGGCGAAATTTACGGGAACTCTTGACGAAGGAAAAAAGTGGGTTGTGAGCGCGAGTTTTAGCCCTAATGGGCAGCACTTAGTTACAGGGGAAAAGAGGGGCACAATCCGGTTGTGGAATCTCAACAATCAGCAAGACCAGCACCCCAAATTCAGGACTCAGCCAGACTCCAAGGTCAAGGTCTATGTATCGAGCGTAAGCTTTAGCCCCGATGGAAAGCTCCTTGCTACGGCAGCAATTGTGGGTGATGAACCCACAGAAGAGGGTCCCGTCCAGTTGTGGAACCTCTCCGGAAAGCAACTGGTCAAATTTCAGGGGCATCCGCGCGGGGCTTTGAGCGTGAGTTTTAGC
>DALYIW010000021.1:43650-54499 GCA_031970155.1 Coleofasciculaceae cyanobacterium CTOTU46601 | reverse complement strand
ACTCTTGCATCTACTAAGTTCGGCTCTCCCGTACTTGTGGTGAAAAACCGCATTTTTGGTAATGGGTAATTCCTGATCCAGTAACCGTTTGGCTTGATTAATTAGTTTGTATTATCACTATATCTACGAGAGAGCCGTTGAAACGCCAAGAAAGCAGAGGTAAGCCAGGTTCTTGATGCCAAACTTCCTACAAGCTAATACTACAGTAAGGATAAAATTTTCAACTCCCGACTCCCGACTCCCGACTCCCGACTCCCGACTCCCAACTTCCAGATGTGAATCTACCAACTAATAGAGCGTGAGTGGCCATGCCCTTAATCTCCGTTGTTATCCCGGCTTACAATGCACAAAAGACTATCACACAGACTATAGAGTCAGTATTAAACCAAACGTTTTCAGACTTCGAGTTAATCGTAATTAATGACGGTTCTCAAGACTCAACTTTAGATATCGTTTCTAGCATTTCAGACTCTCGAGTTCAGGTCTTTTCTTACCCCAATTCTGGCCCTCAAAAGAGTCGTAACCGAGGAATAGAGCATTCATCTGGGGAATATATTTCTTTCTTAGATGCTGACGACCTCTGGACACCTGATAAGCTAGAGGCTCAGTTAAAAGCATTACAAGAAAATCCACAAGCTGGTGTGGCTTATAGTTGGACGGACTACATTGATGAGTCGGGTAAATTGTTACCTCAGCGGATTTACGGGAATTTTACTGGCGATGTTTATGTAAAGCTATTGTTAGCTGATTTTGTGGGAAATGGTTCTAACCCGTTGATTCGCAAGCAGGCGTTAGTCGAAGTGGGGGGTTTTGACGAATTACTGGTTGCAGGTCAAGATTGGGATATGTGGGTACGGTTAGCTAGTAAATACCCTTTTGTTGCAGTGCCTTCTGTTCATATTCTCTATAGAGTTTCTGGGGGGTCATGGTCTACTAATTTGGCGAGACGGGAAGCGGGATTTAAGCGAGTGATTGAAAAAGCGATCGCACAAACTCCTGAGAGGCTACAACCAATAAAGAAAGACATTATTTCTAATCGTTATAAATGTCTGACTTTCGATGCGTTGCAAGGCTATCCTGGACGACAGCAAGGTTTAATAGGAGCTAAATTTCTCTGGGTTGCCGTCAGGAATGACCTCTCTCTCCTACAGAAAGCGGTTATCTGGCATGTGTTGTTTAAAAGTGCGATCGCAGTTCTTCTACCCACTCAAACAGCTCATAACTTGTTCAAGAGAAATAAAGTCAAGCGCCTATCTAATGTCGAAAACATCCTGTCATACGTTCGATTTGATCCATCTTTATAAATTTGATTTAGTATGCCACTAATTTCTGTAGTTATTCCCGTTTACAATGGTGAAAAAACTATTCGAGAGACCCTAGAATCACTCTTAAACCAAACCTTCACAGATTTTGAAGCCCTTGTGATTAATGACGGGTCTAAAGATGCTACTTTAGACGTTGTTTCAAGCTTCAAAGACTCTCGAATTAAAGTCTTTTCTTACCCAAATTCTGGCCCTAGTGCTAGTCGGAACCGAGGAATAGCTCTATCGAGTGGTGAATATGTTTCCTTTCTCGATGCCGATGACTTGTGGACACCTGATAAACTCGAAGCTCAATTGCAGGCGTTACAAGCTTATCCTGAAGCTGTTCTTGCCTATAGCTGGACAGATTTTATCAATGAATCGAATCAATTTTTACGACGAGGTTCCTATATTAATGTTACAGGAGATGTCTACAAGCATCTTTTGCTAACGGATTTTCTAGAGAATGGTTCTAATCCTTTAGTTCGCAAACAGGCTTTAGTAGAAGTGGGTGTGTTTGACGAGTCACTGACTCATGGAGAAGATTGGGATTTGTGGCTGCGGTTGGCAGCTAAATACCATTTTGTGGCGGTGCCATCTGCTCAGATTTTGTATCGAGTGTATGCTAGTTCGAGTTCTGCGAATGTTCCTAAAATGGAAACGGGAAGCTTATCTGTACTAAACCGCGCTTTTAGTCAGGCTCCATCTTTAGAGTACCTGAAACCGATTTGCCTTGCTAACCTTTATAAGTATCTTACTTTTAAAATTATGCAAGGGCTTCCAGTGCGGCCTAAAAGCTTAATTGCGGCGAGATATCTTTGGAATGCAGTTAAGAATGACCCTTCGCTGCTTCAAAAACACGCCATCCGGCCGGTGTTGTTGAAAATTGCGATCGCCGTTTTCCTCCCTCATCGAATAGTGCTGAGATTATTCACTCAAGATAACATTAGAATGCTAACTAATGTTGATGATTTGTTGATGTGCGTTCAACTTGAACCGTTCTAGTATATTTCTCTAAAAACTGAACATATATGCCCTTAATATCTGTCATTATTCCCGTTTACAATGGTGAGAAAACTATTAAAGAAACCATTGAGTCAGTATTAAATCAAACCTTCACAAATTTTGAGATAATTGTTATTAATGATGGCTCAAAAGACGCAACGATACAGATTGTTGAAAGCATTCAAGACCCTCGTATAAAACTGTTTTCTTATCCCAATGCTGGTCAAGCTGCTAGTCGTAATCGTGGAATTTCTAAGGCAGTAGGTGAATTTATTGCTTTCTTAGATGCAGATGACCTTTGGACTCCAGATAAACTAGAAGCGCAGTTAAAAGCACTACAAGAAAATCCCCAAGCAGCTGTTGCTTATAGTTGGACAGATTTTATCGATGAATCAGGTAAATTTTTACGTCCAGGGGCTTACATGAGTGTGACAGGAGACGTTTATAAACACCTATTGGTTGTTAATTTTTTAGAAAATGGTTCTAATCCCTTAATTCACGCTCAAGCTTTTGCAGAAGTAGGTGAATTTGATGAGTTATTGCCTCCTGCCGAAGATTGGGATATGTGGCTGCGTTTAGCGCTTCGTTATCAGTTTGTTGCCGTGCCAGCTGCTCAAGTTTTATATCGACAATCTACGAGATCAATGTCTTCTAAAGTTGAGTTATTCTCAGCACAATGCTTAGAAGTTATTGAACGAGGATTTGCCAGAGGGCCGGAATCCATACAACACTTAAAAAAGCAAAGTTTGACTAATATATACAAATATCTCACCTACAAAGCCCTAGAAGGAGCGCCAGACCATCGCAGAGGCTTACTAGCAGCTCGATTTTTCTGGCAGTTTATCATCAATCATCCAGAGCTGCTCGAAAAGGCATTCATTTGGAAAGTAATATTAAAAATTTTCTTTTGGATTTTTCTTCCTCACCGCCTAGTTTTGAGATTGACGAAAACTAGATTTCAGGCTCTATCTTACAGCCACATAATTATACTGATGCACGTCCAACTAGAACCTCTATAACTAAAAATAATTTTTATCAGGGAGCAGAAATAATATGCCACTCATTTCGGTAGTAATACCAGTTTACAATGGTGAGAAAACGATTAAAGAGACGATTGAATCCGTCTTAAACCAAACCTTCAAAGATTTTGAATTAATTGTCATTAACGATGGGTCAAAAGACGCCACCCAAGAGATTGTTGAGGGTATTCAAGACTCTCGTATAAAACTGTTTTCTTATCCTAATGCTGGTCAAGCTGCTAGTCGCAATCGTGGATTTTCTCATGCTGTAGGCGAATTTATTGCCTTCTTAGATGCGGATGACTTGTGGACACCAGATAAACTAGAAGCTCAATTGAAAGCACTGCAAGAAAGTCCCCAAGCAGCTGTTGCTTATAGCTGGACAAACTATATTAATGAATCTAGTCAATTTTTACGTCAAGGTTCTTACGTGAGTGCGACTGGAGATGTATTTAAAAACCTCTTAGTAGTTAACTTTTTGGAGAATGGTTCTAACCCTTTGATTCGTGCTAATGCTTTAGCAGAAGTGGGTGACTTTGATGGTTCAGTAACTCCTGCTGAGGATTGGGATATGTGGCTACGTTTAGCGATTCGTTATCCGTTTGTCGCTGTACCCTCTGCTCAAATTTTATATCGAGTATCTGCAAGTTCAAGTTCGGCTAATGTCTTTAGACTGGAAGCGGGATGTTTGCCAGCGATTGAAAGAGCGTTCAGTCAAGCACCATCTTTAGGATATTTGAAACCGACTTGTCTTGCTAATATTTACAAGTATCTTACCTTCAAAGCACTTGAAGGACTGCCAGGACGGCGCACAGCTATAGTAGCAGTGAAGTTTCTCTGGAATGCTGTTAGAAATGACCCTTCTCTCTTGCGAAGGCGAATTATCTGGAAAGTATTGTTGAAAATTGCGATCGCAATCTTCCTACCTCCTAAAGCAGCTCAAGAATTGCTGACAAAAATGAAAGGACTAGCCAATCTCGATTCTTTACTGTTACGTACTCAACTCGAACCCTTCTAAACTAAGAATATTCTCCTCAGGAATCTGAGTTTATATGCCACTAATTTCAGTAATTATACCAGTTTATAATGGTGAAAAAACGATTCGAGAGACAATTGAATCTGTCTTAAACCAGACTTTTAGAGAGTTTGAATTGCTGGTGATTAACGATGGCTCACAAGACAGAACCTTAGAGATTGTAGAAAGCATCCAAGACTCTAGATTAAAGGTATTTTCCTACCCCAATGCTGGTCAATCTACCAGTCGCAACCGTGGAATTGAATTAGCAACTGGTGAATATATTTCCTTTATCGATGCTGATGACCTCTGGACACCCGATAAGTTAGAAGCTCAAGTAAAAGTTCTCCAAGAAAATCCCCAAGCGGCTGTTGCCTATAGCTGGACTAATTGGATTGATGAATCGAGTCAATTAGTAGGAAAAGGAAGCCATATCACTGAGAAAGGAAAGGTTTTTGCCAAGCTATTATTGAATGATTTTGTAGCAAATGGTTCTAACTCTTTAATTCGGCGACAGGTTTTAACTGAAGTTGGGGGATTTGATGCATCAGTAACCCCGGCTGAGGATTGGGATATGTGGCTACGGATAGCTGCTCACTATGAATTTGTCGCCGTTCCATCCTCACAAGTTTTGTATCGCATTACCCCCAACTCAGCCTCTTTTAACGTTTGGAAAATGGAGGTATCCAGCTTAAAAGTAATTGAAAAAGCCTTCGCTCAGGCTCCTGAATCGCTACATTATTTAAAACGAAAGAGCCTTGGCAACCGCTACAAGTATCTTACTTACAAATCTATTGAAGGATATCCAGAACGGAAGAAAGGCTTAACAGCAATTAGATTTCTTTGGCAGATCATTAAAAACGATCCATCAATGCTGCAAGCTAAAGTTATCTGGAAAGTCTTGTTTAGGATTGTCACAATAGTGCTGCTGCCGCCTGAACTAGCTCAGACAGTCATTAATAAATTTAAAACCCTATCTAACACCACAACTTTATTAGGTTACATGGAAAAACTCGATGCAGTTTAACTAAAAATCACAGAATACAGGCTTAGATTGCCTTTGTTGTTGGTTGTTAGTTATTGATTGTTGGATGTAGTAGATGCAACACTTTCATAATTAGTTTGATTAAAAAGAGACCTCTTGCATAAATGCAAAATCCAATCCTCAAATTATCAATTTATTGTAGTAAAACTGGACTTTTACAAGAAATTCAATACATACAACAAACAATCAACAAACAATCAACAACAAATGACAAACACCGAAAAACCAATAATTTCTGTAGTCATCCCTGTTTACAACGGTGAAAAAACTATTAAAAAAACAATTGATTCTGTTTTAAATCAAACTTTCACAAATTTTGAATTAATTATTATTGATGATGGTTCTAAGGACTCAACTTTAGTCATTATTGACTCCATAAAAGACCCACGAAAGAAAGTATTTTCTTATCCAAATGCTGGTGTATCTGAGAGCCGTAACCGAGGACTAGAGCAAGCTACTGGTGAATACATTGCTTTCTTAGATGCTGATGACCTTTGGACACCAGATAAGCTAGAGGCTCAGTATAAAGCACTGCAAGAAAATCCCAAAGCTGCTGTTGCTTATAGTTGGAGTGATTGGGTTGATGAATCCGGTCAATTTTTACGTTCAGGTGGTCATATTACAGTAAATGGCAATGCCTACGAAAAGCTTCTATTAAGAGACTTTGTAGAAAGTGGCTCTAATCCTTTAATTCGTCAGCAAGCTTTAGCAAAAGTAGGTGGCTTTGAACCATCAGTTACTCCTGCTGAAGATTGGGATATGTGGCTGCGATTAGCGGCTCATTATGAGTTTGTTGCTGTACCATTGCCGCAAATTCTATATCGAATTTCTTCTAACTCAGCATCTTTTAATATTTGGAAGATGGAAGCAGGAAGTTTACGAACTATTGAACGAGCATTCGCTCAGGCTCCTGAATCTATACAGTATTTAAAGAGGGAAGTCCTCGCTAATCGATATAAGTACCTTACTTTCAAGGCACTAGAGGGACAACCAGAACGACGAAGAGGATTAGCCGCTACTCGCTTTTTCTGGCAGGCTATTACTTACGACCCTGTTTGGCTAGGAAGAACACAAATGATGCTGATAATCTTATTTAAAATTGCTATAACCACTCTATTGCCTAGTCAACAGGCTCAAGCCTTATTAACTCTCGTTAAGAGACGAGGTGGAAACTAACATAGGACTTACGCAGAACCTCTACATGTAGGGTGGGCAGTGCCCACCCTACTAGCGTTTAAATCAGCAATTTGCGTAAGTCCTGTAACAAAAGAGTTAAATTAGGTTTTGTATATAAATCCAGTACCTCTAAGCATATGGAACTTAGGAAAAAGTACCTGTTAGTAGCAGGGGTTGTATCTGTGTTGTTTATCGGTCTAGCTTTGCTTGGTTGGTTTCTAGTTGGTGAAGTTGTATTAATCGTTGCCTTAGGAGCAATGCTGGGTTTGCTGATGGTTATGCAAATCGAAAGTCATCACAGAATTCAGAAAGCAACGCAGATATTACTACAACAACAAAAAATAATACTCCAACAGCAAAATGCTACCGATAACCAAGTTAAACAAGTTAGCTCTTTAGTTTCTATTTTTTCTTCTTTGCAAATCAACCAACCTCTACCTAAAATGGGAGGCTGGGCAATTTCTCCTGATTTTGCCAAGATTATTGTTGATTTAGTTTTTGAAAGAAAACCAAAATTAATCTTAGAAGCGAGTAGCGGTGTTTCCACGCTTATCGCTTCCTACTGCCTGAAGCAACTTGGTGAAGGTAAAGTAATTTCCTTAGAGGAGGACAATAACTATGCTAAAGCTTCTCAAAAGGCTCTAGTTGAACATGGATTAAATGATATTGCAACGATTTTCCATGCTCCTCTGACGGAAATTATAGAAATCGAAGGTAAAAAATGGAGGTGGTACGACACAAGCCAAATTCAAGGAATTAAGTCCATTGATATGTTGATAATTGATGGACCATCTCAGCACGAACGAGAGGAAATGATTCGTTATCCAGCGTTATCGATTCTGTTTGAGTCGTTAAGTGATGATGCTATCATCCTTCTGGATGATGCCGATCGCAAAGACGAGCAGCAAATAGTCAACCTGTGGCTAAAGCAGTTCCCAGGCTTAGAACTAGAGAAAATTGCCACTGAAAAAGGAACGGCTATTCTACGGAAAAAGAAGGTAGTTACCACTTGAAAGTGGGGAGTAGGGAGTAGGGAGTAGGGAGTAGGGACAGAGACTTTCATCTTTTGTTGTGAGTGAAAGTTTATGGGGGGTCTGGCACCATTCTCAGTAAACCTTTTATAGGGCAGGCAAGATGCCTACTCCACAAGAACAGGACTTGCGCAAATCTCTGATTACGAACCACCATCTGTAGGGGCGTATAGCTATACACCCCTTCCATACGTCCTGTCTCGAACGTAAGTTCTGAAGAAAAACCTCTGCGACGTGGGATGGGCAGGATGCCCATCCTGCAACTGGTGCAAGATGTCAATTAAAATGGACTAAAATCCTTGTTTCGTCTGCTTTTAGTCCTCTTGAGAGGACTTTAGCTATTAGACAGGGAATTAATTCCCTGGCGGGTCAGAGCGTAGGTGCAAAATCTTCAGTACATACTACTTACCTAAAGTAGGGAAATCCGAATCCCTCTTAGGAGGAAATCTGGGAAGCCAAACCCAGTGCAAAGCCTTGCCGCTCGCTTCATTAACGCGCCAAAATCAGTCTTGAAGTCCCTTCATAATCATAGAGTTACACCCATGACGCTGCTAGAACAGGGCAACATCACTATTCATACAGAGAATATCTTTCCCATTATCAAGAAGTCGCTCTACACCGACCACGAAATCTTCTTGCGGGAACTGATTTCCAACGCCGTGGATGCCATCCAAAAATTGAAGATGGTTTCTTTCGCAGGCGAAGTGGATGGTGAGTTAGATGCCCCAGAAATTCAGATTGCGATCGACAAAGACAAAAAAACCCTGTCCATCAGCGATAATGGCATCGGCATGACCGCTGATGAAGTAAAACAATACATCAACCAAGTCGCCTTCTCTAGTGCCGAAGAATTTATCCAGAAATACCAGAAAGACGCTGACCAACAGATTATTGGTCACTTCGGTTTGGGCTTCTACTCCTCCTTCATGGTGGCCAGTCATGTAGAAATTGATACCCTTTCTTATAAACCAGGAGCACAAGCGGTTCATTGGTCTTGTGACGGTTCCCCAGCCTTTCAGCTAGAAGATTCACCTCGTACCCAGCGTGGTACAACCGTGACTCTTACCCTCCAAGACGAGGAACAAGAGTATCTAGAACCGATACGGATTCGGCAGTTGGTGAAAGCTTACTGTGATTTCATGCCAGTACCAATCAAGCTGGATGACGAACAAATTAATAGACAAAGGGCACTGTGGAAGGAGTCGCCGCAAAACCTGACGAAAGAAGATTATCTAGAGTTCTATCGCTACCTCTACCCCTTCCAGGATGAACCACTTTTATGGGTACATCTGAATACTGACTATCCCTTCCTGCTCAACGGTATTCTCTACTTCCCCAAGCTGCAACCCGATGTAGACGTTACCAAAGGAAACATCAAGCTGTTCTGCAATCAGGTATTTGTCAGCGACCATTGTGAGGAAGTCATACCCAAGTTTCTGATGCCACTGCGGGGTGTGATTGATAGCCCTGATATTCCGCTGAACGTCTCTCGTAGTGCCTTGACGAATGACCGCACTGTGCGGCGAATTGCTGACTTTATTGCGAAGAAAGTAGGCGATCGCTTAAAATCCCTCTACAACGAAGACCGCCAGGAATACATCCGCAGCTGGCAAGATGTCGGCACCTTCGTCAAATTTGGCTCCCTCAACGACGACAAATTTAAAAAACAAGTCGAAGACATCATCATCTACCGCACCACCTACGAGAGTGAGCACGGGAAAGGGGGAGAGGGGGAGAAGCAGAGCAATCCTGAAACCCCAGCAGTTGAAGTTCAATCCCAAGAAGGGGATGTCTGGCAAGAGGTCACCCCACCCAAGACAGAAGAAAATCCCAAATCCGACAGCGAAACTCCAAAATCAAACTACACTACCCTCAAGGAGTATCTAGAGCGAAACAAACAGCGCCAGGAAAACCGCGTCTTCTATTGCACCGACGAAGCCTCGCAAGCGACCTATGTAGAACTGCACAAGAAACAAGGTCTCGAAGTCCTATATATGGACTCTTTCATCGATACCCACTTCATCAGCTTCCTAGAGCGCGAGTATTCTGAAGTCAAGTTCTCACGGGTAGATTCTGACTTAGACCAAACCCTGATTGACCAGGATAAAGAGAAAGAAATTGTTGACCCCAAGACCAATAAGACTCGCAGTGAACTGATCAAAGAGCTGTTTTATAAAGCACTAAACAAGCCAAAAGTCAACATCAAAACTCAAGCACTCAAGTCCGATGATCCGCAAGGGACGCCACCTGCAATGGTGCTATTGCCAGAAGCGATGCGGCGTCTCCGGGAGATGACAGCGCTGATGCAGCAACAGGCAGCTGAATTTCCTGAAGAACACATCTTAGTAGTGAATACAGCACACCCGCTGATTCAGAACCTAGTTGAGCTAAATCAGAGTAGTATCGTTCAGAGTGGTGGGCAGTCGCCTTCTGGGGAACTAGCGGATATGATTTGTCAGCACGTTTACGACTTGGCGCTGATTGCTCAGAAAGGCTTTGATGCTGAAGGGATGAAGTCATTTGTAGAGCGATCGAATCAGGTACTGACACGGCTAACTGAGCGATAGCGCTTTGTGTAAGGGCAGGATATATCTATTGGTGTCAATTTAAGCCCTGACGACTGGAAGTCGCGGCTATACAAACGAAGTCCGCCTGCGCGGACTAAAACTAAAGCCTGCCTACGCAGGCTTTGTTTGTGTAGCCCCAGGCTTCGAGCCTGCGGGCGTTGACAGCAAATAAACTTAAATTAATCCTCAAGCGCTGTATTGTCAGCCACCAAGCCAGATTCTTCGATAAAATGCCAATCTTTTGAACCAATTAGCGACGGCTCATAATCGCACTTGAGGTAACGAAAGAAATAATACCATTGCCCTGGCTGGTCGTCACTCTCACCGTAGATCATGCCGATAATCACGCCGATATCGTAGTATAACTGACCGTCATCTTCCCAAGGAATGCCAACTTGCTGAGTTGGGTAGAACCGAGGAAAGGGATATTTAGCTTTTGGGACTTTGATGTACCAATAGTCCTGCGACTCATCAGTTTCGTCTGTCATGATGATGAAAGCTTCCAATTAATTAATAAAGGTTGGAGCTAGAGCCAGTGCACAGATTTGCTCGTCGGGGTACTGGCTCTTTGCTTGTGATTATTTTACTGCTTTTCGCAGTCAAACACAACAATAGACATTAATAAAACTTAAAAAGCTCCATTTGAGAATGAAATAGCTTTCCCGACTCCCGACTCCCGACTCCCGACTC
>DALYIW010000021.1:27950-43598 GCA_031970155.1 Coleofasciculaceae cyanobacterium CTOTU46601 | reverse complement strand
ATGGGACGTAGATGTCAGCTAACCGACAAAAAGGCAAACAACGGCTATGCGATTTCTCACTCGCACCGACGGACTAAGAAGATTCAGGAAGTGAACCTACAGTGGAAGCGAGTTTGGTGGCCTCAAGGCAACCGTTGGGTGAAATTGCACCTTTCTACGAAGGCTATCAAGACGCTGGAGAAAAAGGGTATAAACGCGATGGCTAAGGAAGCAGGGATTAATCTTAATAAGTATTAAACTCATGCCCAAATGCACTAAGCTATTAGGCACTTCACTTGCACAGTATGTAGCCTCGTCAAAATAACTAAGCCGTTAAAATCCCCTCATTTTGTCTGGGAATTGCTCAAAACAATCTATCTGGCTTCCTTAAGCTGCCTGATACTCCGCTTTTTGAGCGCTAGTATCAAGGCAGCAACTTTTTTTCTAGGCTGATAAGTTTAATCTCACATCTGGGTAAGTTAAACCCAGTGAACTATGTTCTAGTTGAACTGTGAATTCTTTGTCGCTGCCTACTTCCTACTCCATTGGAAAGTTCTGAAGTACTTATAATTTTTGATTAGTTAAAATCGACGACCGATAAATATTAATTCTAGACACCCCGAACCTCTCACACCATTTGACAGAAAAACCCTATGTCAATTCACAAGAAGCTAGCTAAAGTTATCCAAACTATATTCCGTCAGGCTTTACGGATATATAGAGCGCTCACCAATAAATTGATGAACTGGCTTCTACGTTCCTTTGTGGTGGTAAGCCGACGACAAGCGCGCCTCTCCAGCTCAGGATTCGTGTTACCAACAGTAGTCATGGTGATTTTGGTGGTAATGCTGTTGACCACAGCAATTCTGTTCCGCTCATTTGATCGGACGAAAAACGTCAGCAACATGCGGGTGAGTCAACAAGTTATGAATGCGGCATTGCCAGCGATTGACCGTGCCAAAGCAAAAATTGACGCCTTGTTGAACAACCAGACGACACGAGGAACTCCTGACGATAAAGCCTTAAACGATGAATTGATTAAAGACAAATACAACTTGGGTGATGAAAATCGCTTGCAGTTGTCTTATAACGGCGACACAAATATAAATAGTTGGCGATTTCCTGTAGATACTGATAATAACGGCAAATTTGATAGCTTCACTCTCTACAGCATCTTATTTCGCACTCCTCTTCGCGCCACGAATGGCAACGACGATAGGCAAAGAACCCCTCTAGAAGCTAGAACAATACCCATGCAGGAGGCGGGTCGAGCCAACCCCAATTGCCCACAAGCAGCGGGAACTAGCGCCAGCTTAACTGGCTACCAAGGTTGGTATAAAAGCGGAACTCAACTCAAAAGAAGCTTCTTTGCTTACGTAGCTACGGTACCAATTACGCAGAGAAATCAAGCAGGTCTCATTCCTGCCGCAAGCCAAAATAACTATGAAAACTATAAAGGAAACAAAAGCTTTTCCGCATTAGAGTTTCAGCAAGATAAAGGAAAGGTATCTGTTGCAAACAACGCAATTCTCTACGAAGACGACCTAGATATCTCACCGGGGGGTGGACTCACGGTGAATGGACGGATTCAGACGAACAGCAACTTATTCGTTACAAAGACAACTGCTGATAACAACGTGAACCTGCGTCAGGTCAGCAGCAATGACTCTTGTTACTACGAAGCGGTAAATGGCAAGATCATTGTTGGTGGTAATCTTGCCTCTGGCACAATCACAGGTGCAACTACTACGGGTGATATCAACATAGATTTGTTCGAGGGAACAGGAGATGCGAACGATCCGAGGCAAAACCAGGCCCTGAGGGCGACTGAAACATCGCTCACTGACTCTCCAGCTGAGATTGCTTATAACACCCAGGCGTATGAAGCGCGAATTAATAAATTAGTACAGTTAACAATAGCCAGAGATGCTTCAGGAGACACTGATCCAACAGAAGTTAAAGAAGGGATTACGGAGGCACGAACAAACGACCGCAATATAACCGTCGCACAGGCTCGTCAGGATCAGCTAGACAGATATTTCAGAGAACGTACCCGCCGTGTTCCTTTTAAAGAAGTTCCTTATAGCGGAACCGCCCCCTTAAACGACCCCTTATTAGGAAGTATAGGTGTCACAGGTGAGGGAGACAATTTACAACCCACTCCACCACAGGTGATGTATCCCTTTGATAACAATGGGAGAACAGGTACGAATTACTCTGAAATGACTCTGAATGTCGCTGGCAACAATCTACTGCCAAGTGCAACAGAATTTTCAAAACAAGAAGCTGATACCACGGGCAGAGAACCGTTTTTAGGCGATCGCATCTTAGTTGGCAATAACCTACCCCAAGACTTTATCGATCAAAGCGGTAACTGGTCGAGTCCTGATACAGAACAACAGATTACTGGTATTAATTGGAACGACCCGCCCACTGAAACGCGTACTCGCAAAAGCCGCGTGACGTTGTTGAGCGATGTGGCGGATGCACGGCGCAACGGTTTCTGGGAAAAAAGTGCAGTTAAAAGACCTGTCCTACCCTCTGATGGGGTTGGAGGTCTGCGCGTGATCACAGGAGCGGGTGTTTACCTACCTCCACCGCGAACACCTTTAGCACAGGTCTCAACAGTTGTCTGGCCAGATACCATGCCTGTTATTCCTCCTAGTGCAGGACGCCTAGGAGTACAAAAACCGTCATGGCTACCTGACAATCCGTTCACTGCTAATGACCAAGCACCGGACTTCCCAGTAGATGCAACTGGGAATTATCGTCCTTACCTACAGATGCGAGCTACAGCGGTTTATCACTACACCAACGGAAATAGACCAATTGCCTGTGTTAGTAGCTTTTACGATCCTACAGACAAATACACAGCACGAAACACATTCGACCCGTTTCTACCAGATGTAAGTGGTAATTTGTTCGATCCAAATCCGCCAAGGAGGCGGCAGAGAGACGCCACTAAGTACAACTCAAACAATGGCGTTACTTACGGCCCTCCTACCGCGACTGAGCAATCTGTTAGGTATCTCCTAAATGAGCAAGCCCAGCTGGTTTATCCGAATGGACGCTTGGTGAATCCACTGCTTAAAGATGCATTAGCGACTATTGCAGCAATGCGCAATCCAGCTCAGCAAGCAGCCGTTGACTCTACCCTATGCGCTCTGCAAATTCTGGGCTACAGAAACGTACCACCGATTACTCCCACCCCAACACCCAGTGGATATCCACTGCCTCACGGTACGATTCAAGAAGTAGCGTTTCTAGATGGCCGGCAGATTAAGGCAATTGATGGTCAGGATAACCCAGCAACACTACGTGCATTTGACACGAATTACCTGCCGACTGGTAAATACGACCTGGCGGTGGAACAGCGCCAGCCCCTAGAAATTCGCGCCACTGTTTTGAATTTAAATAATCTCCGACAGGGAGCAACCCCAGCAGCACCATACGCGAGACCAGAGTTTATGCTGCCCAACAGTGGCATCATCTACGCTACCCGTGATGACGCACTGCCAGATGGCACCCAGGCAGCACAGCAAGACTACAGCGACGCTAGGGATGATGCCAGCGATCCAAATGGTAAGCAGGTTCTCAAGCTTAGTGCAAGCGACTTCCAGCTGGATCTAACTCGTCGCCCCAATGGCATTATGCTGACCAATGGTCTGGAACTATGGCGTGATCTAAACTATCGAGAGGAAGAAAAAGGTCTCATCCTAGCCAGCAACACGCCAGTGTACATCCAGGCGACACCCGTCCCTGCTGGAAGTGGCTCTCGTGCCACTGCTATTACTGGTGGTGGATTTAATCTTCACAAAAATGGGAGTGACTTGGTTGAAGAGTTCACTCAGCCAGTCGCCAATGGTTTCTATAATCGCACCACCCTTGAGCGAAACTTCGCTTGTCGGAGTAGCGATCCTAGGCTACCATCTGGCGCTTGTAATGACCCTGACCGATGGCGAGCAGCAACTGTTATTGCAGACTCAGTAACCTTACTTTCTAATAGCACTGACCCGACCAAGCCTTTTAGTGGGTTCAAGGCAGGCTACCGTAGTGATGGAGATTATGACCTGAGAAATAATGAGATTGATAACATTGCTAACGCAGATACGAGTACAACGGCTCTGGAGCTGCAAACTGTTGCAGGTAATCCCGTCGCCTATAACTTGGATGGAGTCTCAATAGAGAGGAAGCGTCTAGAGCAGGGGTTCTGGAACAACAATTTTGTCACTACTCGCAATTTCACAGATACTGCCTATTCGAGGGGCACTGAAGTTTACACAGCAGCTAACCCTAGTCCCACAACTGACACCGTTAATAGCTCTTACTTCAACAACGCCGTGACGCCAGTTCAGAGAAGAGGGCAGTTTTCAGAGTATTTGATGGAAATGTGTAGCAAACGGGTTGTTTCTGATTGCACAGCTAATGATTGGTCTCTCGATCCTCTAGGGACAGGTGCAGGCGCAGGCACAAAAGCAACGACTGTCATAGGTCAACGCTTTATCATCCGCCAATATCCCTCAGGTACAACAGCCCAGTTCCCAGCAGAAAGAGCGATCGCAGATAACCCAGAATTGGCAAGATTACCGCGTCGGGTTGCGTTCGCACGAGATGACGAAGGTAGATTAATATTAAGCACCTCTAAGAAGCCCATTCCTTTGGGAATTGATCGCTCTGTGGCAGGAAGGATAGCTTGTTACACCTATGATGCCGCCTACACAATCCCTCGTCGCCTGACAGGAAGCACAGCCGTTACATGCCAACCTTACTCATCGACAGCAATTAGGCAAGCTCCTAATGCGCTTTGGTTTGCAACTGCTGCTCCAAGTGCTCCAAACACAGTGAGTAATTATGGGTATGATTTACCCTTAGCCTACATGAATTTACCCCAAGTAAATTCCCCACTTCCTCTACTAACCACTGGGCTAAGAGGCACTACAAATCAACCCCTATTAGTTCCAGTTCTACAGCTTCAGGCTCCGAGAAGAGCTCCAGCGAATGCTCTACCTACCCTCATTGACTTAGCTCAAACTAGATATACCAATTGGCTACCACGAGCGGCTGGTGATACGACCTTTAATCTGATCATGGCAGTAGGTGACAGCCCTTCACACCCGCGCATCATCACTCCTTTCAGCCATGCTGGGGATTTCAATGGAGGAGTTCAAAACTTACCACGATTTTTAGAGAACTGGATACAAACATCAGCCACCGACTCACCACTTTTCAACACAAACATCAGCGGTTCATTTATTCAGATTAAGCGCAGTTATTATGCAACTGCCCCATTCACACAGCTATCTGAAGGATCATTTCCTACTTACCCAACCACCAGAAGCATCTTTGGGATATACAAACAGGGGTATCCAACTAATAACACCAGCGGTAAAGCTCCCTACTACGAAATCCCTAACAGAAACTGGGGATTTGATGTAGGACTGCTGGCTCAGGTGCCTGACCTGTTTTCCAATCAGTTTGTTTTGGCACCAACCGGAAAGCCGAACGAGTTTTTCCGGGAAGTAAACCGGAATGATGAATGGGTACAAACATTGTTGTGTGCAAAAATCATAGACGACCCCACCGTTACTCCACCGATTGCAACCAGCGTCGCTGTCAATTCAGACCAACGACCTAATCAGTTCTGTCAAAGCCGATCAGGCTCTTAGTAATTTTGTCGAACCTCAGTTGAAATTCAGTGACGGGCAACTAACAATGAGCCAACATTCACAGCAACAATTATCTACTCAATCTAGTCAGTCTGGATTCACAATTATTGAGTCTTTATTGGCACTTATGGTAGTTGCCGCGCTACTGGTCGCGATCTCGCCTGTCCTTGTACTGGCAACAGCAAATCGGGTTCAAGCCAAGCGGGTAGAACTGGCAACCAACGCGGCAAAAGCCTACATTGATGGCGTTCGCTCTGGCACGATCGTGCCTCCACCCCTCAATGTCACAACCCCCCTGACAAATATTGATGCTCCCTCGGCAGGAAGATTCAGCTGTCCTACTGCCAATAATTACTGCACCTTTCCGCGTACTAGTTTCTATCAAGTGCTCTGCGTTGATGGGAACGGCGATGGTAAGTGTACCCCAGAACAATTCAAAGATATGATCGTCCAAGCTTCTGGGTATCAACGCACCAACGTAACCCCCCCTCCAGCCCCCGACAATAGCAAAAGCTTTCAACTTGGTATTCGTGTTTATAGGGCAGACGCCTTTGTAGACTCTGAGCCTCTGAAAGTAAGTACTACTACTCTTAGACGCGGTACAACGAAAGCCCAAGCTAGGGTTGTTACGGGTGGACTAGGCGATCGCAAAGCGCCACAGATAGAAATGCAAACGGAGATTGTTACTACTAATAAACCCAAATACGATGATTACGTCAATCGCCTTAACCCCTCGCCTTAATCCCTGGGGAGCGATCGTATATGGTTCGTAGAGTAAAGTTGGAGAGCAACATGGGAACACTAAAATTTCTGCTACGAGCTAGGTTAAAGCGTTCCACCAAGAAGGCTCACAAAGTCAGTGGCTTTACCCTGCTTGAACTACTGGTGGGTCTAATTCTGGCGTTTCTGATCATCACTCCTTTGCTTGGGTTCATGATTAACATTATGAACACAGACCGCCAGGAACAGGCGAAGGTAAACACCGAGCAAGACCTCCAGGCTGCAATGGACTACATTAGCAGAGACCTACAACAGGCTGTATATATCTACGACCAATATGCTCTGGATAACCCAAATACAAGCGACCCAGAAACATCTGGAATTCAAGGTCAACTTCCTTCAGGTGCACAGGGAGTTCCTGTTCTAGTCTTTTGGAAGCGGAATCTGGTACCAAAAGCCTTACCAGCTGGTGCTGCAACTTCCTGTCCTTCTAGTCCAAGAAATCCTAACTGTAACGATGCTTTTGTCTACTCGCTAGTAGCTTATTATTTGATTAGCACACCTGGGTCGGCGACTGCTAAAATTGGCAGATTTGAAATTCAGGATGGGGTAAGAGATCCTACTTCTAGAACTAATACATATCTTCCGGGATACCCTGCTGATGCAGGTTTTCAACCATTTACCGTGCTATCAAGTGGTACTATTACCCAGAGCATGAACCAATGGCGAAAAAGAGGAGAACCTGATCCTGCAAAATTACCTCAAAATAACATACTAGTTGAATACATCGACAACTCTCCAACAACGGCTGCTGGCAATCCAATTCCAGTCGAGGCTTGCCCAGCCGATTCAGATGCAACAGATAACGATCTGGAATGGACACAGATACCATCTACTACTCCAACTTATAGTTTTTATTCCTGTGTATGGTCATCTAAAAATACAGCACGAGTCTTTATAAGAGGAAATGCTTTAGCCCGTATTAGGAACACCAATAATAACTACGCTCCAAGTTTATCGGCTTTCTTTCCAAGAACCAGAATTGAAGTTAAAAGTCGTGCGTCGTTAGGCACAAATTCTGGAAGCTAGCTAAAAAATAATTGGGTCTTTAAAAACTTTCTCGGCTAGTCATATAGCCAACATATAAAAGGGGTAAAATGATTGGTTCTGCTTCCTTCAAACTACTACGAAGCTTAAGACTAGCCAGGGCAACTGTTAAACCGGAAAAGTTACGCCTAAAGCGCCCAGTTCATCAAGAGAAAGCTGGATTTACGCTAGTGGAACTGCTGGTTGTAGTCATAATTGTTGGCGTTATAGCAGTGATTGCCGCTCCTAACTGGCTGGGTTTTGTCAATCAGCGAAGAGTGAATGCTGCTAATGATACTGTCTTGAGAGCGATACAAGACGCCCAGAGTCAGGCCAAAAACAAAAAAGTAAACTATAGCGTCAGCTTTAGAACTGAAACTGGAAAAACTCCAGAAATAGCTGTTTACCCAACTAAACAACTTAACAATACTGGTACTCTTGATGACGTAGATCCTAGAGACTCTAGTTTCACATACTGGAAGAGTTTAGGTCAGGATTTAGGTCTCAAACCACGTCAAGTTTCTCTGTGGACAAATATAGGAACTGGAAACCAAGCTAATCAAGCTATTAGATCAGATCCTGGCTCCGGCGCTGATATCGGAACTATTATTTTTGATGAAATGGGGGCTGTATCACAGAATCCAACTCCGATTTTCGGAGGTACTGCTACTAATCCCAAGGGTTTAATCGTTATGGTAGCAGTACCTAGTGGTACTAACCCAGTTCCATTAACGCAACGATGTGTCATAGTCAAAACCCTGTTAGGGTCACTACAAATTCAGAAAGGAGCTCAGTGTAATTTCTGAGAAAGCTCAATAACACCGTCAATTAATCCAGTGAAAATACAGAATACAGATAACGCTCCCAGCCAGCAAACTAAAGCAAATGGGTGCGTTTTTCTGTATTTAGCAAATGCCAAAGCAGCGGTTTTCTCCCTCCAATCAAGGATTTACTCTCATCGAAGTTTTAATCATCGTACTGATTATCGGATTTGTGAGTGCTATTTTCGCTCCTAACTGGATTACCTATTTAGAACGTCAGCGTCTCAACAAAGCCCAAAGCCAGATTTACCAAACCCTGCAAGAAGCAAAAAGCAACGCCACGCGAGACAAAATCACCTGGCAAGCCAGTTTTAGACAAGTGACCTTAGATGGAAAACAGGTAGTTCAGTGGTCACTTCACCCCGCTGAACCGGGTAAATTTATCCCCATTTCCGTAATAGCAAATGATACTCTATGGCACAGCTTAGAGCAAAATATCCTCATCGATCAAAGCATCAATAACAAAGGCAAATACGAAACCAGCTTCACCAAGCAAACTTCAGCAGGGCCATGGCGAGTTCAGTTTAACCACTACGGTTGTCCCGTGAGTCAAGCGGATGATGACTGTGGGCAAACCTCAATCACCGCACTTGGACGCATAACGCTACGCAGCAAAAACGGTGGTCAAATCAAACGCTGTGTCATCGTCTCCACCTTGCTGGGAGCAGTGCGGACTGGTAAAGAGCATACTAAGGCAGATAGTTCTGACAAGTATTGTTACTAGTTTTGAGGGAGTAGGGAGTAGTGAGTAGGGAGTAGTGAGAAGAATTTTCTTGCCGACTCCCGACTCCCGACTCCCGACTCCCCTCACACAGACGGATTCAATGCCGCCTCTGTCTTCTCTCGATTTAGCTTGAGAATCAACACCCCTAAAGGTGGCAAACACAAATCTAGCGAGAAAGGCTGATTGTGGTACGACCACTCATCCGTCCACTTACCCCCTAAATTCCCCATATTGCTCCCGCCGTACTCGCGAGCGTCACTGTTGAACAGTTCCGTGTAAAATCCCATTTCTGGAACCCCTACACGGTAGTGACTATGGGGCTGAGGTGTGAAATTGCAGACTGTAATCACAAACTCGTTAGAATCCTTAGCGCTGCGAATGAATGAAACCACACTATGGCGATTGTCACTACAATCTATCCACTGAAACCCCTCTTGAGCAAAATCCTGGGTATGGAGAGCAGATTCGCTGCGATACAGCTTATTGAGGTCGCTAGTAAACTGCTTTAACTTTTGATGCGCCTCATACTGCAACAAATGCCACTCCAAATCGCCCCAAACATTCCACTCACTCCATTGACCAAACTCCATGCTCATGAATAGAGTTTTCTTTCCAGGGTGAGCAAACATATACGTAAACAAGCAACGCACATTGGCGAACTTCTGCCACTCATCCCCCGGCATCTTCCCCAGCATATTGCTTTTGCCGTGGACAATCTCGTCGTGAGACAGCGCCAGCATGTAGTTTTCGCTGTGGTTATACCACATACTGAAGGTGATATTGTTCTGGTGGAACTGACGGAACCAAGGATCCATGTGGAAGTAGTCCAGCATGTCGTGCATCCAGCCCATGTTCCACTTCAAGTTAAAGCCCAATCCTCCTACATAGGTAGGCCAGGATACCATCGGCCAGTCGGTTGACTCTTCAGCAATGGAGAGGATACCAGGGAAGTAGCTAAAAATAACGTGATTGGTTTGCCGCAGGAAATCAGCTGCCTCGATATTCTCACGCCCCCCATACTGGTTAGCCACCCATTCCCCAGCAGGACGGCAATAGTCGAGGTAGAGCATCGAAGCAACCGCATCCACTCGCATTCCATCAATGTGGTACTTATCAAACCAGAACAGGGCATTAGCCACTAGGAAGTTACGCACTTCGTTGCGGTTGTAGTTGAATACCAAGGTGCCCCACTCTTTATGTTCGCCCTTACGAGGGTCAGCATGTTCGTAGAGGTGAGTGCCATCAAAGAATGCTAAACCATGACCATCTTTGGGGAAGTGACCGGGTACCCAGTCCACAATTACCCCAATACCGTTTTGGTGGCACTGGTCAATAAAATACATGAAGTCTTGTGGCGTCCCATAGCGGGAAGTGCAGGCATAGTAGCCTGTAACTTGGTATCCCCATGAGCCATCAAAGGGGTGCTCCGCAATGGGCAGCAACTCAATGTGAGTGAATCCCAGTTCTTTGACGTAAGGAATTAGGCGATCGGCCAGTTCTCGGTAAGTGAGGAAACGTGCTCCTGGTCTGAGTTCAGAAACGACTACCACAGGCTCAGTTTCACCATTGGGTAACTTGGCAGGTTCTGCGGAGGAGGCATTGAGCCAGGAACCCAGATGCACTTCATACACAGAAATCGGTTGAGTCAGGGCATCTGTGTGACGCCGAGTTTCCATCCAGTCAGCATCATTCCACTGGTAAGAATCTAAGTCAGTGACGATAGACGCCGTTTTTGGTCTGACTTCTTGCTGGAAACCATAAGGGTCAGATTTTTCGTAGATGTGACCGTCATAGTTTTTGATTTCGTACTTGTAGGAGTCTCCAACTGCCACTTCGGGAATAAATAGCTCCCAAACGCCAGTTGAACCCTTACGCATCTGATGTTTGCGTCCGTCCCAGTAGTTGAAATCTCCCAAAACCGAAACATTACGGGCATTGGGTGCCCAGACAGCGAAGTAGACTCCGTTAATGCCGTCTATTTCGGTGAAGTGTGCCCCAAGTTTCTCGTAGATACGGTGGTGATTGCCTTCGGAAAATAGATGTAGGTCAAAATCTGTCAGGAGAGGAGAACGGAAGGCATAAGGGTCGTAGATAACTCGCTCGTGCTCTCCTTCCTTGAGCCGCAGTTGGTAATTGGCGAGTTCGGGTGTTTCAATCGTAGCTTCAAAAAAGTGAGGATGATGTACCGCTTGCATCGGGTATTCCATCCGTTCTTCCGGGCGAACCACCCACGCCGCCTCTGCATTTGGTAGATAAGCTCGCACCACCCAGCTGGTCTTACCATCTACCTCAACTCGATGGGGACCGAGTACTTCAAACGGATCGTGATGTTGATTCCAGACAATCCGGTCAATTTGTTCTGGGGCAATTATCAATGACATTAAACTATCTACCTCTTATTAAAAGCGACGAAGTGCTGGTGATTTAATATTTATATATATTTTTATTCTTTTCTACACAATTTTAACCATAGTAGTTGCGGGGAAGAGCTAGCGACACCTGCTAGAGGTAAGATATTGCACATTTAATGTACCTAGTGAGGACGGGCAAGATGTCCATCTCACAAGAGTTAATTTACCCAGTGAGGACGGGCAAGATGCCTATCCCACAAGAGTTTTAACCCACAAGCACAACTGAACTCAAAATGGAGTAATTGTCCGCAGGAAATGGCGTAAGTTTAGCAGAAAAATCAACTGCCGAAATTTTGGGTTAATTTCAACGGGTGTTGTACGTTCTGCTAGCTGAGCTTTCAATTGGGCATATTCTGCTGCTGTCAGGGGCTTACCGTCAAGTGGCGATCGCGCTTCGGTGATAATCTCTGTCCTCAATACCTCTTCTGGCACATCTTCCGGTGATGGCAACCCCAGAACGGGTTTTGCCACTACCAACGTCAGTCCCAGTAAAAGACACAAGAATCTACATTGGGTCATTACTCAAAGGGTTGAAGAGTTGCTTAAATATTACCTATAGCTAAAAGCAAAAGGCGACACCAGACAAAGTGTCTAGATGTCGCAAGGGTGCAAGGAGCGAGCCTCTTGCCGTTTTGATGCATCGCGTTTTGCTGAGGTCGCTATGGTGCTACATCAAACATATCCATAAACGAGCTTTACGTCGCTAACACTGGGCGATCGCATTATGTTATGACCAATATCGAAAGCGGGACTTAGTCCCGCTTTTCTAAAGCCAACGCTTCACGCAAGGGCGTATACAAGAACACGAACACGTTTCTTACTTGCTGGGCGATGCTGCTGGAGACTCAGCTGGTGAACTCCCCGTTCCTCCAGGTGCGCCACCACCACTATTACAAGCTCCCAAAGTGGTCGCCAAAGTAAGTAAAAGAGCCAAACCCATCAATTTTTTGTTCATACACTCCTCTGTTTTCCAGACTGCGGCACAAGTGTTGTTTTGCTAGCCTATTACACTTCTACAGTTTTAACATGAAGAATTGTTTTTGAGACTATTCCTTTGAAAATATAACCGACTTACAAGCTAGACTTAGCTCCACGGGCGGTAGAACTGTCTCTAGCGCTCAGCCAGCTTCAATGTGAGAAACAAATGTAGATTTCTTAATGGGAGATTTGCCTGAGATTGTGCAGTCTAATCGCATGAAACAGTAGCCAAGCAGATTTATGAGATTGTTCAATGATTGTAGAAATTCTCAAAGCAGCAATGTTGCTTCTGTTGAAAATGATAGATATCAATGCAGCCTTGAGAAATACACTGTTGATGCTGCAAGAATCTGAGCGGCCTCTTTCTACAGCAAGAACCGCCATATATCAAGCAAAATGTCCCTTACTAAGTTCCGTGAGCAGTAGCTGCTGCCATCAACAACGAATGTTAGTATGGGTTCGATTATAGACTTGTGAGCTAATATCAATCATCCTATTAGCTGATTGTTCACTAAAAAAACCAAAAAGCTTATGAATGCTGTCCCTCACTCGGCTGTTCCTGCCCAACCCGATCGGTTTAGAAGACCCATTACTAATTCAAGGGTAACGCGAACAACGGCAGCGCTCTCATCAACTGTAACCAGAATGCCATCAACAATGGCTGGACAAAAGGTAGAAACGATTAACAAAAACATTCACAGATTGGCTACCTCTGCAAGGTTAGAGCGCTCCCCGGAACACTACGCACCGGCTAGACCCCATCCTACTAACGTTTTCGGGAACGCAAGTTCCTACGGAGCTAATCCGCAAACGCTAACACTCTCGCAACAAGTCACACCAAAATGGCTTTCGTCATTGCTATTCCTAAAGCGCGGCTCTGACTTGGTTACATTCTTACTGGTGACTACGACGCTGACGATTTATTCGTGGACTGTTTATACTCAGCAGCAGTGGACGCGAGACTACCGTAAACTGGAAAATTTGCAACGCCAAGAGCGACAACTAACAACGGCGAACGAGGTAATGAAAAACCAGCTAGCTCAACAAGCTGAAAAACCAGCTACGGGTCTAGTACCTCCAACTCAGACTAATGCAATTTTTCTGCAACCAGCCCCCCAACGCAAATCCTCTACTGCCCCAACCGAGACGACTAACCCAGAGCCAGTGGCAAAGTCTCCGCTGGGCTACTAGGATTAAAGGTTATTGGTGGTGTTGCGATCGCTGCCTTTTCCAAAACTATCCAGAAGAGTGCTGCATATATGTGTCAGTAATGAATTATGTGTCAGCGATGAAATATGAATTATGATTCAACATCTTTGAATCCAGACCAACACACTCCCCTCAAAAATCCAAAAGCGGCAACCCAAAATCGGAATCACCGTTTCAGACTGCTGATTGTTTGGGGACTGATGATGGCAGGTGGGGCTGGGCTATTGATAAATTTGCATGGGCTGCAAGTGTCTCAGGCACCTATGCTAGAGGAAAAAGCAAGGCAGCAGCAGATGGTATATCTGCGTCCGTTTATTCCTCGACGACCGATTGTTGACCGAAACGGCAATGTTTTAGCCGTTGATCAGCCTGTTTATACGCTGTACGTTCATCCAAAACTGTTCAAGCGCTCTAAGAAAGAGATGGTGGCTTTGCTGGCTCCAATTTTGGGGAGGAAACCAGCCGATTTGGAGAAGCTTTTTAACCAAAAACCAAGTGGCATTCGAGTTGGTGGTGCTTTGACTGAACCAGTTGCTGACCAAATTGCCAAACTCAACGCCAATGGCTTAGAGCTGATGCAGCAGTACTCTCGCCTTTATCCCCAGCAAGATTTGGCAGCAGATGTGGTGGGCTATGTTGATGTCGATCATCGCGGTCAAGCGGGGTTGGAGTATTCTCAGGAAAATTTGCTAGAGCGTGCTGTGCGTACACTCCGACTCAGCCGCTCAGGAAATGGGGTGCTGATGCCCGATCATGTCCCAGAGGGATTTCTGCATTTTGATGACTTACGGTTGCAACTGACACTTGACAGTCGCCTGCAAAGAGCAGCCCGCTTTGCTCTGAAGCAGAAAATTGAGCAATTTAATGCTGAGCGCGGCACTGTAGTTGTTATGGATGCGCTGGATGGTTCTTTGTTAGCGCTAGTTACAGAGCCAACTTACAATCCTAATCAGTACTACAACTATGATGTTGGTCTATTTAAAAACTGGGCATTGGCTGACTTGTACGAACCCGGTTCGACGTTTAAGCCGTTGAATGTGGCGATCGCTCTGGAATCTGGAGCAATTCAACCTGACAGCAAGTTCAATGACATCGGTCAGATTCAAATCGGTAAGTGGTCAATTGCCAACTATGATTTTGAATCTAAAGGCGGTCGCGGTCTTTTGAGTGTACCTCAAATTCTCGAATATTCCAGCAACATCGGTATGGTTCGGATTATTCAAAGAATGAAGCCGGATATTTACTATAGTTGGCTAGAAAAGCTGGGTTTGGGGCAGAAAGTGGCAATTGACCTACCTTTCGAGGCACCAGGACAGATCAAAAACCAACAGCGGTTCACAGCATCACCGGTGGAAGCAGCAACGGCGTCCTTTGGTCAAGGCTTTTCCTTGACGCCCATCCAGCTGACTCAGATGCACGCTACTCTGGCTAATGGAGGCAAGTTGGTAACTCCCCATGTGGTGCAAGGACTATTTAATACCAAGGGACAGATTTACTGGCAACCGCGCTTAAGTGCGCCGAGACCTGTCTTTTTACCGACGACGACTAAAGCAGTACTCCAAATGATGGAAAGTGTGGTGCGTGAGGGTACTGGGAAAAATGCACAAGTTCCGGGCTATCGGATTGCTGGTAAAACAGGTACAGCTCAGAAAGCTAGCCCCGCAGGCGGTTATTATACCAATGCCAAAGTAACTAGCTTTGTTGGTATTTTCCCGGTGGAATCTCCCCGCTATGTGGTTTTAGCTGTGGTAGATGAACCAAAGGGTGCAGATGCTTTTGGTTCGACTGTAGCAGCACCAATTGTTAAGTCAGTGATAGAAGCGCTGATTTCGATCGAGCGAATTCCACCTGGTCAGTTACCAGAGGTGAAAAACCAGGGATTAAGGACTCCAAACTAGCGAAGGACGGCACAAGGGAAGTGACCACCTCCCAGAGACAAGGGGGACAAGGGGGACAAGGCAGATCTTAGCTGGTCAGTTATTTCTGCCACGCTGCACTAGTGAATTAGAAGCAGCAAAAATTTTTGACTCTTGGTCAATAATTTCACTGCAAAT
>DALYIW010000021.1:0-27940 GCA_031970155.1 Coleofasciculaceae cyanobacterium CTOTU46601 | reverse complement strand
GCTGCACTAGGGCTTTTGTTGGAAGGGTCAATCTACAACCCTTCTTCAATCTATTACCTCTAGGTTCGATGCTCTCATTTGGCTTTGCAGCACTTGATTTAACAACTGTTCAGGGGTGTGAGCTGGTTCTAGACAGGTGAGTCCTTGGCAGACTAAACCTACAGCATCTTGGGGCAAGTTGGTTTCTAGCTGATACACATTAGCCGGGAAGTATTGAGCAATTAAGGGGGTGAGTTGGTCAGGAAGAGCGCGAATTAAAGTACAGTGAGAATACCAATCCAAGGCAGTAAATAGACTGGGACAGGCTTGGGGAGATTGGTTCATGACGCTGCTGAAAGCTTGTAGGGATTGCTCCGCCCGGTCTAGGTACTGGAGGTCTTCGGTGAGTAAGGCAAGACGTACTAGGTTGGCGATCGCAACTCCATTAGCTGATGGCGTAGCATTGTCGCCATAACTGCGCTCTCGCACCAACAAGTCACTACTGGCGTCACTGGCTGTGTTGTAATATCCTCCTAGCTCTACACTCCAGAGAAATTCATCAAACTCTTCCTGTACTTTGATAGCCTTCTCTAGCCAGTTGGAAGATTGAGGGTTAGAAGTGTCAGTCTGCAAGCTAGCTGGAAAATGGGGAGTCGGGAGTTGGGAGTCGGGAGTCGGGGAAGAAAGATTTTCATTGGTTTGTGGCAATCGGGACGCGCTGCTGCTTACAGGCGATCGCACTTCAGGGTGGCTAACTTGCAACGGTTCTTCTAGCAAACTAGCCTGATGTAAATCTAGCAGCGCTTTGATAAACAGGGCATAATCTTCTGACTGCGCTAGTACTGATGGTTGACCATCATAGTTAAGTCGATGAAAGCGTCCCTCCACCCATTGATTTTCCAGGATAAATGTTGCAGCACCTGTTGCCAGTTCCCAGTAAATGGGGGTTTCGTCTTGTTGGTTCACCTGGTTTTCTGGGGTTTGATCTACCAAATCTGCCTCTACAGGCTGACTGAAAACGCTATATGCTCGTGCTAAACCGGAAATCATCAAGCTATTCCAGGCAACTATCATTTTCGTGTCAGTTACTGGTGGAATCCGCCCCGGCCAGTTGCCAGTTTTTGCCTCCTGATTGTTGCGGGCGGGTGGAAAGGTTTCTAGGGCATCGGGATTGGAACCATAACGAACCTCAAACAGTTTTGCTAAAGCGGCTTCCACCGTGTCGCTTAATTGCTCACAATGATAACGCTGTAAGACGTTGTGGCCTTCAAAATTGCCCTCAGCTGTGACGGTGAATTGCTCTTTAATTTCCGATAACTCTGAAGGAGTGAGGATTTGTTGTAATTCGCGATCGCTCCACACATAAAACGCCCCTTCTTCTGGTTCAACAGCATTGGGTTCCGTGAAATTATCAGCATCCTGGGCAGCGTAGAAGAAGCCCTCAACAGAGGTCATTTCCCGTTTGAGCCATTGAACAGTTTTGGCGATCGCTCTTTTAAACACAGGTTCCTGAATACCTGCACTCCACAAATTCGCTAGATACTCAACAATCTGTCCGTTGTCATAAAGCATTTTCTCAAAGTGCGGCACTGTCCAAGTGGCGTCAACCGTATAGCGGTGAAAGCCACCTGCCACATGATCAAAAATGCCGCCCTTTGCTAAGTCTAACCCTCGCTCTTTCGCTGCTTTGTCAGCGTCATATTCAGATTTAAACTCAAATCGAGCACCCCGCAGAGCTAATTCCGCATAGGGAATCATCGGGAAGCTAGGCCCATAACTTCCACCACTGACTACTCCAGTATTTGTCTCAATACCGCGCTCTAGCAAATCATGGCTGAGTCCCTCAGATGCCTGTAGCACTAATGACTGCTGGAGGTTAGCCAGAATCTCGTCTTTGAACGTTTGGAGCTTTATTTTTTCAATATCATAGAAGCGGCGAATCGATTGCAACACTTGCAAAAATCCAGGGCGTCCGTAGCGCGGATCTACTGGAAAATAGGTACCACCATAAAACGGCACTCGATCATCAGGAGTCAAGAAAATATTAAGCGGCCAGCCCCCTTGACCGGTCATCATCTGCAACGCCTGCATGTAAATGCTGTCAATGTCTGGTCGTTCTTCTCGGTCTACCTTAATCGGTATAAAATTGGCATTCATATACTCGGCGATCGCCAGATCAGAAAAAGCTTCTCCTTCCATCACCGTGCACCAGTGGCAGCTGGAATAACCAATCGACAGGAAAATCGGCTTGTTGTGTGCCCGTGCCGCTTCTAGGGCTTCATCACACCAAGGCCACCAATCTATGGGATTTTCTGCGTGCTTACGGAGATAAAGGCTTTTGGATTCGGCAAGACGATTAGTCATGGGAAGTGATGGTTAGAGGAGGAGCGATGCGCTGAGTGAATGTTTCTTGTCAGTCTATCGAGGTGAATAAAACCGTCATCTTAACAGGGATACAAATCGGACAAGTTAAGAACTACGCCTAAAGGAGAAATGACAAATACACTTTTTCGCTTTATGTGCGGTAACATTCACTACACTTTTAATCTAATGTCAACTGCTCTCTAGCTTTCTCATACAATGCCTTCTCCTGAGGTGTCGATGCCTCCAAGCACTCAGCATGAACGCGCTCCAAACCTTCAATATACTCTTGGTTTTCCAGCAATACTGGATTGGCGCGAGAGGAAGCTATCATAGCTAGTTGTGCCCGCAAAGGTAGCTGGCGAAAAGCTTCCAAGCGTTTTTCTAACGAGGACATAGTTTAAAAGAACCGATACTGCTATGAGGTAACAGCTGATTTAAAGAATACTGAACTGACTGTCACACCATTAGCTTATCTAACGCCTCGGCTCACTCCTGGCAGAATCTCAGCCTTTTTTAATCTCTTGGGTAAAAGCCTTCAACCTTACTGGGTGTACTTCTGTGATTGAGCCAGAAAGGATGGGGGATGAGGGATAAGGATGAGGGACGAGGGATAAGAGTACAAGCACATAAATTTCATGTCGAACAAAAGAAATCTTCGATATTTCAAGCACCATTATTTATCTATGGGGCTATTGGCGCATTCATCCTTC
The DNA here is from genome assembly GCA_031970155.1 of Coleofasciculaceae cyanobacterium CTOTU46601. GTDB lineage: Bacteria > Cyanobacteriota > Cyanobacteriia > Cyanobacteriales > Coleofasciculaceae > DALYIW01. Next base: position 24,887 of record DALYIW010000021.1, on the reverse strand, counting down.
ATCCTTCATCCTTCAAAGTGACCAGTTTGAGCGTGTAATAGATGAACTCAAACGACTATTGGGTACTTCTTCTATTTAATTAAAATTAATTAAATGTTGCGTTTTCTATTATGGTGGACAAAGGATTATTTCTGTAATAAGCCGCATTTATCAACTCATGTTCTTTTAAAGTCACTTCCTGATGCTCTAATTTTTTTTGTAAAAGTGCTAAATAACAAATGGGAACTACAATTGGCCAAAATAAACTCCCTACAATCAAAATTGCCCAAGATAAGCTATTTTCTTCAGGAGATCTGCTGGTATCCCGCTGTAAGAACTTCAGCCAGAGCTTAAACAAGTGCCTGGTCATCACCAGATAAACAACTACTGAAAGAAATAGGAGTAGTTTCATTGTGGTAAATCCTTTTTTAAAGGCTTTCCATTTTTACATATCTATTTATCAGTTTATAGGGTAAATTTGTACTAGTTGTAACGTACACTCAATAAAAGTATACTTTTTCAACCAGATTGAATCAGTCAAAGTAACCTTAGAACAAAATTGCTGAGTTATTATATTAGTTTTTGTATGCTATAACCTAGCATTTTTATCAAAAAAACAGAGCAACTGATATTAATTTTATTTAAGTATCCGAAAATAACTTAACAAAAAAGTTGGCATGAATAAAAACAGCCGTTATCATAACTTAATTCTCAGGAGCTAAGCACGGGTGTTGCCGACTCCTGAGAAGTTTTCAACAGTGAAGTCTAATGACTCCTATTTTCAAAACAGAGCAAATGCGCTGTTCGCACACAATGGAAAGATGAAAAAAGTTTTCACTTTGAACGAATTTGGGTCGTTTCAGCCTTGCTTTTCTAGATAGGCATCATGGTGGATTCACAGCCACCAAAACAGCAACCAAAAATAATGCAAGGTTTTTCTTCCCTACTCCCTACTCCCTACTCCCTACTCCCTACTCCATATTTTCTCAGGAGATGCCAATCTAGAGAAAAACTATTTAAGCTTAGATTTCAGAACCGCCTCTGGCTGCGGCACCCATTGGTAATACAGCACCTCGTAGGAAATCGATTTGCTGGTTAAAGTCCATTGACTCGATTTGTGTTAGTAAATCTTTTCCTTCTTGAGGAAGTTTATAGTCAGAAGGCATGGGAATAATGGTACCGTTCTCCATGCCTTGGGCTAAAAAGTACCAAAAAGCTAGCTTGGTTTCAGGGCTTAAAGAACCGTACTCACGACCGATTTGAATGTCCGCATTTGAGACAATATCGCGCATAACTTGCAGCTGTTGCTCATGGGGCAGTGCCTTGACTTGGTTGAACAAACCCTCAGCAATTTCAGAGCCAGAAGCGCCAGGAGCAGCGGGTGTGATTGAGCTACCGAGCTTGGTGTAAACAAACCATAGTAAACCTAGCTGATCGTCTACGTTTAAACCCTTAAAGGCTTGCTTACCTTGATCGTAGCTGCTGATAGTAGAAGATGTCATAAATACCTATTAAACTCTGCTCCTGAAAGTTAACAAAAGGAAAAAGTGTGCTTAAACATACCAAAGATAGACCTGAGTAACTCTACTTCAGACAGAGGTAAGGAGTATTTCAAAGTGTGAAAAGGATGGTGCAGGGAAAAAGAGGTTTCAAGGTGAGTAGACGTTTGGAAGGGAAGATGGCAATTGTTACCGATGCTGAGACAGGAATTGGTGAGGCGATCGCACACAAGTTTGCTAAAGAAGGCGCGAAAGTCGTAGGTTGACCAAGTATGCCCTCCCACTGTTACAAAAACACAGAGCAACATCGTTGCCGCCGGATCAGAAGCGGGTTTCAACGGAGTTCCAAAAAAACTCCCCCTATGGTGGGACGAAAGCATGGATACATTCATTTATCAAGGGTATAGCGGTCTAAGCCAAGTATGGAATCCGTGCTAAATGTTTCTGTCCAGGTGCAATTGATACCGCTTGGACGCATAAGGAAACTAGGTCAATGGACGCCGAAATGGTAGAAATGACCGTCATGGCTGCTCCCATGGAACGACGCGGCACACCAGAGGAAATGGCAAATATTTGTGCTTTTCTCGCCTCTGATGAAGCAAGTTACGTCACTGGGGCGCTATAGCTGGCTGATGGGGGTGTCACAGTTTCTAAAGAAGCCGTTGGTGAACAAACCCCAGAGTCACTGCGCCAACAACCGCAGGGCGAACTGCGCCTAGATCACTCAAAAGAAGGGTTAGAGAACAAGCACATCCAAACGGTTAGCTAGTGGAAGCTTTGAACAAACTTTCCTCTTCTAACCGTGGATGGTACGGCGAACCCTTTGCGGAGTCTTATGAAAGAGACTTCGTAAATGAAGTTGGTGCTATTAGCTGTGGCGCCTAAAGTTTCTTGCAGTTGACTGGATACTCCTCAACATCTGCTGATTGAGACCAATTGGGTTGATTGAGACCAATTGGGTTGAAACTTGCCACATTTGAGTTTCTGAAACTACTGACTGGCAATACTTTCAAAATCCAAAATCTAAAATCTAAAATCCCAAATGGTATGAGACACCCAAAACTACTTGAGGAAATAAGGAAATGACATCAGGACAAGAGATCGTTCCCAATCAGCCGCAACAACCGAGAGAAGCAAGCAACGTCAGTGATGCTGAACGTTGGGGAACACTAATTGGCGGTGGCGCGCTAGTACTTTTAGGCCTTAGACAAGGTTCTCTCAGAGGTGCCCTCACAGCCTTGGCAGGTGGAGGACTTGTTTATCGTGGTCTAACTGCTCAAAACAGCATACAAGATACACTCGGCATGAACGACAGCATTAAGGTGGAAAAGACGGTAACGATCAACAAATCCCCAGAAGAGCTTTATCGCTTCTGGCGGAACTTTGAGAACTTGCCGCACTTTATGAAGCACCTCAAACACGTAAGCGTTGTCAATGACAAACGCTCTCACTGGATTGCCAGTGCACCCCTGGGTGGAAGTGTCGAATGGGATGCCCAAATCATCAACGAGCAAGAAAACCGTTTGATTGCCTGGGCTTCAGTAGAAGGCGCAGACATTGACAATTCTGGGTTTGTGCGATTTCAACCCGCACCTAATGGACGTGGCACCGAGGTGAAGGTGGTGATTGAATACAACCCCCCTGGAGGTGCAGTCACAGCTACATTAGCAAAACTCTTCGGTGAAGAACCTCAGCAACAGATTGGAGATGATCTACGCCGCTTCAAGATGCTGATAGAAACTGGCGAGATTGCAACCACAGAAGGTCAACCCTCTGGACGCAAATAGCTGTGAGTAATGGGCAAGCGTCAACCAATCAAGAATTACTCATTGTCAATTACCAATTACTAGAAGAAGCGCTGTACAGCTGCGAAATTTTTAAGAACAAAAACGACAAGTGTATCAAAGTTGTTCTGAAACATTAAAAAATAAACTGGAGTCTTTCAATGAACCGATTAATTTCTGGGCTGCAAAACTTTTTGGTGCGCTTAAGTTTAACTACTGCTTTAATAGGAGTTGCTTTGGGATTTAGTGCGACTTTTATTTACAATGGTTCGTCTCAAGCACAAGCGGAGCCTTTGACCCCTGAAGCGACTAAGTACGAAGTAAACAGTCAAGATAGTCCGTTTCGTGACAACGAGCAACAGAAAGTTAATCAACTCTTTGAGGAGAACAAGCAGCCTCAAACCGCTTCAGAAACTACCAAAAAGATTGGGGAAAATTTAACTAAAACTCAAAAGGTTGCAAAACAAAGCATTGAAAGCATCGCTAATAATGTTCGTGAAAAAACTGAAAGAAAATCTAACGAACAAAAGAACAAGCCCACCGTTGACGCTAAAGATGTATTTGAAAACGTCAAAGAGAAGCTTAACCTTGATCAACCAATAGATCCAGGCACAAAACAGTTTTTGAATGACGTTCAAAACAAAGCTGAGGAAACTGTTAAAGGCACACAGAAAACTGTGAAAGATGCAACCTCTTGATTCATAAAGTCTAAAAAATAGACTTAAGGAGTCTTGACAAAATAGAGCATTCCAATTCCGTATGTTCGGTATGTAGGGGCGAACGGCCGTTCGCCCCTACAGTGGATATATTTGCAAAAGTGGGATGCTCCCTTGACAAAATGAAAAAAAAGATGATGTCAATGTAAGTTTACCTATCTAAAACTGGTGGTGCATTGATAAGAGACTAGCTTTTCAAGCTGATAAATTAGGTCAGACTGCAACCAAAGATAGAAGGTTAAAGTTTAGGACAGAGTTAACATTATTTTGTAACAGGATTGTAAATTGTCTTAAGCCTACCGAACCAAAAATTGAAAACCAAGGAGAGTTGAAATGAATCAAGTAATAAGTTGGGTAAAAAATATTGGCTTGCGCCAGATTATCAGTGTGTTTCTGGTAACTATTGCATTTTTGGGAGTTCCAGCTTTGACACATAGTAAATCTATGCAAGCGCAAGCTGAAACCCTGATAGCTGATTCTTATACCGTAGATAGCGCTACTGTTAAGCGAATTCAACAAAAGGCAGAAGACCTGGGTGATAGTCCAGAAAGACCAATTGGTCAGACGGGTTTGAAGAATATTAGAAAGCTTGGTGAAAATATTCCTGAAACCATTAAGTTTAATGCTCGTCAAAAGCTGGGAACTGACGATCCAAGCGATGTTTTGGATGATGTAAAAAACAAAGCTGAAAGAGCAGTTGAAGGGACTAAAAAGTCGGTAAAAGATGCAGTTGATTAATTCAAAGTCAAGTGAATCTAAGCGTTTAGTCTCTTAACAGGGAGGTAAAAAGCTCCGCCCTACTAAGTAAGGGCGGAGTAATTAATAAAAGGAGAAAAAATTTACATGAAAGCTGTATGCTGGCATGGTGCAAATGATGTAAGGGTTGATACAGTGCCAGATCCAAAAATTATCAACCCACGTGATGCGATCATTAAAATCACATCTACAGCAATCTGCGGTTCTGACCTTCATCTTTACAATGGCTTCATCCCGACGATGGAGTCGGGGGATATCCTTGGTCATGAATTCATGGGAGAGGTGGTAGAACTGGGTAGTGCGGTGAAGAATGTGCAAATCGGCGATCGCGTTGTCGTCCCCTTCACCATTTCCTGCGGGAACTGCTTCTTCTGCGATCGCGATCTGTGGTCACTGTGCGATAACTCCAACCCCAACGCTTGGATAGCCGAAAAAATGTATGGTCATTCACCAGCAGGACTGTTTGGCTACTCTCACATGTTAGGGGGCTATGCAGGAGGTCAAGCCGAGTATGCGCGGGTGCCATTCGCAGATGTTGGCTTGCTGAAAATTCCTGAAGGACTGACAGACGAACAAGTACTATTTCTCACCGATATCTTCCCAACTGGCTACATGGCGGCGGAAAACTGCGACATTGAACCCGGAGATACGGTAGCCGTCTGGGGTTGTGGGCCAGTCGGACAGTTTGCCATTAAGAGCGCCTATATGCTTGGTGCGGCTTGCGTTATTGCCTTCGATCGAGTTCCCGAACGCCTGCAAATGGCAAAGGAACAAGGTAAAGCAGAAGTCCTCAACTACGAAGAAGTCGATGTCGGTGAAGCGATTAAAGAAATGACCGGTGGGCGGGGTCCGGATGCTTGCATTGATGCAGTCGGCATGGAAGCCCACGGAACCGACGCCATGGCATTCTACGACAAAGCCAAGCAAGCCGTGCGACTAGAAACAGACCGACCTACTGCACTACGGCAAGTCATTGTCGCCTGTAGAAAAGGTGGTCATGTGTCGCTTGCAGGTGTTTACGGTGGTTTTCTCGACAAGGTGCCAATGGGCGCAGCTTTCAACAAAGGCTTGACGTTCAAGATGGGACAGACGCACGTCCACAAGTATTTACGCCCCTTGCTCGATCGCATCCAAAACGGCGAGATTGACCCCTCCTTTGTCATCACGCACAAGATGAGTCTGGAAGATGCCCCCAAAGGCTACGAAATTTTCAAGAACAAAAAGGACAACTGCATCAAAGTTGTGCTTAAGCCGTGAGGAGCGAGAGGGAGTGGGGAGTAGGCAGTGGGGAGTAGGGAGTAAGAGTTCCCTAGAGATAAATCCTGCTTGATTCAATCTCACCCCTTCTTATTTATCTCATTCTCGCTGCTATCTAAATTAGCAGGACTTACGCAGGGACACCACATAGAGTAGGGGTGAACGGCCGTTCACCCTTACAAATGGCGGTTTAACCGGAAATTTGCGTAAGTCCTGATTAGGCACCATAAGCTGCGCTCACAACTCGCGAAAGGAAAATCTTTCTTCCCCGACTCCCGACTCCCAACTCCCAACTCCCTATTTTCAAGTTAAACTGTCATGTTCGATTCCTGGAAAAAAGAACTCACACGCCGTACTCTTTTAAACAAAACAGGGCTTGGGCTAGTGGCAGTGAGTGTCACCGGGGCGATAGGGACAATTTTTAAACCCTCCCCCAGTGCAGCCCAATCTACGCCCGCCTCTTCCAATGAACAGCCCATGCCTTCTGAAAAGAAACTGGGTTGGGCGATTGTCGGCTTAGGTAAGTTTGCCACGCAACAGTTAATCCCATCATTCGCTGAATGTAAAAGATCAAAACTGGTAGCACTTGTTAGTGGCGATCAGTGGCGCATGGACAAAAAGCTGGCTGGTGGTGGTTCCCTGATGGATATCGGCATCTACAGCTTGCAGGCAACTCGGTATATTACAGGTAGTGTTAAAAAAGTCAATTCTCATTATTCCCCGAAAGGTGAGCTCGGTCAAAAATATTTGGCGTCAGGAAAAACTCTCTCCATGCGTCTTTGGCAAGATGAGCAGCCCAATGAAGCCAAGGAACCAACCCACCGGGATTACGAAACGGTTGGCTACGTGATTCAAGGTCGCGCTGAGTTACATCTAGAAGGTCAAATGGTTTTGCTAGAACCAGGAGACTCTTGGGTAGTGCCAAAAGGTGCGTCTCACACTTATAAAATTCTGGAACCTTTCACCGCTGTTGAGGCAACCAGTCCACCTGCCCAAATTCACGGGCGCGATGAAGCTTGAACTGAGCTAAATACTTATTGATGCATCGGTATGAGCACGCTCTTTTCTCATTGCCATTATTTAGGTTTTAAGAAATAGTTCGTCATGAACTTTCGTAACACTGCCGACTCTGAAAAACTATTTTTAGAGTCGGTTTTTAATTGCCTGAGTTAGAGTTGATAAACCAAAAGCAATAAATAGCGATCGCTCCAGAAGCTTACCTTGAAATAAGGCTTCTCTCACAGAAAGTCTGCCCGAAGCCCACAACCGTTTAGAGGTTTGAGGAATGCCTTCACCCTTCTGGGTTATTTGTTGTTAGTTAAATGTTTAAAAAATACCAACAACAAACAACTCTTGTTTGAGTCGCTAGCCGAGTTGGCTGGGGCAGTGGCACTGAAAGTACATAAAGTAAAGCCTCTACAACATCTCAACAATATTTCTTCAGGTATACTTTTAGATTTTCTTAATCATTTCTGTTGATAGAGTTTCAAAAAGCGTAGTTGAAACACGATTATTCTATAAGTTTTGTTTTGATACAGACAAAACTTTAAAAACAAGCCTTAATACATTTAATTATTTTCCTTTTAAACAATCTTAACAATGACTTTTTTTAATCCAAGTGCACCCCTTTTGTGCCGAAAACAAAATGTTCTTGAGCTTCCAGATGTTCCAGGAGTTTGGCGGTTTCACTGGCAAATTGGAAATGTGACGCTCTTTTCCAGCTTTTATACACAACTCGATCAAGCTTGCATCGTCTGGGGTGTAATCTCAGCAGTAATTTTTGTAACAGCTCAATTTGTCCCGGTTAGTTGGATGACTCAAGCCGTTTGGTGGTCAGCGCTTAGCGTGATTGGTACGGTTGGCATGGTAGCTTTGACGCCCTCATGGCTGAAACAGGAGTTAGGGTGGGTTGTCTATAGCTGGATAATCTTGATGCTACTTGGGGTTGTCATCACTGACTTAAGTATTTTCTTGGGTTGGGGTGAGGTATTATCAAACCTCTGTCCGCTGTGGTTAGGGTTGATTGGTGTTGGCTACCTGTGTACTGGAGTGGGAATGCGATCGCGCACTTTAATCCTCACCGCCTTAGTTCACCTGCTCAGTATATGGGTTCTGCCTTACTTTGGTTCTTGGCAGTTTCTAGCGACTGGAGTCATCACAGGGGGAACTGTCTTACTCTTAGCTGAGTTTCAATGGGATTCTTTTGGTTCGTGTGGTAACAAATGAAAGGATAAGCAGCAGAAGATGACAAGAGGCAACAGGCGTGCATCCATTTTATAGCTAGACACCATGAGCTCTTATCTCACAAGAAGGGATGAAAATTTCCCTTCTCGCCGACTCCCGACTCCCTATTTACAAGTTAGTCTGTGTCTTATAGTTTTAGTTTGCCTTAGCTTAAAGCCGCCTTTAATTCTGGGATCACCCGTTTAATTTCCAACATCAGCACCCCTTGTTTTGCTGCTTTACTAGCTAAGACAAGTAAGACAGCATACTCGCCACAGCTAGTGAGGATACCATAACCCTGATCGCCCTCAACATAGATGCGGTCTAGAGAACCTCTAGACAATTCACTGCCAATGCGTTCACCCAAAGACAGCATAGCAGCTGACATTGCCGATACCCGTTCTTCGTCCATCTCACCCGGTAAGCTAGATGCTAAAGGAAGTCCGTCAGGAGAAACCAAAGCTGCTCCTTGAACATCACTTGCGCCAGTCACAAAATTTTGGAGAATGCTCTCAAGCTTGGCTGTAGTTAGAGTCGAAGGAATAATTACTCATTCCCCCTCTCCTGCAAAACCGTGCTTGTGATTTTCACCACACACGGCTCCTCAATGACTTGGCTCTTGATATGAGTACCTTGCACTAGAATCGGTTGTTATCCCAATTCTCCAGGCGGACATCTCCGTCTGTTGCACTCTTCAAATCGTGGCAATGTATGTGTAAGAGTTGCAGATTACTCTGGATGTTCTTACCTGCTCTAGAAGTAGGAACAACGTGGTCAACTTCCCACAGGTCACCATACTTAAAATTCAGTTCGCACAGTCCACACTTCCCAGCTTGTTCCTTCAAGAGATTGGCTACTCTTGAGGGCAATTCCGGGTGGTTGCTCATTCGTTTTACCCAGTACACTAAATCACCATCAAACGGGCTTCTAGCGCCTTGAATCTTGGTGTGACGTACTATAGGAGTACTTGAGTGTCTCACCAAGACTATTCCGTCTGTGGAGGCAAACGTCCAGTTATCTTCGCCTACGGTACGCCAGTAGTTACTTACTGTATCGTGGGCGTTGGTTTTGGTACACCTGCGTTTTGCCCACGCAAAAAGCTTTTGATAGGTGAGGTGATCACATTTGCTAAATGTTTCCTTACTCACAACTGTCGCATAATAGTTACACCATCCTCTGATTACCGGATTAAGTCGGCTGATCAATGCCTCTTGGGGGGCGTTATGGTGCTTGTCTATTATTTGTCCTATCTTGTCAAGATGTCTCTTGACTGCTTCTTTGGTGGGCTTGATGATTGTTTTAAAGCCAAGTATTTTTCCCTGAGGGTTTTTTGCCGCTCTATATGCGCCTACCGGATATTGTCGAACATTGAATCCTAGAAAGTCGAAACCTTCTGAAGTGTGGCGCATTTGCGTTTTACTTGGCTTTAGTTCTAATCCCATGATTTTTAACCACTCGTCTGCTTTTTGTCTGAGGAATGTTATATGTTCCTCGGACTCATGAAGTATCACGAAATCGTCAGCATATCGGATTATTGAGGGTATTGTCCCTTTGTTCGGGCCTACCTTGAAACTCGTGATGAAATCCTCAAAACCATGTAGGGCGATATTCGCAAGAAGAGGTGAAAATACTCCCCCCTGCGGTGTACCTCTTTCGGTGTCTGAGAATACTCCTTTATCCATCACTCCCGACTTGAGCCAAGCTTTAATTTGCTTACGTAGTGTCGGAAATGTATTTAGTTTTTTGAGCAGGGTATTGTGATCTATGCGGTCAAAGCATTGGGAAATGTCAGCATCCAGCACATATTTGGCTTTATATCTGACATTATTAAAAATTGCCTCAATCGCATCATGGGCAGAACGTCCCGGTCGGAATCCGAAGGAATTACCCTCGAATTTAGCTTCCCATTCTGGTTCTAATGCCAGTTTTACTAGGGCTTGTAAGGCGCGGTCAAACATAGTGGGTATGCCAAGAGGTCGTTTCTCGACTAATTCTGGCTTATCAATCCACACTCTGCGGGTAGGTTTTGACTTCCCAGTCAATTTGAGCTGAGTCACCAAGGTAAGTCGTGCCTTAGGAGATAGGTTTTTCAACCCATCCACGCCAGCCGTTCTTTTACCTTGGTTATCCTGCGTGACCTTCCTTACCGCGAGACACTTACCCGACCAAGATCTCATCAAAGTCTTCTGGAGTTTACGAACTGCTTTAACGTCGCCACGATTAGAGGCTCTGAAGATTCTCTTTTGGAGCTTGAAGACTCGTACCTCTAGCTTTCGCCAGGGGGTAGCCCTCCATTCCACCGTCTGATTATTCAGCGTTTTAGACATTTGCACTCACTACTTAAGATTCTTCATTCCAAATCATCGTGAGTCTGTCAGCATATCCTCACCATTACAGTGAGGCGTTCGCTTTTGACTCAATCCCACCCCCTTTCTGCTTGTGGTTGGTGCCTACTTAGGTATTCGACCTCCTAAGAGCTTTTCTAGAGGGTTACTTCGTTCCGAGCGGTCATTTCGAGGCTTTTAGAGCGGCACTTTTCACAGGGTTTATTTCGAGTGCTAATTAGTCGATACAAAATTCGCTAATTCTTTATCCTTGCCTTTTGGCTTGGGGTTGCCTTGTGGCAGCAGCCTTATTTCCCCATTCAATGTAACTGTGATTCAGACATGCCTTCAAGCTTGCGCTTTACTCATGAGCCTCTTGCTTGGCGGTCACTGACTTAGGCTGTCAGTGAAGAAGCCTTTTCACCCCAGGCATTTACCTTTAGCGTTACCAGCGCTTCACGGCAGGGTGATGCTTTTACCTCAGCACTTGAGGAGAAGGACTTACACCTTCATGTTCCGCTCAGTTGTCTAGGGGTTTCCCTAGCTGACTATCCTCCACATTGCTTATACAGCAACGGTTTCAGCCAAACGAATCGCACTTAATAGTCATTGTCATATGCTCCTGATGCAAATATTCCAATTAAATACTGATTTAGGCAATTAAACCTAATCAATGCAATGGCTAGGGCAAGTAACTTGAGGCAAAAATCCTGACATTTCTTGACCTTTCTAGTTATTTACATCAGATCTTAATTGTGTTGTTAGCATAACCCCATTCAGCAATAATCTGGGAATTGCTATTCAAGCAACCCCCAGATGAAGCGCTATTAAAGCAGTTTTCATCTCTCGTGCAGTACACCGATGGTAGGGGCTAAGGCAGTGCCGTGCCCTACCCCGTAATTTCTCGCTCTATAAACTCGCCGTCTTGCCAGTTTCCTCCTGAGTAGCAATCGGCTTGACATCGCTGTAGCCCATATTTCCAGCTACCTCACGTAGTAGTGAGATTTGCCCCTCAAAGTCCAAATTTTCAATTTTGGGCAAGACATCGTTGATAGCTTGAGTCGGTTGATAGCCCTGTGGTAGGTCTACGACAGTATCACCCATCGCCTTAGCCCAGGCATACCATACCACTAGCTGATTGTTCTCAGTCAGCGCCCCATAGGCACGAGAGAGTTCTGTATCTTCGCGGTTCACAATGGCACGCATTACAGCCAGCTGGTCATCATCTGACATTTCATAGAATTCTCCTAGTAGTCGAGGAGCCATTTCTGGATTGGCGGCAGTAGGAGCAGCAGGCGTGATGGAGTCTCCCATCTTTTCATAGACATAGTAAAGGAGCGCTAGCTTTTCATCAGTACTTAAAGCATCAAACGCTTGCACCACTTTTTTGGTGTCTTCGGAACGGGTTGAAGAACGACCAGTTTCTTGAGCTGATGTCATGATTCTTTTTTTAAGTCATTGAATGTATTCCCTCCTAGAGTTATCAAATTTTTCTAATTGAAATCGCCCTCCAATAGAGAGATTTTGTTCAAAAATACAGAGTTTAACAAATCTTCCTTTGTAGAGAGATAAAAGATATGTCTAAAGACTCTAAAACAATAGGGATCGCTATTGATAGGATTAGCAGCACAATTTGAAAAATAAAAAAACGGAGTTTTTTATGTCAGAAGAACTGAAGCCAGATCCGAAGCAAGCTGTGGGACAGGAAGCTGAGTTAGCTGCCCAGAGCATGGTAGAAGGGAAAGAGGAAATGCAAGAAGTGGATGTCGATGCTGACTATGAAGCTTCAAAAGAATACAGCGTCAGCGACGTTGACAAAACAGGAGCAGGTGCAGCCGCTGCTACTGCCGCTACAGCACCCGAACATGAGCTTTCTGAAGTCAAAGACAGAGAAGTAATCAGTGAGCCAACAGCTGATCCAGATGATTATCGAGAAATGGCACAGGAAGTCAATCCTAGAGCGAATCAGTAGGGCTAAGTAGCCAGGTTAGCTATCTAGAATTGAATATTTTAAAAAGTTAGCTATTACCTAGCGCTTGGCACACTGCCAATGCGATCGCTCAACCAGCTTTTTGGTTGAGCTTTAGTTATTGGGTTGATTTGCCTCAAGCACCGCCCACCCAATCTCAGGCCGCACTGTTAATGATTGTTGGTCTTGCGAGATGCCCAGTTCTTTGGCTCGTTCGACGCTTGAAACTTGGAAGGTTGTCCCAGAGTTTGTGGATATCATAGATCTTCCTTGCCTAATGAAGATAGCTATCTACTTCAGCGTTTGGCTCAATTCTATACTGCTGAGTGAGCCGAATGGCGCTTATTATAGACTTCAGGCTTGATGCTTACGCATTCCCTATTCCTCAAGCCGAAGTTAGTGTTTTTGCAACTATGCGAACTTATTATTGCGGCGAAGTTAGAAAGGAACATATTGGAGAGACAGTTACCCTATGTGGATGGGTAGACCGTCGCCGCGACCATGGAGGTGTGATTTTTCTAGATTTGCGCGATCGCACCGGCATTATCCAAATTGTCAGCGATCCCCAGCGCACCCCAGACTCCTATCAAGATGCAGAGTCTTTGCGGAATGAATATGTTGTAAAAATTACAGGCCGAGTCACGGCACGTCCAGAAGACTCCCTAAATCCCAAACTACCTACGGGTGAGGTGGAAGTTTACGCCGACAGTATCGAACTGCTTAATAGCGTCCGCAAGCAGCTACCCTTCCAGGTTTCAACAGCTGATACTGAGTCGGTGCGAGAAGACTTGCGGCTTAAGTATCGGTATTTGGATTTAAGACGCGATCGCATGAGTCGTAACATCCAACTACGTCACCAAGTCGTCAAAGCTACCCGCCGCTACTTAGAAGACCAAGAAAACTTTATTGAAGTAGAAACCCCAATTCTCACTCGCTCCACCCCCGAAGGTGCCAGAGACTACCTTGTGCCTTCCCGCGTCAATCCAGGTCAGTGGTACGCCTTGCCCCAATCCCCGCAACTCTTCAAACAGCTGCTGATGGTAGCAGGCTTTGACCGATACTACCAAATTGCCCGTTGCTTCCGAGATGAAGACTTACGGGCTGACCGACAACCGGATTTTACCCAGATAGACATGGAAATGAGCTTCATGTCTCAAGAAGAAATTTTTGAGCTCAGTGAAGGTCTAGTTTCCCACATCTTCAAAACAGTTAAAGGCATCGACTTACCACGCCCCTTTCCTCGTCTCACCTATGCTGAAGCCATGGCTCGCTACGGCAGCGATAAACCAGACACCCGCTTTGCTCTAGAACTAGTTGATGTCTCCGATTTACTCAAAGACTCTGGCTTCAAAGTATTTTCGGGAGCTATTGCCTCTGGAGGCCTAGTTAAAGTGTTGCCTATTCCTGGAGGTAATGAAGCTATCTCTAATGTGCGGATTAAGCCAGGTGGCGATTTATTCCGAGAAGCGTGTGAAGCTGGTGCTAAGGGTTTAGCCTATATACGAGTGCGCGATGACGGTGAAATCGACACCATCGGGGCAATTAAAGACAACCTAACGGAAGCACAAAAACAAGAACTTCTCAGTCGCACAGGAGCAAAAGCTGGTCATCTTTTGCTATTTGGCGCTGGTTCCACTGATATCGTTAACAAAACCCTAGACCGACTGCGGCAAGTAATTGGTCGCGAATTGGGACTAATTGACCCAGACAAAATTAACTTGCTCTGGGTAACAGACTTCCCCATGTTCGAGTGGAATGCCGAAGAAAAGCGCCTGGATGCGCTGCACCACCCGTTTACTGCTCCTCACCCAGATGATGTAGATGACCTAAAAACTGCTCGTGCCCAAGCGTATGACTTTGTTTACAACGGCTTTGAAATTGTCAGCGGAAGTCTACGGATTTACCAACCGGAACTACAGCAACGAGTATTTGAAACGATTGGCTTATCTCCAGAAGAAGCACATCACAAGTTTGGGTTTCTTCTGGAGGCATTTGAGTACGGTACACCACCTCATGGTGGACTTGCCTACGGCTTAGATCGGTTAGTGATGTTGCTAGCTGGTGAAGAGTCAATTCGAGATGTAATAGCCTTCCCGAAGACGCAACAAGCACGCTGTCTGCTGACTGACGCACCTGCTGGTGTTGATGAGAAGCAGTTGAAGGAATTGCACGTTGCTTCTACTTACAAGCCCAAGACATGAGGTATGTTGTGTAGAGACGGGATTAGTCTGGTCTCCACGTCAGCATTTGCGACCGGATTCATCATTAAAATCCTAGTCTGGCTACGCAAATGCTGACGCGACGCTGATTGTTCGCTCTAAGCGTTTGCGTTCGCGAAGCGTCCCGAAGGGAAGCATGGTCGAAGAGCATAGCATCCCGAAGAATATACGCTTCCCTATCGCTACCGCAACAACGAAAGCCTTTTTAGGATTTTTGCAAGAGACGCCCATAAACGGGAGTACACAAACCTTGGATGAAAATTACCCTCTCCTGACTCCTGACTCCTGACTTCTATTTTCTAGATAGGTCTAATGAAGTGGTTTCAACTCGCTTTACAATTGCAAGGTTCAGTTGCTCCTAACATTTTTCCCCGCGTCATATTCTTTAGTTTATTAGGTTTGTTAGTCTCCCTACTATATGACAGGGGATTTTCTGTCTACTGGGAGTTCTTGGGGACTGTAATTACTAATGTGGTTTTCAATCTAGTCTTAGGTTTATTATTAGTTTTTCGGACAAATACAGCTTACGAAAGGTTTTGGGAAGGTCGTAAATTATGGGGGGTTTTAGTTGTGAATATTCGCAACTTAGCCCGTCAAATCTGGGTAGGTGTGGCTGAAATTGAACCGAGCGATCGCGAAAAAAAAGCGTCAGTCATCCGACTGCTGAGTGTATTTGCCGTAGCTACTAAGTTGGAAGTGCGAAAAGAGCCAGTGAACGGAGAGTTAGAGGCTCTAGTAACGCCAGCGCAATATCAGCAGCTCAAAGAGGTTAAAACTCCAACGCTAAAAGTAGCTATCTGGATTGGAGAGTACATCCAGCAGCAGCATAATCGGAACTGCTTAAATAGCAACCAGTTAATCGCTATGAATCAGTTGCTAGATAGTATGGTAGAGGGTTTCACGGGATGCGATCGCGTCTCAAAAACCCCAATTCCCCTAGCTTATTCGATTTACCTCAAGCGACTGTTACTAATCTATTGCCTAGCGCTACCCTTTCAATGCGTAGGGTCTTTGCACTGGTGGACTGGAGTAATTGTTGGTTTAATTAGTTTTGTTTTGCTGGGAATTGAAGAAATCGGCAATGAAATAGAAGACCCTTTTGGAGTCGATCCCAACGATTTGCCAGTAGATGCAATTTGTCAGACCGTTTTAGACAATATTGAAGAGTTGACGGCAACGACTGGTGCTGAAAAAGCTGAAGTGAAATTGGCGCTTGATGTTCCGGTCGCGACAAGACCTGCTGAATCATCAGCGTATTGATGTACAATAAACACGTTTGCAACAGATGTAACGACAGTACCGCAATCTCCTGGTCTTCAAGCTGGTTGGTGGCAATCTCCTTCCCTTTACCATAAAAAATAAATCCGTTGGCATTAGAGCAAACGGTAGGAGCCTGAGAATCTCCCGCGCTCTACTCCGGGAGAGTGTCAAAATCGTTATTCGCCGGATGCTGCCTAACTGGTAGGAAAGCTAAACTTGAGTGCAGCCGTGTAAAGCGATTGCACATCTCACTATGATAATTACAGAAAAGTTGATTTGGCTTGGGTTAGGCATTGCTGCCGTCGGGTTACTTTCGGGAATTCTCTACCAAACAGTTAGTGAAGCTGTTGATCGACATAAATACCCTCTGCTAGGTCAGCTTGTTGATCTTGGGGGATTTCGTCTACATCTCAACTGTATCGGTCAGGGTACACCAACAGTTGTCATGGATGCTGGTGGTGGTGCCCCATCAATCACATGGGGCTTGGTTCCGCAAAAAATTGCTGAATTTACCCGTGTGTGTACCTACGATAGAGCGGGTTTGGACTGGAGCGATCCCAATCTCAGGACACCGCGCACGAGCCAGCAAAGCGTTGATGAATTGCATACACTTCTGACTAAGGCTGGGATTAAGCCTCCTTACATTTTGGTGGGACACTCCTTGGGTGGTGCCAATATGCGGCTATATGCAAGTCAATATCCAGAAGATGTGGTGGGACTGGTGTTGGTGGATGCCTCCCATGAAAGCTCCATGACATCCGAAACCTGGAAACGTATAAAAAGAGAGTTATGGCTTTATCAAGTTATGAGGGTTGCCAGTCGTGTTGGTGTGTTGCGATTAATTGGGGAACTCAACTTGTTGCCAATTCTTGAAGAGATTAAACAAAAAATTCAAAAATATCCGTTAGCCATCCAAGCCTTGTTTGATACTTACAAATCCTACTGTTATTGTTCTCACTATTGGGCAACCGTATCTAGCGAATATGCCAACCTAGAAAAAAGCTTTGAGCAATTACAAGCTGTTACATCATTGAATAACTTGCCCTTGACCGTGTTAGTTCAAGGTGCAAAAGCTCCAGAAATGAGTGATGAAAGATTTCAGAGGTGGCAGTAACTTCAGTTAGATTTAACTAAACTTTCGTCTAATAGCCAATATATCATTGCCGAAAATAGTGGACACCTTATTCCCTTAGAGCAACCAGATTTGATTGTTAGTGCAGTTCGTCAACTTGTTGAGAGAGCTTGAAGTCAACAGTCCTCGGTTGGGGAATTGGGTTAGTGCGATCGCTTCGGAGTTTTGGGCCTTAATCTATCCTATGTGGAGTATTGGTTTCACCTAACGCTTGTTGAATAACTTGGAGAAATCCTTGTAGTACAGGAGAAACGCGATCGCATAAGAGCATCACGCAGAGCGCTCACGCTCACAAAGACTACGCTATGCACCTGAACGTTGAAGTTTTGTCCCCATTGTTGGACTCCCGGCACTCCTCCTGACCCGATGTGGATTGAGGTGCGCTCTTTGTACTGCTGGAAGGACTTGATATTATCTGCTGATTCAAGCTGTCCTCAACTTCTAATCTGAAAATCCAGGCTATAAAAAACTGGGTAGCTTCAACAGCCACCCAGAAAATTACTGAACACAAACCAATTGGTTTGCCTTCACAATAGAACGTGAATTAAGCAGTTACAGCCTTCTTAGTCTGAGCGCTCAACTCGCCTTTGGCGTACTTAGCAGCATAATCATCCAGAGTCATCTGCTTAATCTTGCTGGCATTACCTGCTGTGCCAAACTGCTGGTAGCGCTCCAAGCAAACCTTCTTCATGTACTTGATAGAAGGCTTCATGAAGTGACGGGGGTCAAAGTTAGATGGATCTTTAGCCGCAGCTTCACGAATTGCAGCAGTGATCGCCAAGCGGTTATCAGTGTCGATGTTGACCTTACGAACACCACTCTTAATGCCCTTTTGAATTTCTTCAACAGGCACGCCGTAGGTTTCAGGGATTTGACCACCGTATTGGTTGATGATTGCCAGCAGGTCTTCCGGTACAGAGGAGGAACCGTGCATCACCAAGTGGGTGTTAGGCAGGCGGCGATGAATTTCTTCAATCCGGCTGATGGCGAGAATTTCACCCGTTGGTTTGCGGGTGAACTTGTAAGCACCGTGGCTGGTACCAATGGCAACAGCTAGGGCATCTACACCAGTCTGCTCAACAAAGTCCACAGCTTCGTCGGGATCAGTCAGCAGTTGGTCGTGGGAGAGAGCGCCTTCAAAACCATGACCGTCTTCTGCTTCACCTTTGCCAGTTTCTAGAGAACCGAGGCAACCTAGTTCTCCTTCTACACTGACACCAACTGAATGGGCAACTTCTACAACTTTACGAGTAACTTCAACGTTGTACTCGTAGCTGGCTGGGGTCTTGGCATCTGCTTCCAAGGAACCATCCATCATAACGCTGGTAAAACCGTGGCGAATAGCAGAATAGCAGGTCGCTGGGGAGTTGCCATGGTCTTGGTGCATGGCGATTGGGAGATGGGGGTAGGTTTCTACCGCTGCCAGAATCAGATGGCGAAGGAAATTTTCTCCCGCGTAGCTGCGGGCACCACGAGACGCTTGTAAGATTACTGGGCTATCGGCTTCCTGAGCAGCCTGCATGATCGATTGAATCTGCTCCATGTTGTTGACGTTATAAGCTGGAATGCCATAGCCGTTCTCAGCAGCATGATCCAACAGCAGACGCATAGGTACGAGCGCCATAGAATAGTCCTCCTAATTTCTGGTTCGTTGCCAGCTAGTTGTTTCTAGACAAGCTCAATTCTTAGGATTATCTTAAGATATTTTAGAGGCTTATAGGAAATTATCCCTAGAGATTATCAGATAAGATTCCCTTATCTAGATTATAATTGTTGCTTATTGCTAAAATGGGTCGCCCGGGATTCGAACCCGAGACCAATCGGTTAAAAGCCGAGTGCTCTACCGCTGAGCTAGCGACCCAAATTGGAGTTATCGAACACGCCATTAACAAATGTAGCACAAGTTCTAGAAAAATGTGCAACTGAATTCACGAAAAAGTAACCGCAAGTCTGACTGATGCTTCACAACTAGCTCCAGGAGCCAATTGGATAAGATGCTCTCCGGTATTAAGGGCGTTTCGGGGGGCGCTCCAAGGTTCCAGGCAATAATAGTCTTTGCCCTTAACTGTCCAGAAAACCACAGTGGAATAGATATCACTGTAACTAAGCGTGATTTTTAATGGCCGTCCTGTATCGGTAACGCTTGCAGAATTTTTACTGACCTGCCGGAAGGCAACATCAATTTCATCACGGCTCAAATCGAAGGTGCCTGAGAAGGAATGAACTTCTTTGGTAATCTGATCCTGGTACTCGGATGCGGGAATTTCAAATTGAAGTTGGGTCTTGTCAGAGGTAAAAAAGTAGGGATGCAGACCAGTAGAAAAGGGCATCGCCTCGGTTGAATGATTCGTGAAGTGCTGCTGAATTTCTAATGTATTGCCTTTAAGCTGGTAAGTGAAGACCGCTTGGAAGTCGAAAGGATAAACAGCGCGAGTCTGGTCATTACTATTCAGGACAAGGGTGAGGCTAACCAGGTCGGTTGTTACTTGGTCTGTAACTTCCCAGGGTAAGTCACGAGCAAACCCGTGCTGCTTGAGGGTGTAACTTTCTCCGTTATGAGTGTAGGTATTGTTGGGTAAGTTACCGCAGATGGGGAAGAGAATAGGAATGCCACCCCGTACACTCAAGTTAGGGTCGCTAAAGCGCTCAGCATCTAGGTAGAGAATGTCTTGACCGTGGATACTCCAGCGAGTGATGATACCGCCGCGTTCCGGAACGACTTCGACGCGAGAGTCCGCGTCTTGGTCTGTGAGGATGTAGGTTTTGTATTGCTCCTGATTATGTGCGATCGCAAACACTGGCGTCTTTCCCCCTCTCAATGACTGTTGGTCAACCGCACCAGAACTTTAACAGACTCTTCTTAGAAAACCCGGGTCTGGTTTACAAATTCTTAATACAAAATTTTTTAGGCTCGTTGGATAAACCTTTCAATTTTTTCAGTCGCCACCCACACTCTACAAGTCTTGTTCCTTACTCCGTCTTTTGGCTGTGATGTTTTCCACAACCCTTCCAATTGTGATCTACATCACATTAATAATTGTGTTAAATCACAATCATTTATTGACCTAAATCAGTTCTCAAATGTTAAAAACGCCAGATATTGTTAATAACACCTTAAAATGGCGCTCTAGACTCATGATTCGCACGCTTGTACAATCAGCTTTGAAGACGGGTTGCCTCAGTGTGGCTTCTGAAGGTCTAATCCGTCAGGTACTGGAAATGAAGGGCTACGAAGCTGTAGAGGATTTGGAGGCTTTGACAGTTCTCCAAGAAGCTGTAAAATCTGGTCAAATTGAACGAGAAGCCCGTGGCAGTAGTGCCATAAATCTAACATCTAACAGCCGCTAACACTTGTAGTACAGATGGATAGTTTGTGCTTACTTAATCCAGTCTCTCCTGTATTACCAGTTTCTAATCAGATTGACAGATCTGCAGGCTTTGACAAAAAGACCTAAGTATCCATTATAGGGATTTTCCACTTAGCAGTGCGCTATTGCAGACGCTAGCACATTGATTCAGTAGCCCCCATCTCTTCATCGGAGGCTATGTATTTTAATTACTTTAGGACTTACGCAGAACCTCTACATGTAGGGTGGGCACTGCCCACCTTACTACTAGCAGTAGCGTTTAAATCAGCAATTTGCGTAAGTCCTGTATTTAATTGATGCTATGAGGTCTCCCAGGAAAGTAGGGAGTCGGGAACCCTTGAATCGGGAGTTAGGGAAGAAAGAAGAACTCTTGTGCCCCTACCTAGATGTGGTGTCATGCTTAAGTTCTGAGTTATAGCGCTGCGCTCTGGGCTATTTACAACAAAAACCTGCAAGTATTGATTAATCAAGCAACTATCTTCTGAATCTGTAAATACATCAGCGCGCACTGCTATAACTGGGGTTAAGTCGGGTAAAGCCGATAAATTCCGTATTACTCACATGCACGGTAGGGTTCAAAAACGCTATCCTTCAGGAACAGTTGGTGTTAGTAGAGAGAACAGCCACCTGGGATCAACGCGATCGCACTAATTGAATTTAGAAGGATGCTTCCTTTCGTCAAGCCGATAGAGCAAGGAGTATGTCACAATATCTATGTCTGGTTGCAATTCGATGTCGCACCGAAGGACTGTGGCCATTTTAGCCACCTAGCCAGTGCCCAAGGGCTTATCCTCAATCTACCAGTGCGTCACGAATAATCGTGGGTACACAGCGGAAGATAAAGCCTAACCTAGTCGCCAACCCCAGGAAAGACGGGAGGTAAGAGGAATAGAGGGACGACAGGTTAACGCAAGTGAACCTCCAATGAGGCTTCGTGATTAATAAATTGCCGGAATGTGGTTTATACGACAATGTTGGGTCAAAAAAACTGGGAGTCCCCGACACCCCAGAAACACCAAGTAATCGTTGCTGAACTCAGGACGCATAACCCCGGAGTACAAGAGGAGTCCATACCTTGCCAGATGTGCCAGGTGCAAGACAAAGTAACCCCAATTAGAACTGAATGTTGGTCGAACATTCGTATTCTAAAGAAAGCCGCCTGTCTGCGGAACAATATCCCTTCTGTTGTGCCATCAGCACTGCACGGAATGGAAAAAAACATCAAAATTAAATATGACAACCGGGAAAATTTTTCGGACAACCGACCCTGGTAAAATACGCAGAAAACTTTGTGTGTTCTGCAAAATTAAAAAAGATGCGGAAGCAGCCAATGATTATGCATCTACTGTATCATCAACAAATACACGCTAAAAAGTAGTCTAAGGACTTGCTTGAGCAGTGTGCGGGGGAACTTGCAGGGTAGGGTTCAAAAAAGGCTTGAGCGTGGCTACACGTTCAGTCTACCTAATCTAACTCAGATACCTAAGTAACACGATAAGCTAGGGTTTTGACCTGGGAAAAGTGCGCTAGTCGCAATGGCAAAATTCACTTGTGCCTTCACTTGCATTAACTCCATGCCGATGCAAATTTACCAACAATGCCAAAGCTGCTCACAGGGCAAATTGCTCTCCACCGTTGCCTTGCTCCGAGTTTTCTTGACTGCTTACGCACTTGAATGAGAAGGTCGAAAATTATTTTCGACAGTTAAAGTACTGTCCAGTCACTCTCAAGATTGCCGCTGAATGCAAGCTAAACTTTTAAGCATTGAAAGGAAAATATCATGGAGTCAACTCATTTTTGATGAAGGAAAAACCAACAAAGTTAATCCTAAGTCAAGTGCCTCAGGCAGCTGTGTCCCAAGGCTCAGATCAGCTGGCTTTACAAGTATTAGAATCGTTATCTGCTCAGGAGAAGCAAAATATGCTACACCGCAAGATTTATCAACTTTGTTGCGATGGTCGTGAGGTGTGTATTTTCTTGCGGGATCAGCAACGTTGGATAGAACGCGCCCGCATAGTTGATATTGAAGGGGATTTAGTAACAATCCGTTATGAAACTGATGAAGAAGATGAAGTTAGTTCTTGGGAAGAAATGGTTCGCCTCGAAAGTATTGGTGCTGTAACTCAGAAATTGGCTTCGGTATCCAGAGGGCATGTTGAACCTTTGGTTTCTGATGACTGCCCAGAAGCTGAACAAATTCACCCGCGCTCCCAAGATTTAAATCAAGACTAAGGAATCTCAATGCATCCCACGCATCAAGTACGTGGGATGTAAGAGTTGTTGGTTGTTGGTTGTTTGTATCAAAATAAACAACACATAACTAAGCGTGAGATGGCTGGCTTAATTTTCCAGAGGGGCTTCGGTGGGTTCAAAGACCGGACAGTAGCCCTCAGGTGTCACCTTGAAGCCATATAAGGGAGACAGGGGATTCCAGCAGCGCTGCCCTCTCTGGTGACGGCAGTTGCTACAGCAGTCGATGTTCGTGGGCATCTTGAGTTGGTTGCCGGCTTGGAGGAGTTCTCGCTGGGATAAACCTCGCAATACTAGGTCTTCTCCTTGCCAGCGAGCTTCTACAAGACCAGTATCGGCAAAATTTTGCCAACGAGGATCAGCAGCGATCGCTTCGGGAAGAGTAATGGTGACAACCGTCCCTAACTCAGTCAGTTCGCCCTCGTAGTTAGTTTCGGCCGGGGCTGCCGGTTGAATAAATGTCTCGCCAATTGGGAGTTCTACCAGGGTGCCCGCCGATGGGGAGTGGAGTTGGTAGCGATTTTGCAACTCTTCCAGCCCCGTGAGATCAGCTAGGTAGGTAGGTGAGCCATGGACAAAAACGACGTGCTGAGGACGGAGATTATGAATTAATTGAGTGGTTCCTAAGCGATCGCTATGTTGGGCAAGTAAATAGGTTTCGGCATCAATCAGTCCAGAGTCTTCACTTCTAGCCGGATATCTCAGTCGTTCCGGTTGCAGGACAACTGGAGTTTCAGCCTTAGGGTGCCAGTATTCGCTCAAATCTGCGGTTCGGTCGGTCAGGATAATACAGGGAGACTCACCTAGAGATTGTCGTTGCTCCCAACGTAACCGACGCACACGAGGACGCACTCGCTCATCCCAAAATAGGGGTTGATGTCGGGCAAAGTTTTGCACGGATGTGGGAAAGTGAGGCAATAACTCTAGGTAGGCGTCACAACCAGCAGCGATGGTGCTATCTACCCAGATATCTAAGTTGCGACCAGTGAAGTGGTGATGACTCCGCAAAAGCATGAGAATTTCTTGACCTAGCCCTAAAGTCGGCACGGGTAATAAGACGGAGTGATTGTTGGCGATCGCTTGCCCGATACGCTCCACCAGTTGATTTTCCTGTTGCCGTCGATGAGGATGTCTAGCTGTACCATAGCTGCCTTCCACAATTAGTACATCTAGGTGTGTACCCCGTAAGGCATCAATCGACAATCCCTCGACTAGCCGCGAATTGGACAGGAAAAAGTCGCCCGTGTAAAGTAAGCGATAGGTTCTCTGAGGAGCCGTGTAAGTCAGCAACAGGGCTGCTGCTCCTGGTAAGTGCCCCGCCGGAAACAATTCTGCAACCAGTCCATCGCGGAATTCAATTGGCGATCGCCAAGGTAGCGCCTGACAAAATTTGGGGACATCCTCCGGTAACACCTCAGGCCAGTTGAGCGGCAACAACTGAGTTGTCACCTCACTAGCGTAGATCGGCAATTTAGGGAAAGCGTTGTGGAGAGCCAACAACCCTTGAGCGTGATCGCTGTGGGCGTGGCTACACAATACCAAATCGGCTGGTAGCTTCCCTTCTGCTTGTAGATGTGAAACATCGGCTAACCCGCAGTCGAGGAGGATGCGGTGTGGTCCCATTTGCACCAATAGACAAACTCCCTCTAACCCATGACCAACACCATAGGGAAAACAAGTTAATTGATTGTCCTCAGAGAAAGATGCCAGGGGGCGGTGATTGCTCATAAGCTGTCAGAGATTAGCGAACAACACTCAACTATCAGCAATCAGCTGTTGAGCGATCGTCCGTTATTAAGTATCAACTCAAGACTGAAATGTAAAGGATGAAGTATGAAAAAATTCTGAATTTATCCTTCATCCTTCATCCTTCCCAGTGACTACTGACGACAGACGGTTGAACACCGAGAGATCTATTTGCTGACGGCTGAGCGAGATAACTAAGGGCTGAAGTATGAAATAGGAATTATAAAAACTTCCTAGTTCATGAGTGGGCAAGAGACTTAAACTCCTGCCAACCAAATCCCATCCCAATTGGGTGGGAGCCTCAAACTCAACCTAAGTGTTAAGTCTGAATCTTTGAAGGCTTCATCGGTAGCATGTCAACGCGTGTAGGTTGGGTTGAGGAACGAAACCCAACTGTGCTTTGTC
>DALYIW010000020.1:51034-56380 GCA_031970155.1 Coleofasciculaceae cyanobacterium CTOTU46601 | reverse complement strand
CAGGTAGTACTCCCAAGGCAAAAGTAACTCCAATTATTCCTTTACTTTTGCCTTTTCCTTGTAAAAATTTACTCATTCTATCGTAGGGGCAATTTATAAATTGCCTCTACGCTTTTGCATAACAATTATTAATGCCATGAAGTCATATAAATTTGAGCAAAAAATGGCACCGTTGAAAATTTACTTTATATTTACAGATTAAGAGCCGCTTTACTTGCTGATTACTTTTACTTAACCAGTTACCACCTAAATGTCAGATATGCTAGCCAATGAATTGCCTAGTCATCGCACATGTCAGTAAATAGAGTTTTTAATCTTTTTTTACAGGGCGGGCCGGTCATGTGGCCTCTCTTATTGCTATCTGTTGCTACTATTGCTTGTGCTATGGAACGTGGCTGGTTTTGGTTCCAGTTCTTGAGACAAGAAGATAAAATTGTTCACGATGTATTAGAAGCGGCTCGTATTGATTTGGACAAAGCGGCTGCGATCGCATCTCAAGCCCGATGGCTACCCATTGGTCGCTATCTGCTGGCAGCATTGAAGTTAAGGCAACCTACCCCCGAAACCTTCCGTCTAGCCTTAGAAGCGGCTGGAGACAAAGAATTTGTGAAGATGCGTAAAGGTGATAAGCTGCTAGAAAGTGTTGTCGGTCTCGCGCCCTTGCTCGGTCTTTTGGGTACAGTTACAGGTTTAATTATTACTTTTGACAACATCAATATTGGTGCAGGTGGTGCCAGTGACGGAGCTACAAAGGCAGCGGCGGGTATTGGTGAGGCGCTGATTACAACAGCAACTGGTATGATAGTTGCAATTATTGCCTTAGTATTCTTTCGGATTTTCGTGACTTTACAGGCTCGGCAGATAGATTATTTTTCTGAAGTCGGTACCGAATTAGAATTAATCTACCGGCAAATTTGGTACGAACCATCTGTTTCTAATCAAACTGCATCTATCAGCCCCAAAAAATCAGTGGAATATTAAGTACAAAGTAGTGCCACTGACCAAGAAAGGATGAGGGATGAGGGATGAGGGATGAAGAAACCTCTTGCAAAAATCGCTAGGACAGACTCTTCGGCCCATCCTACAAAAATCATTTACCCATCCTACTTAATTTCGTAAGCTTGGGATACACCTATCCAAAACCCATTATATAGAAGCATAAAACGATAATGCGATTCAAATCTCAACAGAAAAGTTCGCAAATGCCAGAACTTAATCTGACACCAATGATGGATGTCATTATGACTATCTTGACATTCTTCATCATTATTTCCATGACGTTGACGAATCGCCAAAATGCATTAAATGTGACACTGCCTAGCGCTAATTCAGGACTTAGCGAACAGCAGAAAACCCCCGATCCGTTAGTTGTGAGCCTCAATCCCCAAGGACAGCTTTTTCTGGAAACTCAACAAATTACTGAAGCTCAATTAGCTGAACCTATGAAAGCTTATTTACGGCAACACCCAGAAGGAGCTGTTGTTTTAAATGCCGATCGCAAATTGCCCTATGAACAGGTAGTCAAGATTTTAGGGGCAATGCGTGATATTGGAGGCGATCGCGTTTCTCTGGCCATTGAAAATTCAGAATAAATCTCTCTCGCCTAAATTCTCAAAAAATTCTCAGGGAGAATCTTTTGACAAAATAACGATGGTGTTATTATCACTATTTACTACAAAGTACATGTAAGTAGTAAATTTACCCTGGGTTATTTTGTAAGTCAGTGCTCCTCCATAAGAGGCTTCTTTAGAAATTTGTGTAAACCCCTTCTGGCTAAGCTGAGCTTCATATATTGCAAAAAGCTCTTCAGGAGACTTGGGGGAAAGTTTACCAGTTTTGGCTCGGAATTGAAACTTGTTTGTGTCAGAAAATTTAGCAGCCTCAGGAATTTTAGAAGCATCATCCGGTTCAACTGCTGATAAGACTAATTTTTCATCATTTTCAAGTGGCTTAAGAACGTTATCGTAAAATGCTATTTCCTCAGAACTTCGTGCTTCTGCGCTCTTAAGACTCTTTAAATCTGGTACCTGTTGAGATGCCAGAAGAATCACCGTTTTTCCGTCTTTATCAATCAAATGAAGGTATTGAGGCGTACTACCTTCTTTAGACACCTCATAAACCTTAAGTTCTGCTTCATCAGTGAGAGGTTTAGCATTAAATTTTCTAGTTGGTAGTTCTTTGTTGTAGAAAGCAACTACTTGAGCCAGTCCATCCGTAGTGTGGCGAGCGGCTTTGTCAATTTCTCCTGCCAACAAACCCACTGAACCCCTCTCAGCATTGGGATAGATCGGGAAATCTGCGTTGGGGTCTTTTACCGTAGAATCGGGTGTTGGTGCTGGAGTGGGAGTGGAGGGCGGTGGCGTTTCTACAGCAGTTGGCGAAGGTGGTGTCTGCGCTAGAGTAGGTGACGGTTTCTTTTGTTCTGGAGTTGGCTGTGCTTGAGGGCGAGGAAGTACTTTAGATTGAGGAGCTACAGGAGGTATATCCAATACAGGTGGGCGAATTGGCTGAGATCGAGGGCGAATCGGTGAAGCCACCACCGGAGAAGGTTTTGGTTTAGGTACTGTTGCAGAAGGCGTGGTTTTGGGAGCAGGCACACTAGATTTAGTAGGTAACTGTGTAATTTTTACCTTTTCTGGTTCTTTTTTGGTAGGTGTAGGCTTTTTTTCAGATGAAATGGGTATACCTAGTAATAAGCCATGTAAAGCCAGTGAAATTAGCAGCATTGGTCGAATCCAAAACTGTAGTGGCGCAGGCAAATTTTTTAGGGAGTAAGATTGATTCATAGAGTTAATCCTTTGTAAAAGTACGGGGACTTCACATTAACTGTTCTTTCAGTAGTTAACCGTTAATTTGAGGGCAGCAGCGCGTCTCTTCCCCGGCTTTAAAAACTCGCGAAAGTCCCGACTACCCTGGTATGACCAGCAAAGCCTGAGAGAGTTTTTCTTGTCTCACTTTGTACCTATCGGGCTAGTAATTTCATCTCTATAATTGGTAGGCTGAGCAACTTAACCTTATTTGAGATTAATCAATATACAAACATTTTTATATAAAAAACTCAACTTTACTACTCATTTTTTCTTGTTAATATTTTTTTAAACTAAAATTAACCTCAACTTATTTCATTCATTGCTTTATCTTAGTTATTACAGCTGTAGTATGAGCAGCAATAACTCACTCACTGTTCAGTCTTGGCTTAAAGACAAGGCAATCTTATGCTCTTAAAGAAAGGTTTGCATCGTACTTTAACAACTTCGGTAGTTACTGTAGCTCTTTCATTTGGTTATGGGTTGACAACAGTTGCTCAGGCATTGACTCTCAATGGTGCTGGAGCAACTTTTCCTAAACCACTTTATGACCGTTACTTTGCAGAATTTACTAAGAAAAATCCAGACCTTAAAATTAACTACGAAGCGATTGGTAGCGGCGGTGGCATTAAGCAAATGACTGCCGGAACCGTTGATTTTGCTGGTAGTGATGCCGCCATGACTGATGAAGAAATTTCTAAAGTCAGTAAGGGTGTGGTCATGGTTCCTACAGCTGGAGGAGCCGTCTCAGTCGTTTATAATCTCCCTGGCGTTCGTAATCTTAAGTTATCTAGAACTGTGCTGCCAGGGATTTTTACAGGTAAAATTACCCGCTGGAACGACGCAAAGATTGCTGCCGATAACTCTGGTGTTAATCTTCCTAACAAACCGATTCGACTGGTAGTGCGTTCAGATAGCAGCGGAACCAGCTTCATTTTTACTAATCACTTAAATGCTCTTGATTCTAGTATTAAAGCTGAGAAAGCTCCTAGCTGGAGTGGGAGTCCTTTAAGCGGAAAAGGAAATCCTGGTGTTGCTGCTTTAGTCAAACAGACAGAAGGAGCTATCGGTTATGTAGAAGCGTCCTTTGCCAAGCAAGGTAATATTTCGGCAGCCTTGGTACAAAATAAGGCGGGTCGATTTGTTGCTCCAACAGTCGATGAGGCAAATAAAGCCATATCGAGTATAAAATTCCCTACAAATTTCCGTGTTTTTGAAAAAGATCCAGCTGATGGTTACCCAATTACTGGTTTGACTTGGCTATTGTTCTATAAGCAGTACGAGCCAGCTAAAGCTGAAGCAGTTAAAAAGCTGGTTCAGTGGATATTAACTGATGGTCAAGCCATTAATAACTCGCTGGAGTATACTCAGATTCCTAAGGATACTGCATCGAAGGCAATTCAAGCGATCAATAGTGAAGTTGCCAGCAAATAATTTTTCATTACTTATGGGGCAGTCTAACAATTAGACCTGGGTTTTTCAACTTTGGTTCTTTGCCAGTAGTCAGCGGTCAGCGCTCAGTAGTTAAAAAAACAATAGAAGCTGACGAATTGTCAAAGAGCAAGGCATAGCTTAAAACGGCAAAAGTTAAAAAAACTTCTTGCTTTTGCCTTCTTAATCTTTATTTTTTATGGCAAATCTTTTTGAGCAGGCTCCATATCAGCTTCATCCAATTGAAACTGACTTAACAGCAGCACAAACCGAAAGTGCTTGGCTAGACCGAGGGTTTATTGTCATTGTTTGGACTTTCGCTTTAGCGACGGTGGCGTTGCTGTTTGTGATGAGTTGGGTAATTTTTAAAGATGCTCAACTTGGTGTCAACTTAACGTGAAACTCAAACGTGGCAACAATTTGTCGTTGATGCCCACAGGCTGTAAGCCTGGGGCTACACAAACAAAGCCTGCCTACGCAGGCTCTATACCAAGTTCAGTCAAAAGCGTAATAATGTACCTAAACTGTTACGAAAGAATCAGTTGTGAGGCTGCTGGCTTGCACCCAACTTAAAGAGGCAAGCAGTTCATTACCAGCACTGATTAGGGTAGTACCTGTACCTTGTGCGATCGCCAAATCATTAAAAGTCAATCCACCCGACAGACCAATCCGAGTCTGACCCAGTTGGAAGTTATTGATAGTATCAATACCATTACCCTTGGCGATGACCACAGTATCAATACCACCACCCAGCCAAATCGTATCGCTACCAGCGCCAGCATTGATAAAATCATTGCCAGAGCCAGAGTAGATAGTGTCATTACCAGCGCCACCGAGAATAGTATTATTGCCGCCGTTGGCAAATATTTGATCGTTACCCGCCCCAGCATCAATGCGATCGCTATTCGATCCACCGTAGATTAAATCATCACCATCGCCACTATAAATAGTATTGACACCCTCGCCCGCGTAGATTGCATCACTACCCTCTCCACCGTAGATCAGATCATCACCAGCACCAGCAAACACTAAATCATTACCAGATCCAGCATAAATCTGGTTCTTCCCTTCCCCTGCATAAATGCTGTCGTTGTCGTTCCCGCCATTA
>DALYIW010000020.1:32297-51010 GCA_031970155.1 Coleofasciculaceae cyanobacterium CTOTU46601 | reverse complement strand
ATTACCATCTCCACCGTAGAGGTTATTGTTGCCCTCACCCGCGTTGATGTTGTCATTACCCGCGAAACCGTAGAAAATCTCGCCGCTATTCCCACCGTTCAAGTTGTCGTTACCAGAAGTGCCGTTAATTACAGGAGTGTAACCTTGACCATTGGCAGTAGTAATTTCAAAAAGCGTTGTGGTCTTGCTAACCTCATTTGTGACAATCAGCAAAGGCTTACCCGTCGGACTTTGTTCAGCAGAAACGAAAGATAGACCCTCAGGAGCAATATCACCTGTTTTGTTGATGTACTGAACAAACGCTGGGCTGGTGGGATTCGTGACATCGTAAACCATTACACCGCCAGTACGTTCTAAACCAATGAAAGCGTAGTTGCGTCCATCGATTACCCCTGTAACTACACCTTCTGGTTCAGGGCCTTTGTTATCGCTGCGGGTATCGAAGCTGGCACTTGTACCATCAGAGTTAAAGATGGAAGGGACTTGAGTAGCGGTGATTTGCTCCAACTGGTCGCCACTATCGTAGATCAGATTACCTTGAGCATCCCGAATGGAGAAAGAACGGGCACCAAAGGCGTAGAGTTGATCGAAGTCACCATCCCTATCCGTGTCACCAAGGGTGTTCGTCACATTCAAACGACCCAGTACTGCATTATTTTGCAAAGCCGCCGCATTGGGGAAAGCGGTAGGGTCAAGCCTTAGACTGCCAACCCGACTCTCTTCACTGAAGCCAGTATAATCACGGGCGTCGCCTTCGTTAGCGGTTACTAAGTAGGTTTGACCGTTGACGGTGAAAGAGGCGATCGCATCCGGTTGATACATCCCCAATACAGGTCTGTTCTGGATGTTAATCCCGCCGTCCCTGTCGCTAGCATCTAAGCCATTGCCAGGGAGGTTGTGATTTTTATAACCTAGGGGCTGGATATCTGTAATTTGTCCAGTCTGAAGATCTAAGATGGCGATCGCATTATTCTCTTGCAGGGTAATCCAAGCTGTTTTAGAATCTGGAGAAACCGTAATGTATTCTGGCTCTACATCCTGAGCAACAGTAGCATTCGGCCCAAAAATCCGCACACCACTAGCAATCAGTTCTGATTTTTGGCTGTTGAACCCTCTAAAATCAGCCGTCGTAACGTTGCTTTGCGACAGGTTTAACACTCCATTGGAGATATCAATGATGCTAACTGAACCTTCCGGATCGACAGAATTTGGCTGATTGTAACTACTGGGTTCACCCTCATTGGCAACCAGAATTCTCTTGCCATCAGGCGTAAACGTGAGCATATCCGGTAGTGAACCAACC
Source organism: Coleofasciculaceae cyanobacterium CTOTU46601 (assembly GCA_031970155.1). Taxonomy (GTDB): domain Bacteria; phylum Cyanobacteriota; class Cyanobacteriia; order Cyanobacteriales; family Coleofasciculaceae; genus DALYIW01. The sequence goes on along the minus strand of DALYIW010000020.1, from coordinate 49,707 downwards.
GTGACAGCATTTAAAAAATTGCCATCTAGGTCATAGAATGCAACTGTACCAGGGGCTTGCTTGTTAGAACTTTCCACCGCTACAGCCACGACACCATTCTTTACTGCTACGCTGTTAGCTATGCCAAAACGTGAGACATCAATGGTACCGAATAGTGTAGGATTAGCAGGGTTGCTGGTATTTAAGACATCGAGTTTGCTGGTGCCAGCAACCACAAATGTACGTTGAGTAATTGGATCAAAGGCAGAAATTTCAGCGCCGCTACCTGTAAATGTTCCACGCGCAGAGAGATTGATAGACATTTGAAGCCTCTACAAAAAACAATCTAAAATTGTTGAAAAACCTGTAGTTAATTCATCTCACGTACTTTGATTGTGAGATTTAGTGTTGTTAGTTGTTTGTTATTTGTTGTTTGTTCTTTCTTACAAACAACCAACAACCAACAACCAACAACCAAACAATATTTTTACCCTTTAGTTATTTAATAATGTTTGAATTAGTTTGCATAGTGATTTAGATTACTTCATTAAAGTTTTAGAAATTGAGCTTTTAACCGATATTTTTTAAAGTTGCTATAAATTTTTAAAGCTACCTATTGACAAAAATTTGATATTAAAATAGTCCCAGGAAAGTTTTAGCTTACAAGAGTCCAAAAGCTAATTTTCCTATTTTTATCAAGAAAGGGAATGGAGCAATTTTAAATTAAATAAATTTGGCTCTAATACCTCAATGAATGATGTAAGTAGGAGATACTAATGTCCAAAAGTAAATTGGATGGGAAAGTGGCGTTGGTGACAGGTTCCTCGCGAGGGATTGGTCGAGCGATCGCATTAAAACTAAGTAGCGACGGCGCGAAAGTAGTAGTCAACTATGCAGGTAGCGCTGATAAAGCGAATGAAGTAGTCGCAACCATCGAAGCGAATGGAGGACAAGCCATTGCTGTGCAAGCGGATGTTAGCAAGGTAGCTGATATCCATCGCCTGTTTGACAAAACCATTGAACACTTTGGTCAAATTGATATTTTGGTCAATAATGCGGGTGCTATTGTCTATAAGGCGATCGCTCAAGTCACAGAAGACGAATTTGACAAGATTTTTGCCATCAATGTTAAAGGCACTTTTTTTGCTTGCCAACAAGCAGCACAACGCATGGTTGATGGTGGGCGCATCATCAACTTTTCGACCACTGTGACGGCTTTGATGTTACCTACCTATGGAGCCTATGCTGCCACTAAGGGGGCAGTTGAGCAAATTACGCGAGTGCTTGCCAAAGAATTAGGGGGGCGTGGAATCACGGTTAACGCCGTCTCTCCTGGACCCACCGATACGGAACTATTCAAACAGGACAAAACTGAAGAACAGATCACTCGTTTGACCCAAATGGCTGCCCTAGGTCGCCTGGGAGAAGCGCCAGACATTGCTGATGTGGTTGCTTTTCTAGCCAGTGAAGACGCCCGTTGGATTACAGCTCAAAATATTCGAGTCAATGGTGGTGTAGCATAACACCATTTCTCTGTTAAAGATGCGCGGCCATAGCCTGTGCAGACAGGCTTGGAATGCAATAGCCCCAGTCTTCTAGACTGAGGGCAAATTAAGCACACTCGTCACGCGAGAATTGGTATAACATCCTTTCACACTCACCCAAACAGCTCTTTAGCTTTCTTCGCCGGAAGCCCCACGCCATACCTGTACCCAGGTTGGCGTTGGGATGGATAGGCGGACTGACGTAGGCTTCGGCCGTGAGCTCAGCCGAACGGTACGGAGTCAGTCAACTACACAGGAGCGGGTAAGCGAGCAACTAGACTTCTAACTAATTCCGATTTGGTCATTCCACGCCTAACGGCTTCTTGCTCAAGCTGCCTAGATTCGTATTCTGTGAGTCTAATCTCTAGTAGTGGTGCATTCCACGGAAGTTTATATTCCAATGAATATTAATCAATCGCCGTTTAATGTAGGATTGCCAATTGAGCTACCAGAATTTAGCCTCCAGCAGGTACAAGAATTAGCACGGCGTCATGGACTGAATTGGAATACTACTCAAGTTGAGCAGTTGATGGCGATGGTGGGGGGTCATCCTTATCTAGTGCGAGTGGCACTTTATCGCATTGCACGAGCTGATAATACCCTTGAACAGCTGTTGCAAACCGCACCTACTGAAGCTGGGTTGTATGGTGACCATTTACGACGGCATTTATGGAATTTAGAACAACATCGAGAGTTGGCTGATGCTGTTAAGAAAGTGGTAGCGACAACTACTCCTGTGCGGTTAGATGCTATACAAGCTTTTAAGTTAAACAGTATGGGTTTGGTGCATCTGCATGGTAATGATGTGACGCCTCGTTGTGATTTGTACCGGCAGTATTTTCGCGATCGCCTGAAAGGAGAATGCCGTTAGGCTCATCGCCTAGGAGTTACGGGATGATTAAAAAGGAAAGAGTATCGCTGATACTTCAGCAATGGTAACGAAGGAAAAGTAAATTATGGTTCAAGTCATCCAGGGAAAAGATATTACCCTGTCTCAATTAATTCAAACATTTGGTCTAGAACGCACTGACGACGAGCAATTCTTCCGGGAGTGGCAGGAAAATTTGCCTGAACTCAATGATTTTGAAAAGCAATCTATCGATGAGGTAAAGAGTGATTTTCTTCACTTGTCCAATTACCCGATGTTGGAACCCATTGTCAAAATGGTGGTGGTGTCCCCCTTGTTGAGACTCGCAGGATTTTATCGTCCGCCCTTTTACCTTGGCGCTGAGGAGGAGGTGAGAATTGCAACCGAAGATGAGGGAATCATTGTACGAGGGCGCATTGATATTTTAATTTGCCTACCTCATTTCTGGATAGTTGTAATTGAGGCGAAAAGGGCAGAATACTCGCTCAAGGTAGGAATACCACAAGCCTTAGCTTATATGCTCGCGCATCCTAATCCAGAAAAGCCGGCTTTTGGATTGGTCACAAATGGCAGTGAGTTTAGATTCCTCAAACTGACTATGCAAGGGACACCCAAGTATGCTGAGTCGCATACATTCGTTGTCGATAGAAGAGATGACTTGTATTTTGTTGTGCGTATTCTAAAGCGTCTCGCTCAATTAGTTAGCCAATAGCTTTTGTGGGGTGCATCAAATGAGCGCAGAATCTAACCCAGCCTATGAATATCAAGTGGGTGGCAGTTTGCCAGTTGACGCCCCTAGTTATGTGATGCGACAGGCAGATACAGATTTGTATGAGGGGTTGAAGGCTGGAGAGTTTTGTTATGTACTCAACTCGCGGCAGATGGGCAAGTCTAGCTTGCGGGTGCAAACGATGAAGCGGCTGCAAGCTGAAGGGTTTGCTTGTGCGGCGATCGATTTGACGAATATTGGTAGCCAAAATCTTACACCCGATCAGTGGTATGCGAGTATTATTCACCGATTGGTGAGTAGTTTTGAGCTTTCCAATCAGTTTAATCTGCGAAGTTGGTTACGCGATCGCGACGAACTCACCCCAGTGCAGCGTTTTAGTGAGTTTATCGATGAGTTGCTGTTGGGAGAGGTGGCTCAAGCACTGGCGGATAGGGCGGGACTGGTGATTTTTATCGATGAAATTGATAGTGTCCTCAGTCTGAATTTCCCGATTGATGATTTTTTTGCTGTGATTCGGGCTTGCTACAATCAACGCGCTGATCATCCAGAATACAATCGGTTGACGTTTAGCCTATTGGGAGTGGCGACACCCGCCGATTTGATTGCGGATAAAAGCCGGACGCCGTTTAATATTGGTCGGGGGATTGAGCTGTGTGGGTTTAAGTTGCAGGAAGCTCAACCGTTGGCTGAGGGTTTGGCACGGAAGGTAGAGAACGCTCAAGCAGTTCTGAGGGAGATTTTAAGCTGGACGGGATCGATCCGAGCTGGGTCAAAGACCGTATTGTTCTAATTGGCATCACTGCCCCTAGCATTGATGATGCCTTCTACACTCCCTACAGTTCTGGTCAGCAACGCGTCCAGAAAATGCCTAGAACTGTGGTGCAAGGTCAACTCGTGAGTCAACTGCTGAGTACCGTACTCGATGGGCGACCTCTGTTTTGGTTTTGGTTTGAATGGGAAGAGATTCTTTGGATTATAGGATGGGCTGTGGTCGGGAGTAGTTTAGCTTGGTACATTCGTCATCCTTTTCTCTTGGGTCTGGCTGGTACAGGAACACTATTTATCCTGCTAGGAACTGGCTTCGGAATTTTTTTACAGCAGGGATGGGTACCAGTGATGACCCCAGCTATTGCTTTCCTTTTTAATGGAGTACCTGTTGCAGCCTATCGCATAATTCGTCAGCGCCAGATTAACCAGTTAGTTAAATGGATTAACCAGAAAAATAATAATACTGGAGCTGCGCTAAACTTCAGCGACAAAAGCGTCATAGCCACCAATAGTATTCTTCAGCTACCTGATTCAAAGGAATCTGGTTTGCCAGGAATCAAAGAACTTTTAACCCAACTTCAAGCCGCGATAGAAGGTGAGCCTAATTTACAACCAGATGATAAAGTTGAGGGATTACAGCAGGTAGAATTTTTGGCGGTAGCTGGACGAAACCCCACAGACAAAGAAATGCAAAAACTTGCAAAAAGGGCAATCAGGATACTGAATGGAATGATGGCAGATTTGCCAAACGCCATTAAATTTGTTGAAACAGGTAGTATTTTGTTACCTGAAATTTCTAGGTTGTTGCGCTTGTGATAGCTTCTCTAGAAGTGGGTAAATAATTGGGGTTTGAGCGAACGTATTTCAGTCAGAATTAGCTACTTTGGAAGAATATCAAGCTAAAGTTGTAATCCAAAACTTTATGAATACTGTTAACGTTTCCATCCTAGCTCCAAATCCAAAAATCCCTGGGAGCAATTCCACCTGGCCGCAGAGCGATCGCATTATGGAGAGAAGGTGCGATCGCAAGTATTAGGTTTCCTAGGCAAAGTACGAGAGCGATCGCATCAAGGAAGGAAAGGTCTGATCGCAGGTAATGAGTTTCACATCGATGCGCGATCGCTTCTGGTGATGGAGTTGAGTACAGTAGTACCAGCAATGCACAGCTATGCAATTATGCAGTCAGCATGAGTAGAATTGACAGCGAACTTATCCCCGACCCCAGACAGAGCTTAATAGTTAAAGCAACAGGTGAGTATCATGTTATCCCACGCACAGGTCCTCGCAGACAAAGCAAATAACTGGCAGTTTGTGGAGCTATGGGTAGATCCAATAGTTTTTCCACCCAAAATCTTGATGCTTGTATGCGATCACCAAGGTGCATGTGGGATCTACAATCCGGCATCTGATTACAAACTGATGTTCTCCAGTTCAACCTACGAAGATGCTCAACTCTGGTTACTGGAAGACGAATACGAACGGGTTGACGGTCGGCTTTTAGCAGAAGAAGTTGCCTGAAGATGTTCTTGTAAAAATCAAGGCATTTGAGGGGCACATAAGGAGGCGATCGCATTATGGAGAGAAAGCGCGATCGCAAGCATTAGGTTTCCCAGGCAGAGTAAGGGAGCGCTCGCACTCAATTACAAAAATTGCAGTGATTGAGTATTAATTTACTAGTTAGTCATTAGCAGAAGCAGATGGATATTGCTGAGTTGCTCCAAGAAAAAAGAGAGGAAATTCTGAGCCTTGCTACTAAGCATGGTGCGTCTAACGTGCGGATATTTGGTTCGGTGGTGCGAGGTGAGGCTAGACAGGATAGCGATGTTGATTTTCTAGTAGAACTGGAGTCGAATCGCAGTCTACTGGATCGGGTGGCGCTGATCCAAGATTTAGAAGACCTCTTGGGGAGAAAGGTTGATGTGGCAACAGTTAAAGGATTGCGAGATGTTTGGCGTGATCGCATCCTGAATGAGGCGGTGCCGTTGTGACAGATGACTGAGTGTACTTGGGAGACATTCTAGAGCGCATCGAACGCATCTATGTGTGGCAGGCATTTAGCGAATTGGTATTACCAGACCTTAAGAGCAAGATTTTGCTAATTTTGCAGGAACTGGAACATGAAACCTGAAGCTGCCCAGCATCGGATCACTTTTGAAATTATGCAGAGAATGGGGAGCGATCGCTTTCTACCCCTCATTCTCCACCAGTGGCAACACTGTAATGAACTCAGCAAAGCGTTCAAAATCAGTTGTGTTGTGCGTTAGCAACTGATGAACTCCGTAAATTTGCATCGTCGCCACAATATTAGCATCATGTATTTGCCTGCCACCTACGGCAATCCGCTCTATCAATTCCAACAACCTTTGTGTAACCTGCTGATTATCTTCAGCAACCTGAAAGCGATTCTCAAACTGACGAATCGCCACAGCAAGCATCGCTACTGAAATCGGTTCAATGAAAATTTGTGGACGGGTTAGAGTAGCTAAATACTCCCGTAATACCTGTCGGCTAATCCAAAGTTCTCTATCAGCTTGTTCTAAAGTTTGAATTGCGCCGAGGGCAACAGGGTGTAATGGTGATTCAGGAATGCTGGCATAAACAAGAACATTGGTGTCAATGAAGACAGCCTTATCGTCCGTCATCGCCATAGATATCTTCGCGTCTGAGAGAGAGGTTAGCAGGCCAGGAAGAGACGTGAATCAGTGGAAAATCAAACGGTGGGCGCTTTTCCTGATTGAGAGGTGTTTCATCAATCACCAGTACTAGCCTGTGTTGCCCCGATGGAATGGTTGGTGGTAACTGTACCGTAACTTTACCATCTGGGGTAACAGTGGCAATCATCTCAATTGCGATCACAAACTCTCTCCTGTGCAATCTTTGACTGTTGCAAGCTTAGTCTAGCAATATGCTGATGATAGAGGTGTGGACGATCGCATTAGGGAGAGAAAGAGTGATGACACTCAGAAGTTATGCAGAGAACACAGAGCGATCGCATTATGGAGAGAAAGCGCGATCGCTCTCAATTACAAAATTTGTACTGACTGAGCATTAACTCCTACCAAATTAGCCAGCCTGACATCATTTGTAAACAATGTTGCATTTAGAGATTGTGCTATTGCTGCGATTATTGCATCAGGAAGCCTGAGCCTGTATTGTTTCCGCAATGCGATCGCTAATTCTTTAATACTACTTTCGATTCCAACAACTGTAATTTTACTTAAGAAATCACGAATCTGTGTGTCTTCATCTGAACTAAGATTGGGATAAGATAGCAATTCTATCTCAGTAATCACTGAAACAAAATACTGTCCTGACGGTAAGGGTTTTGCTAACCGACCTCCCAGCCAGTACAAAACCACATTCGTATCTAATAAAATTAAAGCTTGTGTCAACGCCACTCATCCCTAATTTGCTGCTGATACTCCAAAGGGTCTTGAGTTAGTTTAATTACACCAGCATACTTGTTTTAATTGAACTCCTCTTTTTGTTGTAATTGATAAGCCTCTAATATTTGCTCAATTTTCTGCCAATCTTGATAATCAATCACAACCGCAACAGGACGCATTGCTTCATCAATCAAAATTTTTTTCTTAAGCGGTAGCATGATTGTTGGCTTCAAATACAATATTTAATCTTAGCTTTCTGTCGGCGGCGAATGTCGGTGAAGTAAATCTTCGTCTGGTTTACCCTTAGCTTTTCTCTGTATCATGGGAAGAGATGTAAAGAAATGTAAAGGGACATGCAAGATAAAGTCGTTGTTATTGCGGGTGCTACTGGCGGCATTGGTTCGGCATTGACGCACAAACTAGCTGTGGAAGGGGCAAATCTGGTATTGGCGGCAAGAGATAGTAGTCACTTGACGGCGCTGGTATCTCAATTGCCAGTAACCGATAGGGAGAGGGTTTTAACCGTCCCCACAGATATTACTGACCCTTCTCAGGTTGAGACACTCATGTCAAAGACTGTCGCCCAATTCGGTCAACTTGATGTGTTGGTGAATGCGGCAGGTGCTGGAGTCATGAAGCAGTACAGCCAAGTTGAACCTGCTGATTTAGATGCCATGCTTGACCTGAATCTCAAAGGTAGCTTCTACACCTCTCAGGCAGCAGCTGAGGTGATGAAGGATAAAAAATCCGGTCACATTTGTAACATTGTCGGCATTTTAGGCAAGCACTCAATGGCGATGGCATCGGCGTACTGTGCTTCTAAGTTTGGTGTTGTTGGTTTTAGCAAGTGCATGGCGGATGAACTCAAGCGCTTCGGCATCAAATTCACACTGTTTTATTTTGGCGGTGTTGATTCTCCTTTCTGGGATAATGTCAGTCTGAAGGTAGACCGCTCAAAAATGCTGACACCGGAAACAGCAGCTAACGCTATTGTGTTTGCGATGAAGGCTGACCCCCAAGCAGTACCAATGGAAATTAATATTCAGCCAGAAAGCCACTTGTTTTTCTGATCTGGCGCGATCGCAAAATAGGAACCAAGTTCCTTCTTTCTTGGGAATGACCTGTAAATCTTGAAAAAACGGCAAAATTGACAAGCAGGCAAGCTCCCAGATGGAATAGTCCATGAAAATCGCTCATATTCACTTCTATGTAGAAGACGCCAATGCTACCCGTGACTGGTTCGTGAACCACATGGGTTTTCAATCCTTGGCATCTGGTACCAGCCGCCATACTCACACAACAGTAGTAAAAAGCGGCACAATTTACATGGTTTTGTCTTCCCCTCTCACCTCAGAAAGTCCTGTTGCCCAGTTTCTACGTCTCCATCCTCCTGGTGTTGCTGATGTCGCCTTTGTGGTTTCAGACTTGGAAGGTGTCATGAAGAAGGCTGTTGCTAAGGGTGTAAAAGTTTGGCACTCAGTTGAACAACAGCCACTTGCTCAAGAAGGCTGGAAATGGGCAAAAATTGCGGCTTGGGGTTCCCTGAGTCACACCTTAATTGAGGGAAGTTTTGCAGATGCGCCGATGTTGGTTAGTGTTGGCGATCGCCTTTATAATCTTCCCTTACTACCAAAATTTTCTAACTCAGACATTACGACTGAAATTGTTACTCCCACTCAGTCGTGTGAACTTTCTGCTAAGGACTTACGATTTGCGATCGCCAACTCCGGATTCTTCAGCGGCATCGACCATGTTGTATTAAATGTAGGCACTGGTGAGTTAGAACAGGCACTCACCTGGTATGAAGATGTATTAGGCTTTCGACGCAAGCAAGCCTTTAAAATTCAGACTGATCGATCCGGGCTACACTCTCAGGTAATGATTCATCCCGACAGTGGAGTGCAATTGCCCATTAATGAACCCGCCTCCACAAATTCTCAAATTCAGGAATTTCTAGACGTTAACCAAGGACCAGGAGTTCAGCATATTGCTTTACACACCCCTCGAATCGTGCAGGCGATCGCACAACTTCGTCATCTGGGGCTATCCTTTCTCCCAATTCCTCAAAGCTACTACACCCAGTTACAGCTGAACCATCCTAACCTTCCCCTATTAGTAGCTGAATTAGAGGAAATTGCCGCCCAACAAATTTTGGTAGATTGGCGGAAAGAATCTGCTCAAGCCTTGCTGCTTCAGACGTTCACTCAACCAATTTTTAAAGAACCGACCTTTTTCTTTGAGCTGATTGAGCGCCGCCAAGAGGCTCAAGGCTTTGGGGAAGGGAATTTTCGTGCTTTATTTGAAGCGATCGAACGAGAGCAAATGAAGCGAGGCAGTCTGGGGATGAAATAATTTTTTTCTGGTGAATGTGCTACAAATGATCCAACCCACATTATTCCGCACTCTCAATACTTTGTTTCAATTAAGAAAGGCTTAGGAGTCAGCAGGTAAAATCTGTCACAGAGGGTTTTAAGTAGTTGTTGGTTGTTAGGCTTGCTCTGAGCTTGCCTGCCCTGAGCTTGTCGAATGGGTCGAAGGGTTGTTGGTTGTTAGTGGTCTAAAAGTCTTAGTCCAAACACAGTCTAGCGCCTCACCATCTTTTGTTTATTTAGGTCTACTTATTTAAGTTTAATTCAACTAACTGCTGATGAAGCTAAGTGCTATGCAGAGGAATGACGTAGAAAACCTTCAGCCAACCTGCAAGAAACTAAACTCCCAGGAGCAAAGCTGCAAGGAGCAAACCTTAGTGAAGTAGAAAACCTAGAAGCACAGCAGATTGAATTGGCAGACGGAGATAGTACAACTGCTCTACCGGATAATGTCAAAGCACCTGCCCATTGGATGCCAGCTAGCTAATAGGCCGCCCAGGAGAATAGGGAGTAGGGAGTAGGGAGTGGGGAGTTGGGAAAATAGACTTTCATCCAAAAATAAAGAAGAGAGCCACTTAGGCGACTCTCTCGATCATCAGGGTGCATCTATTAATCTCATTATGTCGCTTGGGGGTGGGGGGTGTCACCCCCTATTTGTGAAGAGTTAATGAAGTTAAACTCATCCCACACCTAAAGAACGTGGGATTACCCGAACAGAGGGAGTTGTTGATTATTTCAGCAAGAGTAATTCTTAACCAACAACCAACAACCAACAACCAACAACTATGAACAATAGGAACAACCGCAACCCAGTGTTGCTAGTTCACGGCATCATCAGAACTTCTGCCGTTTTCCGTAGAATGTCTAGCTACTTAACTCAGCGAGGCTGGTCTGTACACAGCTTCAACATGACCCCAAATGATGCCAGCCTTGGTTTAGACCAGTTGGCAATTCAAGTGGCGGATTACGTGGATAAGACCTTTGCACCTGAACAGCCCATCGATTTAGTGGGCTTGAGTATGGGGGGTTTGGTAACACGCTACTATGTACAGCGATTAGGCGGCATTGACCGAGTACAGCGTTTTATTACAATTTCTGCTCCCCATCAAGGCACCCGAATGGCATACCTATTACCACGTCTCGGCTGTATTCAGATGCGTCCAGGCAGTGCTTTTCTAGAGGATTTGAATCAAGACGCCAAGATGTTAGAACAGCTTAACTTTACTTCGATCTGGACGCCTTGGGACTTGATCATTGTGCCCGCTTCCAGTTCACAAATGCCCGTGGGTCGAGAGGTAAAAGTGCCTGTTTTTGCCCACGCTTTCATGGTCAGAGACACTCGAAGTCTTAAATCAGTGGTATCAGCCTTGTCGGAACCAATTAAGCCCTGTCTCCAATTTGAGCAAATTCATGACTGCCAAAAATTGCCTCAGAATGACGGTAGAACTTGAACTCCATTAAGTTATAAAACGGGTCTTGCAAGAAGAAGGTGCGATGTTCCGTGAGTTGGTCTGGAAAACGTAGCTTTGGTTCCTCATAAAAGGTTAGCTGTTTTTGTTGAACACGCTCTAGCAATTCTTCCCAGTCAGTTTCTGAGGTAAAAATTAACCCGAAGTGCCGGGGATAAATTCCTTTTTGAGGTATCAGGGGTTCTTTGGTGAGGTGGGCTACTAACTGATGACCGTACAAACTCAGAATTACGGCATGGCGAGATTCTCGCCCAATCTCGCAGCCCAGGCCACCACCATAGTATTCTTTGGTCTGCTCAATGTCGCTAACTGGAAAAGCCAGATGAAAAAGAGCTGGGTTCATATTTTTGGGTTAGTCAGGTTGGAAGGTTAGAAGATTAGAAGGTTGATGATATTCTTGCAGAAGTTAGTTCCCACTTGTTTACTATGCTGCCTAGTATTGATGATTTGAATCCCTGGCTAGTTGCTGTGGGTTTGAACACGGTTTTATTGGCGATCGCACATTTTGCTCCCAAAAAGTTACTCACGCCAGCAGGCCTATTCCACGCCTGGGTGCTGGGTGTCTTAATCTGGGGTACTCTTGGCTGGCCTGGCTATGTGGTGGTGATGTTCTACTTCCTTGTGGGGTCTGGCGTCACCCGAATTGGCATGGAGGAAAAGGAAGCAGCAGGAATTGCCGAGAAGCGATCGGGTGCTAGGGGGCCAGAGAATGTCTGGGGTTCTGCGTTTACTGGGGCTATTTGTGCCTTAGGAACGCTATTTGTTCCAACTCCCTATCAAAACTTGTTAGTACTAGCCTATGTGGCAAGTCTTGCTACCAAACTCTCGGATACCTGCGGCAGTGAGGTGGGTAAAGCTTATGGAAAGCGGACATTTCTGATTACTACATTACAGCCTGTAGCGCGGGGAACTGAAGGGGCTGTCAGCTTAGAAGGAACGTTGGCGGGGATCGTGGGATCGATCGCGATCGCGTTTGTCGGCTGGGGTGTTGGCCTAATTAACTTGACAGAAGTCTCTTTCTGTGTAGTGGCTGCTTTCATCGCTACCAACCTGGAGAGTTTGATTGGTGCGACGCTGCAATCTCAGTTTGACTGGATGACTAATGAAGTGGTGAATATTTTTAATACGCTGATCGGTGCGATCGCAGCAGTACTATTGGTTTTAGCATGGCGTGGGTTTAGCTAGGGTTGAAGGCCTGAACGTTCTGGCACAGTTTTCTCACCTTCAACCAGCTAACCTGTATTTTGCTTATTCTACTTGCGGCCCAAAAACCATCTGTAGAATAAATGGTTCACCATCGGCACGGTGATACTTATCCGCCCAAGCGCGGATAATCTCATCAAGTTCTACCATCGCCGCTTCCGTATTCTCTGGCGGGATATCCAATTCTTCCAACAACCGCATTACTTTTGGCTGTCGTTCTGCCCAATCTCTCATTAATCGGAAGTACCGGGCTGTATCCTCTACCATTGTGTAGGTACGCTCTTTTCCATCTGCTGGAGAATAAGACGCACCCGTCAATGCGTAGTACGGCAACCCCCAAGGACAATCAATTCGCGTTACGGTACCCGAATAGAGTAAGCGACGCTTGATGTGTTCAGCCATCGCTTCACTCAAAGGCAGACGCTGATCTTTTGGTAAATCTTCCTGAGAGCGAGTATGCAAAAATTCTATTAATTCCAAAAACTGAAGGGAATTAACGACTTGAGCATCTGGTAGATTACCTGGCAGTTTCTCCTCGATATATCGCTTTTCGTCAGCGTTGAGGCTTGTACCTGAGATTCGCGATCGCCCAGGTTGCCAGGGATAGTGTTCCATCCAGACATAGGGAAATTGAATCAGGTAGCGAGGTTCCTGAGAACCCAGCATCTTCAACAATTTTCCTTGTGTTAAGGCTTGCCTAACTTCCTCAACAATTACCTTGACCCGTTTTGGCTCAATGTGGTGTAAATGACCCGTCATCCGGGTATTTTCACCTTGCTCCAGATAGGTCATGTATATAGCACATTTAGCCGCAGTTGCCGCTGCGTCTAGAAAAGCCCCATGTCGGTGTCCACTGGTTCTCATCGCGCTGAAAGCCAGATATAGCATGATCTGATCCATTGCGCTGGGGCTTAGGCTTTTAATCAGATCGATTTGATTAATCATCTTAGGGCGGTCATATCGCATGGATAAAAAACTTTATGTCCCTGAGTGACTTGCCTCACCGTTTCACCTATTCAGTGAGTTCAACTCACAAAGCTGAACATGCGCTTATTAGAAAGCACCCTAATGTACGTATAACATGCGCTTATTCAAAGCACCCTAATGTTTAAAGTAGAATTCCCTCCAATTATAGAAAACTAAAGAGAAAAATGGTACTTAATTAAAGAAATTCCACACACTTAGGGAAAATGAGGCTTGCAATTTTTCAGGGAGTCCTATATTCTAATCTATGAATTAAAATTGTCTTGTGATTGAAAAAAGCGCTTAGGCTTCCTTCCATCAGGAATCCGCGGATAGCCTTCCTGGGTGGTTGTCATAGCCGCTAAAAGTTGATGGTTAGTAGAAAAAAATATTTGGGCAGTCGCTCCGTGGGGTATCAGCCGGAAGATAGCAGTAGTAGAGAGAGTTAGCAGGCTTAACAGCAAGATCGGGGTAAAAGTACGCATAACAAAAGTCCGTGTCAGGGTTTCTACTTCCTGATACGGACTTCTGGATAAAGCTTCAGGAAAAACTCCAGGTGAAGCTTTGTTGACTTCTCGTTAATTGATGGTAAATTGGATAGACGTGTGATCGCCTGTCACCATACTGCTGCCGCCAACTACAACAGGCAAAGCTCTGGGTTAAACACGCCGATGGAGTTAGCGCAACGCGCTGCGGCTCCTACACAAAAGGCTTGGTGTAATCCCAGCTAATTTAGCGATCGCTTATCTGTTCCAAAGGGAACGGTACGCTCTCTGATAAAGTAGGTTTAGGTTTATTGGCATCTGTAGCACCGAATTTTTTTCACAAATAACCAGATGCCGTCTGGTTTCTAGCGTCCGCTACCACGATGAGGGATCTTGTTGGTTTCAACTGCTAGCAGTTGATTGAAAATAGAGTTGTAAGTGTGCATAGCAGATGTCCGTATCAGGGTTACTATTCCCTGTTACGGACTTACTGCATAGGCTTCAGGAAATTCTTTGGTGAAAGTTTAGTAGATTCTCGGTAGACGGAGAAGAAAACAAAGTGCTTTAACTCATGAAATTTTCTAGTTTTCTTTATCAATAAAGGTACTTGTAACCTCACCTCATCCCGGACTAACGTCCCGCTGCGCTATCATCCCGGACTAACGTCCCGCTGCGCTATCATCCCTCATCCTTTCATAGTCAATCTAATATCGTTGAACACTGGAAAATCAGCATGAAAGCACAGGTATTCCGAGGCGTAAATCAGCTGAGTTATGAAGAGGTGCCAATACCAGAACTCCAAAGTGATGAGGTGCTGGTACAGGTTAAAGTCGTAGGTTTGTGCCAATCGGATATCAAAAAGATTCGCTATCCTCTTTACGAACCGCCCCGTATCTATGGGCATGAAACTGCTGGGGTAATTGCGGATGTGGGAGAAGAAGTCACCGACTGGCAGGTTGGGCAACGGGTTATTGTGATGCACCATATCCCCTGTATGCGCTGTAGTTACTGCATGAATGACAACTTCTCAATGTGTGAGGTCTACAAAACTATCACAACAACTGCTGGATTTACTCCAAGTGGCGGCGGCTTTGCGGAGTATGTCAAGGTGCCAGGGCATATCGTGCGAAATGGAGGGCTAATTCCCATTCCTGATGGTGTGAGTTTTGAGCAGGCGAGTTTTGTAGAACCCACTAACTGCTGCCTCAAGGCTGTAAAAAAAGCCCAAGTTTCCCCTGGACAAACGATCTTGGTGACGGGTGCAGGTCCGATCGGGCTGATGTTTATTATGCTGGTGAAGTATTTTGGTGCTAAAGCGATCGCAACAGACTTGCTCCCCGCCCGCATTGAGAAAGCTCGCGCTGTCGGTGCCCAAGCTGCCTTTGATCCCCGTGACCCAGATTTACAGAGTAAAGTATTTTCCCTAACTGAGGGTCTGGGAGTTGACACCACTCTCTTAGCTGTTCCCAGTGAAAAAGCCTTTTTCCAAGCCCTGGAGTGTACGCGCAAAGGCGGCAAAATTGTGTTTTTTGCAGAGTTCCCCGATGAGGTAGAAATCCCCATCAATCCCAACATCCTCTACCGCCGAGAAATTGACCTAATGGGCAGTTACAGTTCCTCTTATCGGCTTCAATCTTTATCAGCTGATATTGTGTTCAATCAGCGTATTGATGTGGATGCCTTGATTAGCGATCGCTATCCCCTCCAACAGTTAGCTACGGCTGTCGAACAAGCGATCGCTCCAACCCCCGATACTTACAAAATTTTAATTTATCCTCAAAGTGCTGAAGTTTAATGAACTTATCTCACGTAACATCATGTCCACTTAAGCGTTTACGATACGGGTAGATATGGGTAGGTTGGGTCAAGGTACGAGACCCAACATCTGACAAAAAAGGTGTCAACCTACAATTCATAACTAATCAACCGCACATGATACAATATAGTATTTCATGTTGTTTGTTTTTTTTAAACATTCAACTTACAACAAATGTGGATTTACGCAGTTGATGATTGATTAACTAAGATACCGATGAAGTAACATTTCAAGCTCATCAACAGCATAAGGCTTAATTACATACTCATTGCAGCCTGCTTTTAAAATTCTCTCTCGGTCTTCTGGTCTTGCCATAGCCGTCACGGCGATGACTGGAATGTTGGTAGTTAGAGGGTTTTGCCTGAGACGAGAGCAAACTTCCATGCCGTCTAAATCAGGCAGCATCATATCAAGCAAGATCAAAGTTGGCTCATAACTTTTGGCTAAGTCCAAAGCCGTCTTACCATCTTTGGCAGTGAGCAACTCACAACCGAGTTGTTCGAGTAAAAAGGTCAGTAATAATAAATTATCTTCATTATCGTCTACAACCAAAACCAAGGGCTGTTTAGCAGCAATACTCGAACCGCTGCTTTCGGAAAGTTCCATATCCACGTTTTGCTCCGGGAAGTCGTAGGGGTGCAAGACAATCCTCAATAGAAAAGTGGACAAGGCATTCCTCAAGCGGCTAAGCGGCGCTTAATCCAGAATGGCTTGTATTCGCTCTGTACAAAATCTTTACTGATTTTTTATTAAGATTTATCAAAAATTACTATTTTGTACAAACATATATTAGCTTAAAATAACAAAAAAATGAATTCTCACGTAATTATGAAGTAACCGGGCAGTTTTGCTAAAAACTGCCTCAATTTCAATCAATTTATGTTTTTTTAATAAATTCCGGTTGTGCCTGTTGAGGATCAGGATTGATCTTGAAAGTCGAGAGTCCGCCGTCAAGCAAGATGAGTAATATGGAGGCAGCCTCCCCTATTACAGATATCCTTGAAAATTTTCATAATTTTTGAGGAGGTAGGGATAGTAAAGCCCAAAATGTTGAATAATCTTTATAAATATGCGTTTAGATTCTTTCATTCTGAAACATCCCCCTAGTATGCACCAGGAGTCTTCAAAACCTACACGAGGGCAGCTAGAGCGTCTGCTTTCACAACGGCTCCAGGCTTTGTATCGTGAGCAGTTAGGACATCAGCCAGGTAAGGTGACTTGCCAGATTTTTGATGAAAAGGTGGCAATCATTTTAGAAGATTCGATTACCCCACCGGAGCAACTCTTGGCAAATAACGGTCAAGTAGAGTTGGCTCAGCAAGTTCGCGAAGACTTGGATAAAGCAATCCAACCTCAGCTAAAGGAACTGATTGAGGAAGTGCTCGGTGTCGCTGTCCTTGATCTCCTTAGTGATGCCACCCTACAAACCGGACGGACAGGTATTATCGCTGTCTTAGAGGTAACGCCAGAAGTTCGCAATCCTGACGCCGTGCCCAAGGTTAAGAAATAGTTGCCTTCAAGCGGAGGTGACGCCGAACTGGGGCTTCAATGTCTTCTAACATGTAGGGCTTACTTACGTAGTCATTGAAGCCTGCCAACAGGAGACGATCCCGCTGCTGTGGAAGAGCTAAGGCGGTTACTGCGATCGCAGGAATAGATCGAGTTTTTGGGTCTTTCCTCAGTTGAAAGATCACCTCCATGCCATCCATGTGGGGCATGAGAATATCCAGGAGAATTAGATCGGGTCGATAGCTTCGAGCCAGTGAAAGAGCCGTTATTCCATCAACGGCAGTGATTAAGGTGCAGCCAAAAGGCTCGAGTATGTAAGCC
>DALYIW010000020.1:0-32287 GCA_031970155.1 Coleofasciculaceae cyanobacterium CTOTU46601 | reverse complement strand
TCTTCGTCGTCATCGACTGCCAAAATTAGCGGTTGTGTAGAACCATAGCGTTGACCGCCAATAATGCCAGCAAATGGTTGCTCACAACAAATAGAAAATTCTAAGTCATCCATGCTGCCTCTAGGGAAATGCTACGACGGTCAAGTCACTGTCAACAAGAGTGGACAAGGCACTCCCCAAGCGGCTTTGTGGCGCTTGGTATCAGCTAGTTTGCTGTTCATTACACTAGGTTTTCCAGTCTTTGCTTGGGAGCAAGGAAAAGGCTTTCTAAGCTAGCAAGGGTATTATCTATTTTCTTAACTATCTTAATACTAAATTTATAAAAAATAAATATTTATTTAATAATTGATAGATTGACTGAGGCATGTACTCATGCTGAGGAAACTGGCTCAGCTCCTTTACCAGTGGGGATGACTTCAATCCAATATGTGAAGGAATCGACATAATATCAATCGTGGAAGGTTGTCTAGGCATTAAACTGAGAGGGGAATGGCTATTCCCATCTACTTTGGGATAGAGGAGAGCTTTGGCAATGGGTATCGCCACGATTAACCCAGCAACCGGGGAAACAATAAAAACATTTGAACCGCTGACTAGCGAATCAATAGAAGCCAAGTTAGCACTGTCACAACAGACGTTTGAGCAATACCGTAGAACGCCAATGAGTCAAAGATCACAGTGGCTCAAGGCGGCAGCTGAGATTCTAGAACACGATAAGGTCGGTTTCGGCAAGATCATGACCACTGAAATGGGTAAGACCCTCAAAAGTGCGATCGCCGAAGTAGAAAAGTGTGCATTGGTTTGCCGCTACTACGCCGAACATGCGGCTGACTTTCTGGCAGATAGCCCAGCATCCACCGATGCTAGTCAGAGCTTTGTGCGTTACCAACCTTTGGGGATCATCCTCGCAGTAATGCCGTGGAACTTTCCCTTTTGGCAGGTATTCCGCTTTGCTGCACCCGCTTTAATGGCGGGAAATGTAGGGTTACTGAAACACGCCTCTAATGTACCGCAAAGTGCTTTGGCGATCGAGGAAATCTTCAAAAGAGCAGGATTTCCTGAAGGGGCTTTTCAGACGTTACTCATTGGTGCTAGCCAAGTTGAAGCGGTGATTAACGATCAGCGAGTAAAAGCAGCAACCTTGACTGGCAGTGAACCCGCTGGTGCGAGTCTGGCTACAGCAGCAGGCAAACAACTCAAGAAAACTGTTTTGGAACTGGGAGGAAGCGATCCATTCATCGTCTTAGAAAGTGCTGATTTAGATGCAGCAGTTGCCACCGCTGTGACAGCCAGAATGCTCAATAATGGTCAATCCTGTATTGCGGCGAAACGTTTTATTGTTGTGGATGCGATCGCCGATGAATTTGAGCAGCGTTTCGTAGAGAAATTCCAGGCCTTGAAAATCGGCGATCCAATGGATGAAAACACCGATGTTGGCCCGTTGGCAACTCCCGGCATCCTCGAAGATTTAGATCAACTCGTTCAAGCTTGTATTCAAAAAGGGTCAAAAGTCCTGATTGGCGGACATCGACTATCTGATCGCCCTGGTAACTTTTATCTGCCCACAATTCTGGCGGACTTCCCACCAGGGACACCCGCTGACGCCGAGGAATTTTTTGGCCCGGTGGCGCTACTATTTCGAGTCCCTGACATTGACGCTGCCATCACGCTGGCGAATTCCACGCCTTTTGGATTGGGAGCAAGTGCCTGGACAACCGATGAGAAGCAAGCACATCGATTGATTGATGAACTCGAAGCTGGGGCTGTATTTATTAATGGCTTAGTCAAATCCGATCCACGTCTCCCCTTTGGTGGAATCAAACGTTCCGGGTATGGGCGAGAGTTGAGCATCCAAGGTATCCATGAATTTGTCAACATCAAAACCGTCTGGGTTAAGTAATCAGGATTTTTGATTTCCAAACACCTTGAATTTTAGGGGTGTATTACACTACGCTCCTAACCAGCCTCAAAGGATTAGTCTATCTAAACCAACGTTATACACTCATGCCTAATCACCCCACATTAGTCTCCCATCCTCCTTGACAAGGAGGGAGGGAGTTAGTTTTCTCTAGCATGAGGGAACTTTCAGGGGTTCTAAGTCGCCTTCAAAAACATAAACATCTATAGTCAATGCTCCCCTTTTGTTTCCTTTTCCCATTGAGCTATCAGTCCGGGCAATTCTTCTCTTAATCGTTTTTGCCAATCCGGTACTGCTTTTACCCTTCTCCTTAAACTACTACTTACCTTAAAGCAAAGGGGAGACGGGTCTAGTGGTTCCCCCTGTTCTGGCTTGAATTTAATCGTCGGCATTGTCTGGTATACGAGATAATGAGCTGCTATGATAGCCGATATGCACTTAGTCGAACGTCATATCATCAATCGAAATCATAAGTTCTGGTCACAAATAGACAGACAGGCATTTTTGTCCAAAAACTTATGGAACCTTGCCAACTACCATTGTCGGCAACACTTCTTTGCTACAGGTAAGAAGCTGGGATTTACTGAGCTTTACCATTTGGTGAGCCAAAGTGTTGATTATTTGGTTTTACCAACAAAGGTCAGCAAACAGATAATCCGACGACTAGATAAAGCATGGGTGAGTTTTTTCCAAGCGATAAAGGCATGGGTCAAAAATCCATATTCTTTTCTAGAAAAACCGAAGATTCCAGGATATAAGGACAAAACTAAAGGGAGGAATATAGTACCGTATCCAGGGGAATCTGTCTCCAAAAAAGCGGTCAAGAAAGGCATCTGTCAACTATCCATGTGTGAGATTGCAGTGCCAACGAAAGCCTCGAAGGTCATAGAAGCTAGGATTATCCCTAAAGCTTGCTGCTATGTACTAGAAATCGTGTATGAGCAAGAGACTGAAAATCTAGTTAGTGGTGAGGCTATTGCAGGCGTAGACTTGGGAATCGATAACTTGATGGCTGTAACTTCAAATCAGGCAGGTGTAAAACCTCTCCTGATCAATGGCAAGCCACTTAAATCGATTAACCAACTCTACAATAAGCGCAAGGCTAAACGGCAAGCGATTGAGGCATCTCGCCAGATCCGAGACTTGACTCATAAGCGCAATTGTCGGGTAGATAATTATCTGCATACAGCGTCGAGGAGAGTAATTGATTGGTGTTTGGTTCATGGTATTGGCACTCTAATCATTGGAAAAAATGAGGGATGGAAACAGAAAATCAATATTGGCAGGCGGAATAATCAAGAGTTTGTGAGTATTCCTCACGCTAGATTGATTGAGATGTTGAGCTACAAAGCCGAGTTAGTAGGGATTAAGGTAGTCATTACCGAAGAAGCATACACATCTGTTGCCTCAGCGCTAGATAACGATCCATTGCCTAAGTATGGAGAGGCTAAACCCAAGTTCAGCGGTAATCGCATTTTCAGAGGATTGTACAAAACAGGGAAAGGATTGCTGATTAATGCGGATACGAATGGAAGTCTCAACATTGCAAGAAAAGTAATTCCTGACTTTATAAAGGGAATAGAGGCGCGGCCGTTTGTGCCTGTAATTCTTCCGTTATGGAAGACGTACGAACGAGATATTTGTTTATGATTTCTCGAACGGTAAAGGAAGCTGATTATATTGGGTAAACAGTGTTAGTGAAAACTATTCAGGGGACAGTGATATGGGCGAAATGAACACAGCAGAACTGTTAGTACGTTGTCTGGAAAATGAAGGAGTCGAGTATGTTTTTGGACTGCCTGGAGAAGAGAACTTGCATGTTCTGGAAGCCTTAAGGCATTCTTCAATCCAGTTCATTACAACTCGCCACGAACAGGGCGCAGCTTTCATGGCAGACGTTTATGGACGCCTGACTGGTAAAGCTGGGGTTTGCCTTTCTACCTTAGGCCCAGGTGCAACTAACTTGATGACTGGTGTTGCTGATGCCAACCTAGATGGAGCACCACTGGTGGCAATCACGGGTCAGGTGGGAACTGACCGGATGCATATTGAATCCCATCAATATTTGGATTTGGTGGCAATGTTTGCACCAGTGACTAAGTGGAATACCCAAATTGTTCGCCCTAGCAATACATCAGAAATTGTTCGTAAGGCCTTTAAAATTGCTCAGAGCGAAAAACCTGGAGCAGTTCACATAGATTTGCCAGAAAATATTGCTGCTATGCCAGTAATTGGTCAACCTCTGGACAAAGATAGTCGGGAAAAAACTTATGCTTCTTTCCGCAGTTTGGGCAAAGCTGCCGTCGCTGTCTCTAAGGCAAAAAATCCGATCATCCTAGTAGGTAATGGAGCGATTCGTGCTGGGGCTAGTGAGGCGCTGACTGAATTTGCTACTCGGCTGAATATTCCGGTGGTGAATAGCTTTATGGGTAAAGGGGTGATTCCTTATACTCATCCTCTAGCCTTGTGGACGGTTGGTCTGCAACAGCGCGACCTAGTTAACTGTGCGTTTGATCAAGCTGACTTAATCATTGCCGTTGGATATGACTTGATTGAGTATTCTCCTAAGAAGTGGAATCCAGAAGGTAAGATTCCGATTATTCATATCGGAACAGCGCCAGCAGAGATTGATAGTAGCTATATCCCTTTGGTGGAAGTGGTAGGAGATATTTCTGATTCACTGACTGAAATTGTGAAGCAGGCAGACCGACAAGGCAAAACTACTCCATATGCTGTTGAATTACGAGCAGACATCAGAGAGGATTATGAACGCTATGCCAATGATGATGGTTTTCCGATCAAGCCGCAAAAATTGATCTATGACTTGCGGCAAGTCATGGGGCCTGAGGATATTGTGATTTCTGATGTTGGTGCTCACAAGATGTGGATGGCGCGTCACTATCATTGCGATCGCCCCAACACTTGTCTGATTTCCAACGGCTTTGCCGCGATGGGCATTGCCATGCCTGGGGCACTAGCTGCCAAACTGGTTCATCCTGATCGCAAGGTTGTTGCTGTCACTGGGGATGGAGGCTTCTTGATGAATTGCCAGGAACTAGAGACAGCCCTGCGTGTGGGTACCCCGTTTGTCACTTTGGTTTTTAATGATGGTGGTTATGGATTGATTGAGTGGAAGCAACAAAATCACTTTGGTGAAGGTCACTCCGCTTTCGTTCATTTTGGCAATCCGGATTTTGTCAAATTTGCGGAAAGTATGGGGTTAAAAGGCTACCGAGTGAATTCAGCAGCCGAGTTGATTCCTACGCTGAAAACAGCCCTAGAGCAAGATGTTCCAACGGTGATTGACTGTCCGGTGGATTACGGCGAAAATCTCCGCTTTACCCAAAAGGCTGGAGATTTGAGCTGCAAGATGTAATTAGTTGTTAGTTGTTTGTTATTGGTTGTTTGTGATTTATAACAACCAATAGCAAATAACCAGTAACAAAACACTATGAAAATCGCTACTTGGAATGTCAACTCAATTCGCACCCGTATAACTCAGGTGGTAGATTGGTTGCAAGCTAATTCGGTTGATGTGCTTTGTCTGCAAGAAACTAAAGTGGTAGATGCCGATTTTCCGCGATCGCCTTTTGAGTCACTAGGCTATCACCTCTACATTTCTGGTCAAAAATCCTACAACGGTGTCGCCATTCTCAGTCGAACACCAGTAGAAGATATCACTATAGGATTTGCACCCGTCCTAGGTGCCGATGCAGTAGGAGACTTAGACGAACAAAAGCGGGTAATCGCTGGCATTGTTGGGAACATCCGCATCGTTAACCTCTACGTCCCTAATGGTTCCTCTGTCGGTAGCGAAAAATACGATTACAAACTTCGTTGGCTAAAAGTTCTGCGGGAATACTTGCAAACACTTTTGGAGAAACAGCCCGACGCCCTATGTGTCTGTGGAGACTTTAACATTGCTCTAGAAGACCGGGACATTCACAACCCCAAAGGTAGGGAAAATCACATCATGGCTTCCCCTGCTGAACGTCAAGCCTTACAGGACGTCTTAGCGGTAGGGATAGCTGATGCTTTTCGCAAATTTACCTCAGAGGGAGGTCACTTTACCTGGTGGGATTATCGCACTCGTGCTTTTAGCCGTAATATGGGGTGGCGCATTGACCACCACTATCTGACGCCCAATCTGTACGAGAAGGCGATAAGTTGTGCGATCGACATATTACCCAGAAAGCAAGATCAACCTAGCGACCATGCCCCAGTAATTGTTGAATTGTTAGATTAGAATCGTCCTAAATCGCTGGCATGGGTAGATTTATGTATCTAGTGACTGGAGCAACAGGAGGAGTTGGACGTCGAATCGTGCGGCTGCTACGGGAACGGGATCTGCCAGTACGAGCCTTTGTCCGCCTTACCTCTCGTTATGGGGAGTTGGAAAACCGGGGTGCCGAAATCTTTATTGGTGACTTGCGGCAAGACAGAGATATTCAAAAAGCTTGTCAGGGTGTTGAGTATATTATCAGTACTCACGGCTCTGGGGGCGATGCTCAAGCGTTAGATTACCGAGCCAATATTGAGTTGATTGATTGGGCTAAAGAAAATGGTGTCCAGCACTTTGTATTTATCTCGGTGTTGGGAGCAGATCGAGGCTATGAAGATGCCCCAGTTTTCAAGGCAAAGCGGGCGGTAGAAAAGTACCTGCAAGCCAGTGGACTGAATTACACTATCTTGCGCCCTGCTGGGTTGGCATCGAATCTTATCCCACTAGCAGAACAATTTCGGCAAACGGGAATTTATTTACTCAACGGCGACTCTCAAAATCGGACATCGATTGTCAGTACCGATGATTTGGCACAGATTGCTGTCGATTCTGTTTCTGTTGCAGGTGCTCGCAATCAAATCTTTCCGGTAGGAGGGCCAGATGTTCTCAAGCGCGAAGATATACCTCGCATCTTCGCACGTATCTTTAATCAGGAGCCGATTGTAATTAATCCGCCGTTGCTCGTGTTTGACGGATTACGGAGTGTTGTGGGTTTGGTGAATCCTCAAGCCCGAAAAGGCTTTGGTACTCTACGCACTTTACTAGCCAATGAGTTTTTCTGCACTCCAGGTGAAATAGCTAACTTGGAGTCGATTTACAATTTGAAGCTGGAATCGTTGGAGAGTTTCTTGAGGCGCTACTTGGGAACCTAAGTTTTCACAGACAATGCACATCAACAACTCTCACACTTTTTTCTAAAATGTGTGACTTTCTAGGATTGCCTTTTTGCATCTCATCCAAGTTTTTTGAACGAAGAAAAAAACAAAATTGTCCTATTGTTTGTTGTGCGTGTTAGGCTCAAATGTAAGTGTTCTTACTTACCTGCAATATACCCCAAGTGAATGTGTTGAGCGCACTTACCCATTGATAGGGTAATTGCTAGACCGTGCTATCATCGCGAGGCTTGAGTAGTCCCGAAGCTACCGTTTTCTTTGCAGCGACTTCTGATCCACGAGTATGCGATCGCATATTATCCTGAACGTCGGCGATTTCACAGAAGAATTGATGTAACTACTAGTATTTTGGTGTCAATACTTGTTAGATAAACACGATAAATTTACCTGCCAACTCCAAGACTTAGAGGAGGCAGACCAGTGAAAGTGAGGAAAACTCTTCACAATGGCGTGTGCTTGCTGGGTATTGGGTCACTTTTGTCAATGATTCCGATCTTTGGAATTCTGGTGACCACAGCCGTAATTCAAAAGACAGCTAAAGAAGGGGACAATTTTTATCTTCAGTATGCTCTGATTGAAAAAATACAAGACTATACGGTAAAAGCCGGTTGGCTCTCAATTGGGAGTTTTCTTGGTGCTGTTCTTGTGGGAGAGAAAACGGCTAAAGCAATTCGTAAAGCTGAAGCTGAGGAAGAGCTACGACGCACCTTTGACAACCGTTACCAAAACCCATCAATCAGTCGTAGAGAGTTTGTGCAGGCTCAAAGAGTTCACCGGTACTCTTTTCCAGGAAATACAAGACAGAGATTGGGCGATTTTCATGAAAGTTTATTTCGGGAAAAATCGGTTAAGCCCTTAGCCTGTAGGGGCTGCAAGCATTACGACGGCAGCACCTACGGAGGCAATCTACTGGTTTGTGGAATTCACCCCTATGGACCGGGTGATGAGTCTGATCCAGCTACACAGCCTACAACCTGTGAGGATTGGGAAGGCGATCGGCTACTTAACATTGAGTAATCAGCATTTGTAGTTCAAAAAACAGTAACCAACTGAAAGCTAAAAGTTAGCTCTCAGTCGGTTACTTGATGTCAGTGGCACAAAATCGAGGGTGCCTATTGTTACTTCTACTTAGAGGAACCACTGCCTGGTCGTTGTGGCGCACTGCTTGGTCGTTGCTGCATCAGGTCGCTCGGTATGATCACCTTGTCAATCACATGAATGACGCCGTTGCTGGCGATGATGTCCGGTTGAATGACTTTTGCATCATTTACTGTGACCCCCCCCGAACTGACACTCACTTTCACGGTATCGCCTTCCAGTGTCTTGGTGTCTCCAGATGTAAGGCTGCTTGACTTATTTTCACCTGCCACCACATGGTAGCTCAGAATTTTAACCAACTTGTCTCGGTTCTCTGGCTTTAATAGTTTGTCGAGAGTACCTTTGGGTAGAGCCGCAAATGCTGCATCGGTTGGAGCAAAAACAGTGAACGGTCCACCTGATGCTAAGGCTTTGTCTAAACCAGCTGCCTTTAAGGCGGCTGTTAAGGTTTTGAAAGAACTATTAGAAGCGGCAACATCTACAACGTTGCCACTGGCAGACGGCGTGTCTGTAGCTGGAGAGTCCGTAGCTGGAGAGCTAGAGGGAGCTGCCGGCTGAGTTTCCACTTGAGATGGAACCTCCATGCCTGGGCCTGGAGCTTGATTGGTCGTGCTGGGTGCTGGTTTGCTTGTCTGCGCTAACACCGGAAGCGTGACAAAGGCGCTAGCTGCTCCTACAAGAGCGATAAACCGCTTAACTCGTTTGGAAAATTTATGCACTATCACCGCAATCTCCATTAAGAGATATTAAAAATTGTCAAAAGTAAGCATAGAGATATTTGCGGAGATGAAGCCTCTATCTTTTGGAGGAACTAGGGCAAGCACAGCATAAGTTATCAATTTCTGACAAAAAGACCCAAATTGAAGACTTGAAATTACAAATAAACCCAGATAGATAGGGCGTTATCTCTATCCAGGTTTAGTTTTTTGTGCCATCTCTTTTTATTTCTGCAAGAAGTCTAATTTTCAACAAAGTAAGATATACATCCCTCTAAAGGCTGACTTCTTGAACTCATACCCTTGCCCCTACAAATGATTGTGTGCTAATCGATTGAGCAATTCCATAAGCTAAAGTCATCATTTTCTAAAGGTTGGGTTTCGTTCTAAAGACCAATCTACAATTTAAGGGGCGAGAAAACACGCCTTAGTGTAAGACTTCTTCTAGCTGATGCTGATTCCATAGCGAACGATAGAGACCGGGCTGCTCCAAAAGACCAGTGTGAGTGCCAATTTGGACAATTTGACCAGCATCCATCACAAAGATTCGGTCAGCGGTAGCAGCAGCGGAGAGTTGGTGAGAGATAAAAATTACAGTTTTACGCTCAACGCCTTTTGAGAGATTTTCCAGAATTTGGGTAGCCGTTTGATTATCAACACTCGATAGGGCGTCATCCAGGATGAGAATAGGTGCATCAATCAGGAGTGCTCTGGCTAAAGAGGTGCGCTGTCGCTGACCGCCAGAGAGGGTGATGCCCCGTTCACCGACGAGCGTTTCGTACTGTTGAGGGAAGTTAAGGATTTCTGAGTGGATTTGTGCTTGCTTGGCAGCGTATTCAACCTCTGATTGTTCGCTTACAGGGTCACCATAGCGAATGTTGTTTTTAATACTTGTACTGAACAGAAAGCTATCTTGAGGAACATAGGCGATCGCTTTTCGCAAGTCGTGCAAGCGTACTGTCGTCACATCATACCCATCCACAAACAACTGATCGGGCTTTATGTTTAACAGTCGGGGTATTATATTAGCCAGTGTTGATTTCCCAGAACCAATTGAGCCGACGATCGCTACCCTTTCACCTGAATTAATCGTAAAGCTAACGTCTTGGAGGGCTGGAATTGTCGCACCGGGATAGGTATAACTTAAGTTGCGTGCTGTCAGCTGACCTTTAACGGGTGTCGTCAAACTAATCGCATCGGGAGCATCTTGAATCTGGGGCTTAACTGTCAGAATCGATTCAATACGGTCAATACTAACTTCACCCCGTTGATAAGCAGTAATCGTAAAACCTAGGAGTGCTGTGGGGAAAACTAAACGATCTGAGTAAAGAATCAGCGCTACAAAACCACCAATGCTGATCGAACCCGCTTTAATCGACTCAGAACCTAGCCACAGCAAAATCAACAAGCTGACATAGGCAAGAGTTTCAATTACAGGAAACAGGAAATTACGAGTTTTTGCCAAACCGAGATTGGCATCTAAAAGCTGCCCGTTGAGACGGCGGAAAGCTCTACGCTCATTTTCTTCCTGTGCGTAGATTTTAATCAAGGAGATACCGCTCATATCTTCTTGAATCAGCTCACTAATGTTCGAGAGTTCTTCTTGTACTGTCTGCTGCTGGAGGCGCAGTTTCTCACTAAATAGCTGAACGGTAATCAACATCACTGGATAAACTGCGATCGCAATTAGAGTCAGCCGCAAGTTAATCGACATCATCACTGGCAGCGTCAAGCCATAAGCAAATACGATATTCGCCAGACTCAAAACCGCGAATCCCAACAAACGCCGGATATTATCCACATCACTGGTGGCACGGTTAATCAAATCGCCAGACGTATTGGTCGCAAAATAAGATGGCTCTAGTGTCAGTAGATGCTGAAAAATCTTTTGCTTTAGGTCAAATTCTACCTGACGCCCTAGACCGAACAGCAAGATGCGCGATGCCATCCGAATTACCCACATGACGCTGGCGAGGACGAGGATGAGAAACACAAAACGCCAGACTTCATCAAAGCTGAATGCTGTACGCAGTTTGTCAATACTGTCTCTGATCAGTAGAGGGATATATACCCCAATTCCATTAACAATGAGCAGGGCGAGGATACCTAGGAACGCCTGCCGCCAATGAGGGCGTAAGTAAGCCAGAAGTTTTTGTAGACGCGTGTTAGCCATGTTACAAATTTAACAATTTTTGATTTTAGACGCTGGCTAACTCTAGGTAGTGAGTGTTGTTTGTTATTTGTTGTTTGTTGTTTGTGTCTTTTTGGGCATCTTCCCAAAAAATACACTTATGTGTCATCAAATAACCAATAACCAATCACCAACAACCAACAACGAGCAACAGGCTATACAGACAAAAAATAGGCTCTGAGTAGCGGGTTATTAGCTAGTCAAGAGCCACTTTTGCACCATTCAAGGGTTATTACTTACTAAACGCTTGGAGCTAACCAGCCTCGTAGGTAGTAGTAAAGTTGGAGTAAGAATTCTTGAACGATTCTTGTGGTCAGAGTGAGCGATTCTACGCTGGGGATAAAGGAATCGGGAAACCTAAAGGGTATAGGGCCGCTTGCATTAGGCTGAGACGTATAAAAATCTGTAGGTCGGGAAATGACTCTAAGACCCATATTTTCAAAGGTTAACCGAGCAAGGCGGCTGTTGATTGCCGAGGTGACGACGATAACACGCGTGCCACCTAAGCCCCGACTCCTTAAGATGTCGTCGGTTGCGATCGCACTGGTTCGCAGATCTGAGCCTTTAGTGTCAACGACAATCCGGTCTCGTGGCACACCCATTTGTGTCAATAATGTGGCGATATCGTTGGCCTCATTGGTTTGAGAGCGTCCTTGCAATTCGGATCTCGGTCCTGCGCTGACAATCACTAGGGGGTTGCTTCCTCTAGAGACTTGTTGCCGATACTGTTGGGCCGCGTACAGAATGCGATCGCCTGTATCAGTTAGTTGAATTTGTGTACGTGGGGGAGTATTCGATTGTGTTGTTCCTCGCCCTAGCACCACAATCGCTCCTGCTGTTTGCGCTGCTGGGACTGAACGGGCTTCTCCGAGTTCAAGACCTCGAGCTAGCAGGTTAGAAAAAAACGGAGTACTTGAGAGCAGCAAAATCAGTAATGCTGACACAACTTGATTTCTGTTTTTCTGCCCTTGGTTGAGATAAACAGCCAACAATAAAATAGTCGCTCCCACGGGCGTGAGGGGAAATGAGAGAACCCTCCATGCTGACGCGACCAACGGGTCGTTGGGAAAGAAAAACGCCAGGACGATTATGGTAAACAGAAATAAACCCCCAAGCAGGGTAAGATACGTTTTGGGGATTACTTTCAGCAGCAAGTTGTAGAGAAGGACTGTGAGTACCAGCCACAGTAATACTTGGGTAAGTAGTAGGAACATTGTTTAGAAATCGTGAGTTGATGGTTTTTATCTGTTAGTTGTTAATTGCTAGTCTGACCCCTCAAAATAACAACCAAACAATTAATAACTGGTAGTACCGTTGTTTTAGTGACACTTGATTAGTCTCAACCACGGTTTGAATCACCATTACACGGGCATTATACTCGTGATTGGTAGCAATAACGGTCTAGAACACTAGTTTGATGCTATTGTGCTGGATTTTGCTCATACCGATACTTGCTAGCAAAACTTTGTTTTTTGATTGCCCCAATTGCCCTTAAACCATCCTATGGCTTGTATAAATCATTCTGCTGACCCTTAAAGATTCTTTAAGTGCTACTGCCAAACTCATTGCAAAGCAAGAGCCTCATGCCAAACGAACCTAACTACCACTAGCTAGGATTGAAGCTGATTAATGGTCTTCTAGGCACGAGGCTATCAAACTTGTAGTTGCTCAATCTTCCTCTTAACTAAATTCCCACTCATCAATACAATCTCAAGACACAAATGTCAATACTTAGACAGTTAGTAGGCGTCAATAGACCGATAGCATAGCAAGACGTAGGCTGGGGTTGATTGATGGGAGCTAGGTGTTGAATACAATTCTCCTATCCCTTAATCGCTCATTCATTACAGCCACAGCACTGTAACACCAGGAGCTAGTAAGAATTTCAGGTTATTTAACTCAACTTTCTCAGGGTACTTTTAAGCAGTCTCAGGTCTAACGTTTTGTTTAAAGTTAGGCTATAAATCGAAAAATTAGGAGGACATTAAGTGTCGCAAGTCAAACCAACCATTTTAGTGACAGGCGGGGCAGGATATATTGGCTCTCATGCTGTGTTGGCATTGCAACGAGCGGGCTATAGCGTCGTTGTGCTGGATAACTTAGTATATGGGCATCGAGAGTTTGTGGAGGATACTCTACAGGTAAAGTTAGTGGTTGGAGACATTAGCGATCGCCCACTACTAGACGAGCTATTTGCCGCTCACAAGTTTGCCGCCGTGATGCACCTAGCCGCTTATATTGCCGTGGGAGAGTCAGTAAGTAACCCGGCTAAATATTACCGCAACAATGTTTCAGGAACCCTAGTACTCCTAGAAGCAATGGTGGAGGCAGGCATCAAGAAATTGATCTTTCCTTCAACCTGCTCCATTTACGGTATGCCGAAGCAGGTACCGATGACAGAAGATCATCCCCAAGATCCGATTAATCCTTATGCTACGACTAAGTGGATGGTAGAGCGAATGCTGGCGGATTTCGAGAGTGCCTACGACTTGCGGTCAGTAGTGTTTCGCTTCTTCAATGCTGCTGGGGCTAACCCAGAGGGGTTACTAGGTGAAGACCATAACCCAGAAACTCACTTGATTCCGCTGGTACTCTTTACCGCTTTAGGGAAACGTGAGTCAATTTCCATTTATGGCACCGATTATCCGACACCAGATGGCACTTGCCTGAGAGACTATATTCATGTTAGTGATTTGGCAGATGCCCATGTATTGGCAGTAGAGTATCTATTGCAAGGTGGCAGGAGTGAAGTGTTTAACTTAGGAAATGGCAATGGCTTCTCAGTTCAACAGGTGATTGAAACTGCTCGTAGTGTTACTGGTTTGGACATCAAAGCAGTCAGTTGCGATCGCCGCCCTGGCGATCCCTCAACATTAGTTGGCAGCAGCGACAAAGCACAGAAAATTCTCGGTTGGTATCCCCAGTACTCAGACCTCAGTAAAATTATCAGCGACGCTTGGCAATGGCATCAACGGCGTCATCAATAAAGTCATGTAGACAAAAACCAAACGATTGAACCTTGCGGTCAAACGGCTCACCTTTTCCCTTATCTACATGGCATTGCCACCATTGGGCACGCACTCTTGATTGTTTAAAACCCTTGCTTTTGGATAGAAAAAATTCCCAGTGAATAGACACGCCCAAACTGGAAAGGCTCACAATCCCACTCCTTTAGATAAGGGGGCTCTTGCAGTAGAAGCCCGAATCAGTCGTTTAGAGTCAATTGTTGGACAAATAGGAGACGCCATTCTCGCCACCACCGAGACCATTGAGCGTCTTGCTGACCGCGTGGATGCTCTGACGATTCAAGTGCAACACCAAGGACAGCAAGTTCAACAACAAGGCTACCAGCTCTTTGCTTTAAGCGATGCGGTGCAAACCTTAGCAGAAACCCAAAATCATTCTCTAGAGCAACTAGGGCAACTTACAGAAACCTTGCAACGCCTTGCTGTTGCGATAGAAACGACGAATAAGTGAGAGGGGACACTTGCAAAACCAGTCCCTTAACTCATCAACGAGTGGCTTTTTCAGAGCATGTCTAAAGAAAAACGCTATAAAACTAGGTTGCAAGTGTCCGTCCCAACGAACAATGCTTGAGACTCCTGCTGGCAAGCTGTTAGGTTGGCTCGTAGCGCTCGTAGCATCCCAGTACAGTGTCACAGGGAAGGATGAAGGATGAATGCGGCAATAGCCTCATAAATCAATAATGGTGCTTGAAATATTGAAGATTTCTTTTCTTCGACCTAATTAAATAAAGGTGCTTGTACCCTCATCCCTCATCCCCGGCTGACGCCGACGCTACGCACCGTCGCTAACGCTTCGCTATCATCCCTCATCCTTTTTTGGTCAAGCATGGGAAAAATGTGCTACGACAACGAGAGCTACCACAACTCTATAGGAGAGCATTGATGCATTTTTCGACACGGTACTTTATCCTTCTTCCTTTAACTGCTGCTATCAGCTTGCTGAGTGTCAGCTGTGGTGAGAGTAAAATTTCCCAATGTAACAAAATTATCAAGGTTGCCAATCAGGCAGTTAGTCAAGCAAAATCCGTCACCAATGGGGGTCAGGCAAACGACCCCAAAGCGATGCTTAAAGCTGCCGATGCCATGGAGAAGGCGTCTAAAGAAATGAAAGCTTTAAATATTAAGGATGAAAAACTCCAACAGTATCAAAACGGTTTTATTAAAATGTATGGCGATACTAGCAAAGCCACCCGTAACTTTGTCACGGCATTTGAGAAGAAAGATCGACCAGCAGCTGAGGCGGCTTTGACCAGTTTGCAACAAGCTACTACTCCAGAAAGGCAATTAGTTGCGGACATTAATACCTACTGCTCAAGTAAATAGTAGAGCAACAGTGTTAGACATTGCCTGGATATCGGAAGTTCTCTCCTAGCATCAATTGAGTAATCCAGGTCAACAAAATCAACGTTTTGTGGCTCCCAAATCAACTCTACACACTAGCTAATTAACACATAAAAGTTTTTTCTTCCTCGGTCGAGTACAAGCTACAGTTTCCTCAGTCTCTCTGAAAGCTTTGGGGCGTTATTTTTCTACTATTCAAGGAAGAGATGAAAAACGTCAGCCTAATAGTTGCAGCCCTTGGCTTGGTTAGCGCGATCGCGTCACACCCACTGCACGCACAACCCATTACACCAGCTTCTGATGGGACGGGCACGGTTGTCACTCCGAATGGTAACCGCTTCGATATCCAAGGGGGTTCCCTTTCCCAA
This sequence comes from Coleofasciculaceae cyanobacterium CTOTU46601, assembly GCA_031970155.1. Classification (GTDB taxonomy): domain Bacteria; phylum Cyanobacteriota; class Cyanobacteriia; order Cyanobacteriales; family Coleofasciculaceae; genus DALYIW01. The sequence continues at coordinate 16,454 of DALYIW010000020.1, read as the reverse complement.
GATGATGCCAATCTTTTCCATAGTTTCCAGCAATTTGGATTGGATTCGGGTCAGATTGCCAATTTTATATCTAATCATTCAATTCGCAATATTCTGGGGCGAGTTGTTGGAGGTGACGCCTCAATGATTAATGCACTGATTCAGGTAACTGGAGGCAATTCCAGCTTATTTTTGATGAACCCCGCCGGGATTATTTTTGGCAAAGATGCCCGTCTGAATGTCCCTGCATCATTTACGGCTACGACGGCTACGGGGATTGGGCAAGTTGGGTCTGTGAACGAAGAATCTCCGCACTTCTAGGGCGGAGAGTGTCAAATCTCTTTGCATCAATAAGCCTGCGATCGCTCTTTTATTTGAGGAAGAATCTGTCAGATCGAAAGCACCCGACTCTCCCGTACTTGTGGTGAAAAACCGTATGTTTGGTAATGGGTAATTCCTTACCCAGTAAGCATTTTGCTTGATTAATCAGTTGCTATTATTATCATGTCTACGGGAGAGCCGCTCTTTTAGCCTACTTTTTATCCTGGAAGCTATAGTGCCTCACCTTAGGGTAAGCTTTTACTCACAAGAAGTATTCTGGGGAAATGTCCTTGAAATATGCTCTGGTTCATGAGTGGTTGACACCCAAAGCAACTGGTGGCTCAGAACTGGTAGTTCAAGAAATCTTGAAGCACATTGATGCCGATCTTTATGCCCTGATTGATTTTGAATCTACCAATCCCCAAAGTTATTTGTCTGGTCGCAAAATTGGCACAACTTTTCTACAACACTTGCCCTTTGCCCGCAATGGGGTTCAGAAATACCTACCACTGCTACCGTTAGCGATCGAACAGCTTGACTTACGTGAGTATGATGTTATTCTCTCTTCTGCTCACGCTGTCGCCAAGGGCGTCCTGACTACACCACAACAGCTGCATATCTGCTACTGCCATACCCCCATGCGCTACGCCTGGGATTTGACTTTTGATTATCTACGCAGTAGTTCTATGGGACGAGGACTTCTAGGCCCAATCACGCGATATCTGCTTCATCGGTTGCGTCAGTGGGATGTTCTTTCGGCAAACCGCGTAGACTACTTTATTGCCAACTCTCAGCTGACAGCACGTCGCATCTGGCGTTGCTATCGCCGTCAGGCGCAAGTGATTTACCCGCCAGTGAATATTGAGCGATTTCCGTTACTTGCTCAAAAAGAAGATTTCTATCTCACCGTTTCCCGGCTTGTAAGTTACAAGAAAGTTGGTTTGATTGTTCAAGCCTTCAATCAACTTGGATATCCCCTTGTAGTGATTGGTGATGGGCCAGAGTTAGAGACAATTCGGAAACTGGCCCGGCCTAATGTACAAATAATGGGGTTCTGTGCTGATACTGTAGTTGAGAAGTATATGTCTCAAGCGAAAGCCTTTGTGTATGCCGCGTGTGAGGATTTTGGCATTGCTCTAGTAGAGGCTCAAGCTTGTGGTACACCTGTAATTGCCTATGGTGCTGGTGGAGCACTAGAAATCGTTCGAGATATTCGGCAATATGCAGACAGTGGTACGGGTTTGTTTTTTCAGACTCAAAGCGTAGCGGCTTTAATCGAGGCTGTGAAAACTTTTGAGGCGTTAAAAGGAGCGTTTAGCCCTGAGAGAAGCCGTTTAAACGCGGCTTTGTTTGCGCCCAGAATGTTTAGCGATCGCTACTTGACCTTTCTCGATCACTGTTATGAGGACTACAAATCTCGATTCTCTTCTAGTAAATTCGAGTTTCCTGAGGGGTATTGGCCATAGCAAGCGTCTTGTGGCTTTATGATCGTGACGGTGTGGTGTGAAATGAAGGAGTAAGATGACTGCCGAAAGCCAACTTATCTCCGTTAGGATGTTGCGATCGCTCGTGAAGCGAGGTTTTAGACCAATCGCGTCGCGCAGCACAGACAGAAGTCTTTCTCGACATCGCTTAGACGGAGCTCTCGCCAAACGGCTGTTTGATGTCATATTTTCGTTAACCGTTCTGATTTTGTTCTCCCCTGTTTACCTGCTACTAGCAATGCTAATTGCTATTAGTTCGCCCGGACCAATTTTTTATGTTCAGGAACGGGTCGGTAAAAACTATCGGCATTTTGGTTGCATGAAATTCAGAACAATGGTAATTAATGCCGATGAAATGTTAGTAGACATAATGACAAACTCACCTCATTTACGTGAAGAATTTGAAGGCAATTTCAAGCTCAAACAAGACCCTAGAATTACCTGGATTGGTAGATTTCTTCGGCTTACTAGTCTGGATGAATTTCCTCAGTTCTGGAATGTTTTGAAAGGAGATATGAGTGTTGTTGGTCCTCGACCATTAGTACCAGAGGAACTACCCAAATATGGTCATCACATGGACAAGATTCTCACAATCAGACCAGGAATTACCGGATTATGGCAAGTTTCTGGGCGTAATGACATCCCTTATAACCGTCGGGTTCAGATAGACGTTTACTATGTAAACTTCAGAAACTTTTGGCTGGATTTATGGCTGATTATGAAAACCCTCGGTGTGATTGTTTCTACCAAAAATAATGGTGCCTACTGAAGGAGAATTAGTTTAACCTAAGAAAAGGAAATCAAGTAAGAACAAGTGGTAGATTATCAATTGCTAACCCTAATGACTACCACTTAAAATTTTTCTCATCGAGTATGTAAAAGGGGCGTGTTTAATTATCAACAATATCGAACGTAAACTTAACAAAACAGAACTACGTCGATCGCTTCTCAAAACACGCCAATCCATCCCAGAAAAAGAATGGAGAGAAAAAAGCGATCGCATTTGCACTCATTTACAATCCTCAGCCCTTTTTACCTCAGCTCAAACCATCTTGGCTTATTTCAGTTTTCGTCAAGAACCAGACCTTAGTCCTCTATTTGTAGATTCCAGTCACCGTTGGGGATTTTCTCGCTGTGTTGGTAACACCCTCAACTGGCACATGTGGAAGCCTGGTCACAGCTTACAAAAAGGAAATTATGGCATTTTTGAACCCCCTTTGTCTGCCCCACAAATAAAGCCAACTGAGGTTGATTTAATTCTCGTCCCAGCTGTTGCTTGTGACCAACGCGGGTATCGATTGGGTTACGGGGGCGGTTTCTATGACCGGATGTTCAGTTCAACTCAGTGGGACTCGAAGCCTAAAGTAGGAATTGTATTTGACTTTGCTTATGTGTCCCAGCTACCTATTGACCAGTGGGACAAACCCCTAGAAGCTGTTTGCACAGAAACGGGATTTAATCAAGTTGAGTTGTAAACTTGAAATTAACAATAAAACGAATGATAAAGTCCCGAAACACTCAAAAAAATTACAAGCTCAAAATGATTGGGAGGTATGTGCTGTTAGGAGCGATCGCATTTGTCATGCTCTTCCCCTTACTGTGGATTCTCAGCACATCTTTCAAGTCTCCAGAAGAAAATATTTTTCAGTTCCCGCCTCAGCTATTTCCCAGTAAGCCAACATTTCAAAATTTTATAACAGTCTGGCAAAGTAATCCTTTCGGTCAATATCTATTCAACAGTACTGTCGTTGCTATTCTAACTGTAAGCTTGAATCTGCTGTTCTGTGCGCTGGCAGCATACCCCTTAGCGCGTATGGAATTCCAGGGACGAGACGTAATTTTTACCAGCATCGTCTCTACCATCATGATTCCCTTCCAGATTGTGATGATTCCCCTTTATATCTTGACGGTACAGCTAGGCTTAAAAAATACCTATCTGGGCGTCATTTTCCCTAGTATTGCCTCTGCCTTTGGTATTTTCCTACTTCGTCAAGCCTTTCAGGGCGTACCTAAAGAACTAGAAGAAGCTGCCCGGATCGATGGCTGTTCTGAGTTAGGGTTATGGTGGAACGTGATGCTACCAGCAATCCGCCCAGCCCTAGTAACATTGGCGATATTTGTCTTTATTGGCTCGTGGAGTGACTTTCTTTGGCCTTTAATTATTTTGGATCGACCTGAGTATTACACCCTTCCTTTGGGTGTTGCCACACTAGCAGGTACATTTTCCCTTGATTGGCGTCTGATTGCGGCTGGCTCAGTTATTTCTATTGCCCCAGTACTGCTATTTTTCCTCTTCATGCAGCGATACATTGTACCGACAGATACAGGCAGTGCGGTTAAAGGATAGAAGGTTAACTTGTTGTTGGTTATTGGTTGTTTGTATTCTTTTACAAACAACCAACAACTAACAACAAACAACACAAAAGCCCCGCCCCTTAAGGCTTAGGATGAGCTGACCTCTTCATGGCTGATGATTAAGAGCTGCTTTTGGATAAGCGATACGTTTGTGATTACATTGTTGCCAAACTTTTACAAAAACCTCAGCAATCGTTGATAATTCCTCCCGCGTTAGCCCACAATCTGCTAACTGATTATCCTGCCAACGAGCTTTGAGGATTTTATTAATCATTGAAAGTGCCGCTTCTGGTGTGACGTCATCCTTGAGGCTTCGCAAAGCCGCTTCACAGGCATCAGCGAGCATAACAATACCTGTTTCGCGGGACTGAGGAATCGGACCATCATAGCGAAAATCTGACTCAAGTACAGGAGGGCTACTTTCTTGTTCGGCTTTCTGTTTAGCCTGGAAATAAAAATAGGAAATTAGCAGTGTTCCCTGGTGTTCTGGGATAAAGTCCCGAATGGCTTTTGGCAATTGGTGCTTACGCGCCATGACCAGTCCTTCAGTAACGTGTTTTTTAATAATCTCAGCACTCTTCCATGGGTCGTCAATCTCATCGTGCTTGTTTGGGCCACCCATTTGATTTTCAATAAACCCCAAGGGGTCGTGCATTTTTCCAATGTCGTGGTATAGTGTGCCCGCTCGAACCAGTTCCACATTATAGTGGAGTTCTCGTGCTGCGGCTTCTGCTAAGGAAGCTACAAACAGCGTGTGTTGGAAAGTTCCGGGTGCTTCTGTAGCTAATCGTTTTAGTAGAGGGCGGTTGGGATTAGACAATTCTGCCAAACGAATCGGTGTCACCAGGTCAAACAAGCGTTCTAGATAAGGTGATATTCCCAAAGCCACCACACTCCAAGAGAAACCAGCCAGACCATATAATGCTGCTTCTTGGAGTACGGTGTACCAAACTGCACCGACAGCGGCACTCGATACAAGATTGAGGATGAGGTAAACACCTCCTTGGGTTAAGCCAACTGCACCGCCAAGAAGAGCTAGTTCCTCACGCGATCGCATTCGACCAGCCATCCAGGCACCCAGTAGACCAGCCGCCGCACCAGCCAATAAATACTCCCAGCCAATTACCATGCTGAATGTTACTAACCCCGTCAGCAGACCGACAACCGTAACTCCTAAAGCCGGACTGTAAAAGCTGCCCACCAACAAACCAATGGCGGGCAAATCTGTATAAGGAACGCCAAAAATCCCCAATAGTGGCGTCGAGAGACTCAGAAGTAAATGCAAAATGTGGTCGCGCCGTCGCAAGTTGGGATGCACTCGCCTCTCGACTAGCCAAAAAATGCAAACAGCTCCTGTAACCAGACCTGCAAATCCGACTAGACCACGCCAGTTAATGCCCCGACGGCTCAAGCCGAAGTAATCCAGCAGCACAAAATCTGCCTGAGTAATTTCCTGATGAGCATAAACAATTACTTCCCCTTTCTGCACAAAGACCATCTCCGGCTTCACCGCTTGTGCTGCCTGCTCTGCCCGACGTTTTGTTTCTTCCTTATCTTCCGTTAAGTTGGGCTGCAAGATGCTTGTAAGAAGTTGAATCGCTAACCCCTCAGCATCAGGAGGGACAAGCGTACTTATTTGTATCTTGATTGCTGCTTCCAAAATGTTGGGTGGTAATCCTGGTGGTATGCCCTGAGTAAGAATACGATTTGACGCCTGAGTTACACCCTTTCGTGTGTCCTGCCATGCGCCATCCGATAGCTCAAGCAAAGAGGCATCATAGTGACGGATTGATTCAGCAGCAACAGGTTCTGAAAGTTGACGCAACGCCTGAGCATAACCCTGACGAGCCAGTGAAATTGACTCAATAAGAGCAGAAAAAGATTGAGACGAAGACTGCTCTCTGTATTTTTTCAGTTCGCTGACTGCCTGGGCAAAGGCAAGATTTTGTGGTGGCTTTTCCACCCCATCGGGTGATGTTACTTCGGCAGTAGATGGCTTGAGAGTGTTATTGCTGTCTAACAAAGCTAATAGAGTTTGCCACTCCCATTCCTTGCTCTGACGCAAATATCGCTGGGTAGCCTCAGACAGCACAGTAGTCTCGGCAAAGGGAAAAGAACCGCTCATCCGCCTCAGTTCATCCGCCTTGTCGAGAGCTTCCTGAAGATCTTGATCAATCTTTTGGGTGGTTGTGTTGTCTAACATCAACACAGGTACAGAGCCTGTTCGGGCTGCCTTACGCTTTTCTTCAGTGGTTTTAGAGTCCTCAACACTAGCATCGTAAGGTGCTCGGATTGTTTGGGGCGCAGCTTTACCAACATCCAATTTTGGCTGATTGTAGAAGCGATTCCCCATCACACTAGTCAGAGAAACTACTGCTATTGCCCACATGGCTGGCGAACGTCCTTTGCGTGATCGTAGTGAGGGTTTAGGAAACTCTCGACGCTTTGGAGGTAGTCTCAGCTGTAGATGTTGCTCATGCAAGTCTCTCTGGGATGTTTGACATCTCGAAGAGTTTTGATCGCCAGAGTAATCAAAGACCCTGAAAAATAACCAAGCCCGGAGATGCTTGGTTGTTCGACGCAATTGCGTGATTGGCTGCGTCAACGAATTAAGCGTTTTCATAGCACAGGACTTGCCATTTTAGGGACAGTAGCGGTGAGAGCGCAAGGCAGGCTTGCTTTGGTTTTAGGCAGCTCAATGCAATTTAATCTGTATTCAACTTACATACCGTGATGTTAGAGTTCAATTTTTTTTTACCTTACAAAACCTCGTGGGTTATGCCTATTTGGTTGAGAAAATCTTTTTGGTTTATCTGTTTTCTTCCCTACCCAAAGCTACGTGCCTATGGGCAGCGACACAGTTAGCCTAGTGCCGGACTGAGCTTGGCTAACACATAACGGACAATGAAGTAGCTGGAGTTTTCCCGCTAGCTTTTGTGCTGCTATCAAGTCCTTCGCCATGACAGTTGGCAAAATCTTTGCTTTTGACACTATCGCATCCTTTTGTCTCAAGAAAGCTTTCTGTCAATCATCACACACTATTATCTTGGCTGAATTACATGTGGTGCTGCTACAGCTAGGCGTGGAAACTGATCTGTCGCTGGAACCTCATAAACTCCTGACCAAACTGCAAGCAGATCATCTGCTAGTTGTAGTCGCTGAACGCCAGCAAGGGTTTGAGTGGCAGCGAGACGCCAACCCACAGGAATACCCGTCAAGCTATTGTATACACCACATAAAGCGCCAGTGAGGGCAGTTGTAATCTGAGGTTGGTAGCGGGTAAGGGCAGCACGAGTTACACAAAGCCGAAAATCTTCTGGAGTATTGAGGAAACAGTAAAAAGCTAGGGCAATAGACGTATTGGGGCAACCTGAGGGATTGCCTCGACGTTGGGCATCTCGACGCAGTTGGGTAAGAGTTGTATCTAGTGCCCCTCCTTGCTGTAGTATTGTTTGTACCTGTTCCAATTGTTGTACTAAAGGTGTTTGAGAGGTACCCAGATAGGCAAGGGTTTGAGGAATTAATGTGGCAACGTCTAGTTTCTCAGTCAGGGCAAGTGCGATCGCATAAGCTACCGCCAATACCCCCTCAAATGCCTCGGAATCTTGTTGCCAAACCGCCGCAGCTTGTAGCAGCTGTTGTCGTAACTTGACTTGATCTTCATGAAAAAATAACGCCATGGGTAGCGTTGCGATCGCAGCCTGGTGACTACTCGCCGCCGTCTTTAACAAAAGGAGAGGCGAGTGCACCCTACCAACCTGAAGCACCCAATCTTCTACATCTAGCCTGCCATGACGAATTAAGCTCTCGGCACCACAAGTTGCAATCTGACTCCAATCTGAAAGCATTTGATTGAGTTGAGTATCCCCTCCTTTGGGCAACGTGAGCGTTGCTTTACCCAAAACTTTCCCCTGACAACTGACACTACCTAAAATTTCTCCCACAAAGCTGCCTAATAAGGCTCCTCGAAATCGGTTCATCAGTGAGTACTGCATCAATATCCTTCTATTGATTAACAACCCTTCGTACAGCCTTATCAGTATGGCAAAAATTGCTACAGTAATTACCTATCTACAGCTAGAAGTCACAGGTAAAACTGGCCCAATAGTCTAGGTTAGCACCGTTGCATTATGGAAGCTTGGCAGCTCTTGGAGTGCCTGTACTAACAAACTACTCGCTCCTTAACCATGTTAAAGATTAGCCGATTAATTACTGATAAAAGTGACACAATCATGGAGCGATGGATTGAAGCAGTTCGTAAAGACCGCCGCATAGAAAGCACCGTAAATTTGTCTGATACAGCTCTAGGTGATTCACTTCCTCAGCTTCTTCAATCTTTAGCAACAGTAGTCGATCACCCCCAGGATGACATTTATCAAGGAATTGCTGAAGAAAGTTTAGAACACGGTAGTTTACGAGCTAGACAAGGATATGATGCCGCAGAAATTGCCCAGGAGTACAGTCTCTTGCGACGGATTATTTTTTCAGCGCTAGAAACTCACTTCCTCAAAAGTTCTCCTCAAGAAATTATTGAAAACTTTAGCAAGATCGATAGAGTACTAGATGAAGCAATTTCCTTATGCTTTAAAAGCTATGTAAAAGCCCGGTTGCAAGAATTAGAGCAACTTCAGAGTCAGTTGACCCTTACAAATCAGGAACTTACTCGTCTTTTTGAAGCAAGCAAAGAGCAGCTTTCTTACCTAGCTCATGAGTTAAAGACACCACTGACTGCTGTGATTGGTTATTCAGAACTTCTGTTGCGTCTACAAGAAAATGTGAATGCTGAGTCTACCTCTCCCAGTATCAGAAGTATTGAGCGAGTGCTGCAAGGCGGGCGACATTTGCTCAGCATCGTTAATGATTCCTTGGAATTGTCGCGCTACGAAACAAATCAAATTAAGCTAAATCTGGAGTGGGTTGATGTTCCTTCTCTATTTCATGGAGTAAGCGAGATGATCGAACCACAGGCGCAAGCTCAAGGTTTACAGCTACACATAGATTGTGCGAATGCTCCCTCTAAAGTTCTTACAGACCCCTTTCGCTTGCAACAGATTTTGACTAATCTCTTGAGTAATGCTGTTCGTTATACAGATGATGGCTATATTAAAGTGACATGTCACGACCCGTCAAACGACAAGTGGTTCTTCACTGTGACTGACACAGGTATTGGCATTGCCCTAGAAGATCGACAGCGCATATTTGAACCTTTCTCCCAAGCCTTTTTCAACCAAGGGCGTCGCCAGAACGAAGGCACGGGTTTGGGATTAGCCATTGTTTCACGCCTCGTCAAATTACTACAGGGTGAAATTCAGCTAGATTCTGAGGTCGAAGTTGGCTCAACCTTTACAGTGACCTTGCCGTTGAGTATCGAAATTGACAGTAAAATTAGCAGCTAAGCGCTCTTCTCACGCTTGGTGAGTAACAGTGCTTTGGTGATTTCAATGGGCATTGTTACTCGACCAACACCACAGGACTTACGCCAATGGGCTTTGAACCACCATCTGTAGGGGCGTATGGCTATACGCCCCTATCCTATGCCGTGTCTCTTGCGTAAGTCCTAACCCAATTTTTTTAAGTGGTGAACCAGAGCCTGTAGCCCCAGTCTGTAACTTTCTGCACCAAAGCCACTAATCTGACCAACTGCCACTGGGGCAATAAACGAGTGATGCCGAAAGGTCTCACGCTGATATATGTTACTCAGATGCACCTCTACTGTAGGAAGCGCCACTCCCGCCAAAGCATCTCGCAGAGCAACACTGGTATGGGTATAGGCACCAGCGTTAATCAAAATGCCTTGATGCTGCCCTAGAGAGTCATGAATGGCATCCACTAAGACCCCTTCATGATTTGACTGCAATGCTGAAACTTTGCATTCCAATCTTGCAGCCTCCTGTTCCAACAGGTGGTTAATAGCATCCAAGGTCACAAGTCCATAGATTCCAGGTTCTCGTAGTCCCAGTAAATTAAGATTGGGGCCATGCAGAACTAGAACACTTAAAAGGCTCTGCTTGTTATCAGTCACAAATACTTCAAGAACGACGGCGACGCTGTGGATCGTTAACTGGGATAGGAATCAATTCCGGTTCTGGTTCCGCCTCAGGGCCTAAAAGGGTTTCAATGAGCCGACGGGCCCATTCCTTAAGTTTTTCCAGCACCTTTTCTATATAGTCCATTAAACAGAAAGCTCCTGTGAGACAACCTGCATTTTCTTTTAACAACAGGACAGACAAAAAAACCCTTAATCTACTTCTTCATTGAGAAGAGAAGAAAATTAGGTTCGCCTGAGCATTTTTTTATTACAGACACTGTCTGAGAAAAAAATCTCCGATTGTTGCGTTTCTTATTACTTCTAAGACTAGCACACTCTCGAAAGGCATTTCCATCAGACTTGAGGAGGTTGTTTAGAGGATTATAGTCAAAACAAGCCCCTGTATCTACCATAGGTCATAAATTAATCGATTACTCCTTATTTGTCACCTGGGAATGTGAGAGGCGCTCTTGATGTCTGGCAAGTAATCTGCGCCGTAGCTGGTCGATCGCATTGCAGGCACTGGCATGACGAATTGAACAGCGACTTCGATTTTGACCTAACTGATACTTGAAGCAATCCTCAATACCGTCAGGGCCTGCTAAACCGACATAAACAAGACCAACAGGCTTAGTCTCTGTACCGCCACCGGGTCCTGCAATGCCAGTGATACTGAGTCCCCAGTGGGTGGAGAGAAGCGATCGCACTCCAATTGCCATTTGCTTAGCCACCTGTTTACTAACAGCACCCACTGTATACAAATCGGATGACTTAACACCCAGTACAGACGCTTTTACAGAGTTGTCGTAAGAAATAACACCTCCTAGAAAGTACTTGGAACTACCAGGAACCTCAGTGAACATACTACCCAGCCCACCGCCCGTACAGGATTCTGCAACACTAAGGGTTTCATCAGCATCAATCAGCAACTGACCGACAACAGAGGCTAGGGTATCAGTGTCAGCACCGAAATAGTCCAATCCTGCAATCTCCCGTAGTTGTTGTGCCACAGGTTCAATTAATTGCTGGGCTTCAGCTTGGGAGGAAGCAAGAGACGAAACTCGCAATCTCACTTCTCCCCGACTAGCATAGGGGGCAACGGTTGGATTAACCCGGTTAAAAAAGGGAGCAACTTTTTCGGCTAATGCTGACTCTCCAATTCCCCAAAACCTTAAGGTGTGGCTATAGATGACTTCTTTCCCCCAACCTTGACTTTTGAGATAGCCAATAGCCGTCTCGCGCCACATCTGTTGCATTTCACTAGGGACACCGGGGAAGGTGAGAATGGTTAAACCGGGGCGAGGTTGCCAGATGATACCAGGAGCTGTTCCTCCTGGGTTAGGTAAAATTTCAGCACCTTTGGGAATTAGCGCTTGCTTGCGATTGCTGGGTGTCATCTGGCGTCCCCGTTGAGCGAATTTCTGAGCAATATCTGCCAGCACGTCTTCTCGTTCAACTAGGGGAACACCAAAAAAATCAGCGATCGCTTCCGTTGTCAGATCATCTGGCGTCGGGCCAAGGCCACCAGTAAAGATCAGGATTTGACTGCGATCGCAAGCATTTGCCAATATTTGCTGCAAACGCTGGAGATTGTCTCCCACTACTGTCTGATAGTAATGAGGAATACCCAAATCTGCTAATTCTTGTCCTAAAAACTGGGCATTGCTGTTGAGGATTTCGCCTAAAAGCAACTCTGTTCCAACACAAATGATTTCAGCACTCATTATTAGCGGCGCGTGCGTTAATTAAGACATTATCTGAGGTGCTTGGGGGATGATCAACAGTTACATGAGGGCACGATAATATCGTGCCCCTACGAAAGGAGGTTAGACGAGAGTAGGTACGCGAGTAGTCAGATGAGGATATAAGGGGAAGCGATCGCACAATTCGGCTACCCGACGCTTACACTCACTTGCCACAGTCTCGTCTTCTGGATTTAGTAGGCGATCGGCAATAATGTCAGCAATCTCTGTGAATTCTGCTGTTCCCATCCCGCGAGTCGTCATCGCTGGCGAACCCAAACGTAAGCCACTGGTAACAAACGGTGATTCTGGATCGAAAGGAACTGTATTCTTGTTGGCAGTAATATTAACACCACTTACCAGTTGGTCTGCACGCTTACCAGTCATCCCAATAGAGCGCAAATCAACCAGAATCAAATGATTATCGGTGCCACCAGAAACAATTTTGAAGCCCCGTTGTTGCAGCTGGGTTGATAGAGCCTTAGCATTTTCAATGACGTGAGCGGAATAATCCTTAAACGCTGGTGCCAAAGCCTCACCAAATGCCACTGCCTTACCAGCAATCACATGCTCTAGTGGACCGCCTTGAGTGCCAGGGAAAACGGATTTATCTAACTTCTTACCCAGTTCAGCATCATTGGTGAGAATTAAACCACCTCTGGGGCCGCGCAGTGTCTTATGAGTGGTAGTAGTGACAACATGACAGTGGGGAATCGGGCTAGGATGATGACCCGTTGCCACTAAACCTGCAATGTGAGCAATATCTGCCAGTAGATAAGCACCGACTTCATCCGCGATACTTCTGAATTTTTCAAAGTCGATGATGCGAGGATAGGCAGAGTAGCCGCAAATTAATAGCTTGGGGCGGTGTTTTAGAGCTAGTTCTCGAATTTGATCGTAGTCCAGCTGTTCAGTTTCGGGGCTGACGCCGTAATGACAAGCCTTGAACCACTTACCGGACACATTGACTGGTGAACCATGAGTCAGATGTCCCCCATGAGACAAATCCATCCCCATAAATGTGTCTCCAGGCTCTAGCAGCGACAGAAACACGGCAAAATTAGCCTGAGCACCGGAATGAGGCTGTACATTAGCATGAGCGGCACCAAACAGCTCTTTAGCACGATCAATGGCTAACTGTTCAACTTTGTCGATGAACTCACAGCCACCGTAGTAGCGCTTTCCTGGCAACCCTTCGGCATATTTGTTTGTTAGTACTGAGCCTTGAGCTGCCAACACGGCTGATGAGGTAAAGTTTTCACTAGCAATTAGCTCTAAATGGTCACGTTGGCGCTGGAGTTCTTGGCCTAGACACTCAGCTACTGCTGGATCTGTTTGAGCGAGAAAATCTAAGTTAGTTTGAGTCACTTAAGTTAATCCTAGAGATGCGCTTCGGTTCTGTTTCGTTTCTTAGGTTAGCAGCCGCCTTGAAAATCATGGAAGACAGACCATCACGCAGTTGAACGTTCCCTAATTTTATCGATCGCAAGAAATCCTTTGAGGAGAAGCTAAAAATCCAGAATTTTTGGGCATCGAGAGTTTCACATTAAGCTGTGTATTAATGTATACACTCTCTTTGAAAAGGTAATTAATATATTAAACATATTACAAGGGGCCTTAAGGATTGACCGGAGGAGCTGCATGTTAGTCATTCTTATGGATGAACAAATAATTTCCCCAAGCCATGTGTGTCAAAACTGTTTACTTGCTGACCAAAGCGGTCAACCTCGGTGGCGTCAAGGTAAACTTGGCTGTGGTCATGCGGTGCGTAAACTCGCTAATAATCAAGCAGAGCAGTATGAGTGTGTGATGGGGTTCCGTGTTGCCAATATCGAATAGTTTGCGATCGCTATTGGCGACACTAGGTTACGGCTTTCTTTAAAAAGCGCTGACGGCAACACCGCCGTCAACGTGAAGATTGCTCTGTAGGGAGGTGACTAGAAAATACACTTGCCGCTCACTTAGGGTAGACGATCGCGCTACGCTATCCTGAAATTAGGCAAGAAAAATAATTAATAACATCCATAAGGAGAATTCACCATGGCTTGGCGTGGCTCAACGACAGCTAAAGACCGGGTTTTTGCTGCCCTGCCTTATTTACTTCCGATTATCTCTGGGCTGCCCTTTGGGAGTTTTTTGTTTCGACAGTTTCCAGCGTTGAGCGTATTTTTGCTACCACTTCAACCTGTATTATTCATTTACAACCAAATACCTTTCGCCGGATTAGTTGTTTTTTTCCTATTGTTCTTATTAGTAGTTAGAAACGAAAGAATTGCCCATTTTATTCGGTTTAACACAATGCAGGCGATTCTTTTAGATATTCTGTTGGTTTTGTGTAGTCTGGTATTGCAGATTTTGCTACCAACACTAGGCACTAACTTGGTAACCGAAACATTGATCAATATCGTCTTTCTGGGAACAGTTGTTGCCTGCGGCTATTCCATCGTTCAGTCCTTGCTAGGACGTTACGCAGAAATTCCCACGCTCTCGGAAGCTGTTTATGCACAAGTACGTTAAGAACAATTAGTGGTTAGGTTAGTTGACGAAACGTCTTAAAAAGCCATCGCGATAAAAAAACTCTTTAATTTAGAGTTACGGACGAAGAGCGGGGAACAACAGTGTTTTCTAGATGACCGATACCTTCAATTTCAATGCGGATGCGATCGCCTATTTGCATCGGTCCAACGCCTTCAGGGGTGCCAGTCAGAACCACGTCTCCCGGTAGCAGCGTCATCACCTGAGAAATGTAGGATACCAGAACTTCTGGTGAAAACACCATCTGATTAATTAACGCAGATTGCACAGGCACAGAGCCATCATTCAAAAAGGTTTGTAACCTTGCCCCAGGACTGATTTCTCGAACAATCCATGGTCCTAAGGGACAAAAACTATTGAATCCCTTTGCTCTTGTCCATTGACTATCTTTTTGTTGCAAATCGCGGGCGGTAACATCGTTAGCAATGGTGTAGCCCCAAATTTTGCCCCGTGCTTCCTCTGGGGTGCAGTCTAAACAATGCTCACCAATCACTAAGGCTAACTCTCCCTCATAGTCCACTCGTTGCGACTGAGGAGGAAACTGGATTTCTCGATCAGCAGCAGTGATAGTGGTTGGAGGCTTGAGAAATAGGAGTGGCTCTTTAGGTACTGATGTTCCCATTTCTGCGGCGTGTTCGGCGTAATTCTTACCCACAGCCACAATTTTTGTAGGAGCACAGGGCGCAAGCAACTGATAACTACCTGGTTCCAACTCTAAATTAGTGGATTGCCCCTGCAACCAAGGTGGTGCATCGAGAACCTGAATACTGCGGGTAAGTTGCAACAAACCATAGTAGGTTTGTCCTTTGTCGCTTTTGACTCGGACGTAGCGCTGTGCCATAACGATAGATGTTCCTTGCTGACTTAATAAAGTGGCATAGATGCGAATTGACCCTGACAGCTAGCTAAAATTAATACCAGAAAATAGTAAGATTTTAAGTCCTTGCTTCTTCAGTATTGATGGCAAGCAACTTTTTTTGGGTTGTAGTCCATCCTGAGGCGAAGAGGCCAAGTTGTCCACAAGGAGAGTAACACTGTGCTGGAAAATTACGAAATGATGTATATCCTGCGTCCCGATTTAGGGGAAGAGCAGGTGGATCAAGCGATCGCCAAATACCAAAACCTGCTCAGTGAACAAGGCGCAGAGGATATTGAGATTCAGCATCGCGGTAAGCGTCGTCTTGCCTACGAAATTCAGCGGCAACGTGAAGGCGTTTATATCCAGATGAACTACAAAGCGCCCGGTAGCCATGTTGCACCACTAGAGCGAGCGATGCGTCTTAGCGAAGATGTGATTCGGTACCTAACTCTCAAGCAGGAAGTTCCGGCAGTGGAAACTCCAGAACCTGTTGAGGTAGAAAGCTAGTTTAGTCGCATAGCAGCCCTACGCTGTCCCTAAGGGCAGCGCTGGGAGTATGTCAAATTCAAGAAGCGCCTTCAAACTTGATAAAAGAAAGTAGTGTGAGCATCTTGCTCACGTTACTCGCTCAGGTACGTTACTTGCTCAGACGCTCAGGTATGTACTTGATAAAAGAAAGTAGTGTGAGCATCTTGCTCACGTTACTTGCTCAGGCACGTTACTCGCTCAGGCACTCAGGTATGTGCCCTGCTAATCCTGAAGCAGGCAACAGTAGTAAGAAGAAATATTATAGATAGAATTTCTACAACTCTCTGTTTTGAAGATAGGGAGTCGGGAGTCGGGAGTCGGGGAGAAGAGAAATTTTCATCCCTTTTTTGTATAAGCAACGCATGGTGTTTGGCTTTCTTTTGTCAGCGAGGAAGCGTAAAACAGTGGCTATATTTCTCCGTTGAGACTGATCGCCAGGGTACTTTTTCTTACAATCTTGAGTTTAGCAGTTAGTAGGTAATCGGCCAGGTTGACATCCTCACCGCCGTAGAACGACGGTGATTCCTAAACCTCACAATTTAGGTTTCTGTTTCTTTCTCTTTCGAGTATTTCGCAACTGCCCTTTGGACTTATGCCCATCAGGTCTTACGTTCGCTCCACAG
>DALYIW010000019.1:16531-56487 GCA_031970155.1 Coleofasciculaceae cyanobacterium CTOTU46601 | reverse complement strand
TGAGGGATGAGGGATGAGGGATGAGGGATAATAGCGCAGCGGGACGTTAGTCCGGGATGATAGTGCAGTGGGGCGTGACGCCGAGATGAAAGTACAAGCACATGAATTTAATTAGGTCGAAGAAAAGAAATTTTAAATATTTAAAGCACCCTTGTTTATTTATGGGCTTATCAGCGCATTCATCCTGACGCTACGCATCGTCGCTACCGCGAGAGCTATCATCCTTCATCCTGAAAATTAGACTGCTGATGTTTCACAGTCTAGGCTCAGGATTGAGCCGATGTCCATGCTATGCCGAACTGGTAGCTGATTCAACAAACTGGATGACGCCCCACTGCCCATTGGTCAACCACTGAGGGTCTTCGTGGTTCAGTGCTTCTACTTGGTCTAACTGAAGACCCGCTGCAACTTCCGATTTCAGGGTGCGTAGAGCTACAAACGGTGCTGGAAAGTAGCATACGATATCTTCAAAAGAGGTAGTAAATGGCCAATGGCGATCGCCTAAACATCGACGATAATTCGCATCTCCTTTGACCAAAATCAGACTCGATAGCGCTAACTCACTTCGCAACTCATCTGGCATTTCCCAAAAGACTAAAGGCGCAGTCCAAAAGAAATTTTCACGCAAACATAAACGACCCTGAGCAATATGGTCTTGCAAGCGATGGGCTAGTACCTGAACTTCCCTGTCACTGTCAGCTGTTAAAACTTCTAAAGTATCGTGGACATCCTGAATCGTTGCATCCGATACGAAGGTGGGATGGGACTTCAACTGTAGGTAAACAATCCCAGCCGCTTTCGTCGCTAGCAGAAAATCTACTAAGCATAGGTCACAGACCAGTTCAAACCCTGCATTGTCTACGATAAAGTCAACACGTACTCTATCAAAGCTAGTCACTCGGTCAGCAAGGATAGCTGTATCGTCTACTAAGATGTGGCTTTGTTCGAGGTGAATCTCCTGGCGACTTTGCTCAGACTCTTCTGGGTTGACAGGCCAAAGACTCAGATCGGCTCGGTTACCCCACAGAGCAAAATAGAGGAGTGCGATTAAACCTGTGCGTGAAGTATTTGTACCATCGGCGTGCTGCTGAATATCACTCCAGGTGTTGACTCGTGCGCTCAATTCCTGGATGGAATCCATCGCAGTCTCTAAGCCTCTGCGCTTTTGGTACTCATATGGATCTAGCCCTTGGAATGAACCAGGTAAAAAGTAATGGGTTGCCTCAAGGATGCGACGGTAGAAGTACACCTCGGCAAATAGCCAAGGGATATCTATCCACCGTTTCCCCACAAAAGGTTCTAGATATCTAGACCATGCTGCTACATCTGAACCTTCATCATTGAGAAGTTGCACAATTCCATAAGGCAATTCCTGAATCAATGTTTCTAAGTTCTTGACAATTGATGAGGGAAAATCATTTTCATCTATCACCCGCTGGACAATAGCTGGCATCCGCTGAGTCAGTGTGAAGTAAGCGAAAGAGCCTTCCTCCGACATCATTATTGGTGGAGGGATGGGTATTCGAGGTTGCTGAAATTGAGCTGCGGTCAAATTTTCCTGTTCCACGACGGGCTTACCAGTTTTGACGGTCGAGTTTGATTCTACAATCTATAGATCTCTCAAAAATCGACGGCTGATTGTATTAACTATTGATGTTCATTCCCGTGCAAATGCCTGAGCCTTCTCCTTCATTGCCACCAGGGTGTGTTCTCCGTCCGGCTTGTGCTCAAGATATATGGGCTATTCGGAAATTAGTGCTGAGTGCAAAACTCGATCCTACTCAGATTCGTTGGTCACAATTTTGGGTGATCGAATGCGAGGAGTGTGTGGTGGCTTGTGGGCAGTTGCGTAGCTTTTCTGAAGCGCAAGAACTCGGTAGTTTAGTAGTTGCACCAGCTTGGCGAGGTCGAGGTTTGGGAAGCTATTTGGTTAAGCATCTGATTCAGGAGGCAACCGGGCCAGTTTATCTGGAATGTCTGGGCAAAAAGTTGGCAGATTTTTATACTCGCTTTGGTTTTGTAGCGATCGCATGGCAAGAACTACCACAATCGCTTAAGTGGAAGTTTGGTGTTTCTCAACTCGCATCCAGACTATTGCCGATGATTTGTGTGATCATCATGCAGTATCAAGGTTCTGAGGAATGAAGAGAAATGAATGGGAAAGCGATCGCTATGCTTAGAACACAGGGAGTCGGGAGTAGAGGAAAACAGATTTTAATTCGTTTTACCCATTACCCATTACCCATTACCCATTACCCATTACCCATTACCCATTACCCATCGCCAATGCCTCGTTTAGCAACTCAAATAGAAGCGATTCTCTACCTGAAAGGACAACCCCTCTCGATCGCAGAAATTGCTGACTATGCAGGATGCGATCGCGACAATGCTGAAGACGCCCTAATTGAACTTATGGGAGATTATGCCCATCGAGATAGTGCACTGGAAGTCATTGAAACACCAGCTGGCTATAGCTTACAGTTACGCTCATCCTTTCAAGACTTGATGCAAAACTTAGTGCCTGCGGAAATAGGTACAGGTGCTTTGAGAACCCTCGCTGCGATCGCCCTCAAAAACCCTATTGCACAAACTGACCTAATTAACCTACGCGGTAGTGGAGCCTATCAGCACGTCCAGGAACTTATCACACTAGGATTTGTCCATAGACGTAGACAAACCGATGGTCGCTCCTACTGGTTACAAGTCACTGACAAATTTCATCAACACTTTGAACTCGATCAACTGGTAATCCCTCCTGAACCGCATTCCTAGTCCTGTCAGCGGCTTCATTATCTCTTCATAAAAGGTTTTTGATTAAAAATTTCTTCCCAAAGAACTACAAATCATCATGAAATTCACAGGGCGGCTACCATCACAATCGTTTAGAGTAGAAACTAAGTAAGTCAAACCTGAGATTCCTAATGGTATTTAACTCTGACTTTCTCAGTTCCCACACTGAAGATGAGCAAGAAAACCAACTTCTGAACTATCTCCAGCATCAATCGCCTGATGTTTTATCACGGGTAGCCAAATCTGCTAGTCCTGAAATTCAACAAATTATCTCCCAGAATGTTCAAGGACTGGTAGGGATGCTTCCCTCAGAACACTTCAACGTACAGATTACCACTGACCGGGAAAACTTGGCAGGATTGCTGGCTTCAGCAATGATGACTGGGTATTTCTTGCGTCAGATGGAACAACGTATGGAGCTAGAAGACACACTGACCAATTCTATTCCGTTGCGTCGAAAACCGGCTCGCGGCAAAAAGCCTACTGATTCCCCTAAGCGAACAGAGCAGTAGATACCGTGCCTTTTTATACATTTGTGTACCTCCGTCAAACTTAGGCTATTTACGGAGGAAATTTGCTGCGGCCTTCATTTAATTTTGCCTTGCACCTACCGCTACACTCTCTGGTGTTAGCACTCCCACAAATTCAATTCGTGGGAGTTTTAACAGATTATGCACCACGAGCGGAAGCTTACAAAGAAGAGATGAAAATTTCTCTTCTCCCCGACTCCCGACTCCCTATTTTCCAATTAGGCTAGCTGCCATAGGTAGTCAAACTAACCTAATTAACCGCCGGCGGCAAAAGTCAGCATAATTACTACTGAAAGCAAAAGACCAGGACTCAACAGCAAACCTAACATCAACAGTTCATGGAGGCTCATAACCCTAAATCTCCTAACTCCTCTTGTTTTAAGCTAACCTGTTACAGAAGCGACTTCATTAAAAATGAACAATTTATCTCAAATTGTTACCTGGTCTATTGTAATTTACGCTGTTGTGGTCTTGCTTGGCGGTGTTATGGGATACCTCAAAGCCAAAAGCAAAGTTTCGCTGTTTGCGGGTATAGGAAGTGGGATAGGGTTGATTATTTCCTGGTTCATTTTTCGTCAGGAACCCCTAGTGGGGCTGGGACTAGCAACGCTAATTGCATTGCTTCTGGTTATTGTTTTTATAATTCGCTTTTTCCGCACTCGTAGTTTTATGCCTTCTGGACTAATGACGGTTTTTTCTATTGCCGCCACGGCTGTATTTGTGGTGGGATTACTTGATAGTAGCGGCTTTCTAAAATAAAGTTTAGTGGAATAAATTTGAAATTAGGGGAAGCTAGTTTTTGAAAAGAATTAGCTTCTTTATTTTTTATAATTCATTACCATAAATAGCTTATTCCACTACTTTAATCCATCCTTGACTCAAGCCTTGATAAACCTGTTCAACTAAGTTTTTTTCTTCTAGCGATAGAGACTTTTTAGAAAGTAAAGCTGACATAAATAGATGTTGATCAAGGCGAGTGATTTTACGAAAATAAATAATGCGATTAGCAACTTGTTGAACTGGGAATTTTGGGAAGCAAACTTGATGCTTGTTCATTGCTAAATTCCTAACTAACTTCCATGATTTTAGTATCAGAGATATTACAAGAATTTTCTGTGATCGAAACTTTTAGCGGTTCGTGATGGTAGGCTGAAAAAAAATGTGACAAAACTTGTACTGCCAAGTGATATAAGTCACAAGCTTCCTCAGTCGTACAAAATCTAACCTGAAAATAGGAGTTAGAAGTCAGTTGAACGGCCGTTCACCCGACAAATGGCAGTTCGTCATGAGAAATTTGTGTAAGTCCTGTTAGTAGAGATGTTCCGGCGGAACATCTGTGCAAGGTTATACTCCTACATCGCTTGCCAGTCTTCCTGACTAATTCCGTAAATTATTGCCTCACCTCCAAAGATTTCTGTCGTCCCTTCCAGTTTTTCCCCTAACTTTTGAGCAACGCGCCTTGAAGCAGCATTGTCTGGACGAATCAAACTAATCACATGAGACTGTTGCAACTCCCCAAAAGCATAGTCCATGGATGCCTTTGCACCTTCCGTTGCATAACCACATCCCCAGTAAGTTCGCCGCAATGTCCAGCCAATCTCAAATCCCGGCCAGCCTTCCGGTTGCCAGCAACCAATGCGACCAATCATCTCACCACTTTGGCGTTCCTCGACGGCCCACATGCCATAACCTCGCAGTTGCCAGTGACCCAGCATCATCGCCATATTTCGCCAAGACTCCCAACGAGATAAAGGTTTCCCTTCGGCGATGTAGCGCATGACTTCGGGATCGCCGCACATCTCGGCATAAGCATCAAGGTCTTCTTCACGAAATCCGCGTAGGATAAGGCGTTGGGTTTCAAGTTGAGGAATCAGCATCTTCTCTATCCTCCTATTAACTCACGGCAAATTCCGTAAACTTTCGCAAATGGGGTGGATGGAACCCAAGCACGATATCTTCTCTAGGTACTCCTAAAGCCATCAAATCGTCAGCAACCTGCTCCTGTATGCCATTCCACTGAATCCAAACTTTACCTTCTTTAATATCGATATGTATAACTAGACCAAAGATTCGCTGCTTATTTTCCCACCCGATATACATCAGTTGATAATGATTTCGCTCCACATCAAAAATGGTTTGGATTTCGACATTACCTTTAGTTGAGCGACGTTGAGCATATTCGGTCAGCAATTGCTGAATCCACGCCTGATAGTTTTCTAAGTCTGCCATCGCACAATTGCCTCATTTGCTACGTCTTTCGCAGCCATTTTGAAATGCTCTTCAATCAACGGCTTTTGTTCACTGCTGTGAATGCTCCAGCGCTTCACCCGAAGACGGGTAGAAGCGTGGCGTCTTAATCCACGACTATAGAGCTACGCGGCTCCCACAGCAAAGACAAAGTAACAGGCATTCGCTGTTTGTTGGAGGAACTTTTGCCATCCAACAACCGCCCGTCCTTGCGGCGGGTCAGTTTAAGTTTGTATGCCCAGTATCGGGCAGCAATGTTGTAGCTAGCCGAAAGGTCGCAATTATACTGCTTGCCAGTTTTAAAGGTGGCATTGGAATAGTTTGACTTGTCACGAGAAACTTGTCCTGAGCCATCATAAGCCCAACTCGAAGTTCCTCGTGGATAAACATATTCCGTTATTCCACCCACCTCTTCAAACTTCTGCTCTACCAATTCCACCAATTTTCGATGCAACCAACCATGAAACTTTTGTTTCAAGGTTGAACGTTTCCTCCCACCTTTGGGTTTCCAGTTTTTCAGTTGCTCGAAAACTATCACACTCGCTCCATTACCCCTGGCAAAATTAACAATTTGCCTGGAGACTTGTTGAGCAAGGTTTTGGTTGATGTGTCGAGCTTTGCGGTACAAAGAATTACAGAATCCTTTGTGCAGCTTTTTTGTTAGTCGCGCCTTGCGACTAATCCGCTTAAATAATCGGTCACGGTGGTCTATGTCGGCTGCGGGGTGAAGAAATTTCCTCGCAGTCACAGTGCCATCACTTCCGACAATGCTTGCTGTTGCTAGGGTATTAATCCCAACATCAACAGCACAAACCCTGTCTCCCTTGAGTTTTTCTGGCTTGAGTCCAAACGGAACCGACAGATAAACTCCCTTATGGTTAACCATCAGGTAGGGAGACAGGGTTTTACTATGAGATAGAAGGTGTCTATCTCGCTTGGTTTTTATAGTTGTAGGTTCACTCCACACCCAATCTGAACCATTCCAAACCTTAATCTGGACTGCTTCTAAGTCATTGCCAAACAGAATACATTGACCTCGGTATAGTGCAGGGTAACAACCTGCTTCTGGGTTGAGCTTTGGGGGTCTAGCATCTCGCTTTTTTCTGATACCGGATTGCCACTCTTGGTAACGGGTCACAAATGAAGAGACTTGCCCACAAACAAATTCGATAGCTGCCCGTCTTAGGTAGCTGGGGAACTTGTAGAAACGTTTTCCAAAGTATTGGTATTTGGGGCTGGGGTTGGACTTGGTTTTGTGGATGAGTCGTTCTACAGCTACGCATTGACTTTTTGCCGATTTGATTTCTACCCAGTGACCATACACCACATAAGTCAACGCTTTGCAGAATGCACGGTACTGTGTAACCGTTGCCGCCAGATGTTCGGTCGTCTGGCGACTGGGCTTGAGAAACCATCGGTCAGTGCGTACAATAGATTGAACCATTCAATGATTATAGTAATGAATAAAGATAAAACACTAAAGCTGAAGTCAAGAAACCATATAACATTTAGGTTGTGCTATCACTTGATTCTGACGTTGAAGTACCGCAAAAATATTCTTACCCAAGAAATGCAAGATAGGTTGAAGCAAATCATCACCACTTTACTTGTCAAGTGGGAAAGCGTAGGATGCGCGGCGGAATTTTGCTCAAAGAAGATTGGTTCTCCGTTCGCTTTTTCTACCGTTGTGATGATTTTTCCCCATGTTTCAAGGAGCTACTACTAAAGAGTGGGAGTTAAACCTCCTTTGTGCAAAATACACTTAGATTCATGGAAAATAGCTTATTTGATAAAACTTTTCGAGACAATGAGGGCAATATTGTTATTGCTCAACCGCCAAATCTGCCACTTTTGCTTGGAATTACAGCAACTGTATTCAAATTAATTGTGAAAAGCGGCAACATTTATACAGGTCTAGATGCAATAGGTTTTGGCTGTTTGTTTACTTGGGCATGGCAGGAGCTA
Source organism: Coleofasciculaceae cyanobacterium CTOTU46601 (assembly GCA_031970155.1). GTDB lineage: Bacteria > Cyanobacteriota > Cyanobacteriia > Cyanobacteriales > Coleofasciculaceae > DALYIW01. The sequence continues at coordinate 48,955 of DALYIW010000019.1, read as the reverse complement.
TTCGAGGGCGTTAACTACTTTCGTCGGGCGCTAGGTTTACTTGTGCTGATTGGTGTAGTCGCTTCGAGGTTCTCCAACAACTTCTGATAGAAATTTCAGGAATTTATTGGGTTTAGAACTTATGCACATTTCCTTTTGAACCACCAGTTGTAGGGGTGAACGGCCGTTTACCCCTACTCTATGTAATGTTGGGTTTCGTTCCTCTACCCAACCTACAATTTAAGCTAATTCTGGGGCGAGAAAACATTCCCTACTCCCTACTCCCTACTCCCTATTGTCCTGGGAGGTTTAATCAAGACGGCCTCTTTCTCTAAGAAATCTGCTAAATGTTTCTCGATCTGGTAAGGAAGGCTGCGCCCCGGCTTTGGTTGCAGAAATAGCGCCAGCGGCGGCTCCCCACTCTACCGCCTCTCGTAAAGAATGACCCTCCGCTAAAGCTGCTGCTAACCCTCCATTGAAGGCATCCCCAGCCGCAACAGTGTCAACCGCCTGAACTGAGAAAGCTGGGACGAAGAACGTTTCCTCTTCGGTAGCACAGAAGACACCCTGAGCACCTAGTTTTACAATCACCGTGCTGACGCCCCGTTGACGTAACTCAGCTGATGCCTTGGCGGCAGCTTCTTGTCCATCGATAGGAAAACCCACAAGCTGACTAGCTTCAATTTCGTTGGGTGTAATGATGTCAATCAATGAGTAAAGTTCAGGTAGAAGGTCTTTTTGAGCGGGTGCTGGATCGAGAATTACTGGTACTCCAACCTTTCGTGCTGCTTGAGCGGCTGCCACAACCGCTGGCATGGGAATCTCTAACTGTAAAAGCAACGCGGCGGCTTCTGCTAACCAATTAGTGAGGCGTTCTACATCTTGCTGATTCACGCGCCCATTGGTACCGGGAATGATAATGATATTGTTTTCACCAGCATCATCCACAGCGATCGCAGCTACACCAGAACTCGCGGCGTCGTCCACTAAAATGCCATCAGTATGAACACCTGCTGCTTCTAGACTACGGCGTAGTTGATTGCCAAAATCATCATTACCCAGACGACCGACTAAGTAAGTGGGGATACCTAACCGCGCTGATGCTACGGCTTGATTTGCCCCTTTACCACCAGGGGCAGTAAAAAATTGATAGCCTTGCAGGGTTTCACCAGCAACAGGTAACCGAGGCGTTTTGGCTACCAAATCCATGTTGATGCTGCCGAAAACAATAATCGATTTCATTGTCATGGCTGAAGCCAACAGCTTCAATGTGCCGATACGGGTGACTCTAAACCGAGCTGGCTCATCAACCGCTCAATGTCGAAATGTTGGTTCATCAGCTGCCGAATACACTCTACCTTAATCGGTTCGTGGAGGCGCACTTGACCAAAGGCATTGTCTATAATCTCCACCGTAGAGAGCGTGTCTAGGTCAACTGAAAGGATGGGGATTTCTAATTCTTCAGCGCGACCCAGAATCAAGGGTTGTGGGGGTATTTGACCTGTGAGAATTAGGCACTGAGTTGAGGTTTCGAGGGCTGCCATCTGAATGTCTGAGCGATCGCCTCCTGTCACCACTGCCATATTGTGTCCCTTCCTGAAATACTTTAGCGCTGAGTTAACATTCATTGCCCCAATTGTCAAGCTCTCTACCAACAAATCTAACCGATCTGGACGGCAAAGAACTTCCGCGTGCAACTGATGTACTAGTTCCCGAACACTGACACTACGTAATAGTTCACTTCTCGGCAACATTCCCAACACTGGAATACCTTGCCGTTCCAGAAAAGGTCGGACTGTCGATTCTACAATTGATAGTTGGTCAGCGGGAATATCGTTAATCAGCACCCCTAGTAAGTACTTACCCAGGTGTTGTTTGGCAGATAACAGGGGTTCTACCAGCAAAAGGGAGTGAAAGCGAGCCACCATCAGGACAGGTGCGTCAACGGTTTGAGCAACTTCCAACAAGGATAAGTTAAACAAGCTGCCTTCAGCGAGGGTTCCTGGTCCCTCTAGTACCATTAAATCGCCAGTGGGTTGTTCGAGATGCTGCTTGAGAGACTGAGAGTAATTGGTGACGTCCTCTCCTTGCAAGCGTTTTTGAATGGTATCGGCGTCTAGAGATAGTAGGGGCGATCGCACCTGCTTAGGGGGCAAGTTCAGTACTTCTGTCATAAACCGGACATCTTCTTCCATGGCATCTGGTTTCTCGTCACTCAGACGGGTTCCCAGCGGTTTAGCGTAAGCGATATCCAGTCCTTTGGATTGCAGCTGATGGGTAATGCCCAAGATTGTCGCTGACTTGCCACAGTAAGCTTCTGTTGACCCGATCAGCAAATACTTCGCAGATTTTTTCACCCCTTGATTCCCTCCTATGAATTGCAACTGGTACTTACTCGTCAATGCGTAGTAACTTTCGATAAAACGTTTGAGAAAAATCCGTCAAGCGCGATCGCTTAAAATTCATAATTACTTCGATTAAGTAATTCACAAACTCAGAATTTGCCATATTTACTTCGTAACTTAGATCGGCGTTACCATCGAACTGTATCCGGCAACGAGTTAGGTCAGCAGGAAGCTTAGATACCAACCAAGTTGCAACAAAGGGAATACTTTCTCCGCCTTCAATCCGGCGAGTCCCTTCTAAAGAACCCTGTTGATAGAGACTAATTGCCAGTGGTAAGATATTGCGCTTTGCACCCTGGTAGTAGGGCATATACATGCCGACAGCCCCTTTATCGGCAGGTTGCAGTTTTTCGATAGACATAGGGAAATTTTCCTCAATTTCCGATGATTAGAGCAAGTTAAGACTCTTCCTGATGGTCAAGCCTCGTGACAGGTAAAGTAATTTCACTGATGTTCTTGATTCAGGAAAGCTACTTATACTAAGAGATTTTATGCTCTATGTTCAAGGGCATGTACTCTTATTATAAGTATTTATACTGGTCAACTACTCTTTGATGAGGTTGTAGTATCCGCCGTCATTGTCTTAGGAGCATTTAGGGCTTCCGTCAACTTAGCAGGGCGACTGAATAGCTTGAAGTAGGTTTCGACACAAAATTCTTTGATGGGATAAGCAAAAAAGGTCACAGGATTAATTGTCACGATGATGTTGCGTACATCTCGAATCGCTAGATTGACGATTTGCTTGGCCACCTGTTCGGCTGACATCACACCAATTGGATTGAGATTACTCTTAAACGGGCCAAGAATCAGTTTTCGCACCACACAAGGAGCATCAAGACGTCGCAGCGTCACCAAGTCTCCTAGCGATCGCTTGCTGAGTTCGTATAAAGGACTAAACGCCGGACTGACTTCTGCTTCTGAGGTATTCACCCAGACTTCTTTGGTCGCGATATCTTGGTTAGTGCGAACGGTGGAGAAAAATAGTTCCATCAAGCGCCAACTTGAAAATGTGTTGACTTCATAGGATAAAGCGATCGCCTCCGCCGTTCTCTCGCCGTGGACATTAATACCGTGATTGAGAACCAGAATATCTACTTTTTCCAGCATTGCCGCTAAGTCTGACTCGTTGCCTACTTGCCATGGGATGGTTTTTATCGGCAGACTTTCACCATTCACATTTATGGTAACGGTCGGCTCTTTTGTAGTCAGAGCAATGACTTGCGCTCCACGGGCGTGGAGATGTTGTAAAAGCGATCGCCCTAAAGTTCCCGATGCTCCCGTTACAGCGATGGTTTTACCTTTTAGCGATAGAGCAGTACCCATTAGCTTGTCTACCAACGTCAACGTACCGCAATAGTAAGCCTTTTGGTTATCAAAATGGTGCCGCCAGTGGTAGGGTCGATTTACACTCCACAGGGAGGGTGGATTGAGGAAAGGGCCGGGTAAATGAGTCAAATCCGTCGCTTCATTGGCCCACTCCCACCCGCAACCACGGGCGATCGCACCGAACAAAAAAACTAGAGTATAAAGAGTACCTGCCAAAGCTGGTAGTTGCTGAGTTGGTGCGATCGCATACGCTAACACCCACACTAATAAGCTACAAAGCAGCATCACCAAGCATTCTGGCACATCATTACGCCATTGCGCCTGCCGATAAATCGTATCATTGACCGCCGTTAAATCTGGACGGAAAACCCGATGATGCCACACATGTAACCGATACAAAAAAGGCCAATAATGGGACAAAACGTGGTACAAGTCTCGCACCAGTTCTACCCATAGAACAGAACTCAGCCCCCAAGCTGCTATAGCTATCACAGAAATCACCATAAACAAATCCCACACCTTAAGATTAGTTTGTCAAAATCTAAAGAATCCCCAACAAAGTATAAGAAATTTAATAATTCCGATACAATTGACACAAACTGGCGTTCATTAGAGCTGGCGCAATTGCTCCAAAACCAACCAGCTCGATCGGCGGTAAAGTCAGTTAATGTCATTTATCCCGACAACTGTTTCGTGGTGTTGTGAATTATGCCGGAAAATCACTGGCCAGAAAACGATTCTGGTAGCGAACTTGACCCAATTAGCTCTCTGTTGTCTGACTTGGAAGATGAAGAATTTGAAAGTGACTTTTTCTTCCAGGGACTAGAAGGACGCAGACGCAAAGCCGCTTTGACGTTAACAGTCATTTGGAGTGGCACGATTGTACTTCATTTAGTATCGTGGGGTTCCTGGTTGATTTTGGGCTTAACGGCACTACTGGGGATTCAAGCTGTACGGGTACTGCTAGCTCGACCTTTAAAGACACCAGAACTGCTCTCGGATGATGCTCAAGCAGAGCTTCCTTTTGTTTCTCTACTTGTAGCAGCAAAAAATGAGGAAGCTGTCATCAGTAACTTGGTCAAAAATCTGTGTGATTTAGATTACCCCAAAGCCCGATACGAACTCTGGGTAATTGATGACCACAGTACTGATGACACACCCACATTATTAGACCAGCTAGCTAGAGAATACGACCAGCTAAAGGTATTGCATCGCTCGGCTGACGCTGGGGGTGGCAAATCGGGGGCACTCAATCAGGTACTACCCTTAACCAAAGGGGAAATTGTAGGGGTGTTTGATGCTGACGCTCAGGTATCCAAGGATTTACTGCGGCGAACACTGCCCCTATTTAACAACATGCAAGTGGGAGCGGTGCAGGTACGGAAAGCGATCGCCAATTCATCTGTAAATTTCTGGACACGAGGACAGATGGCAGAAATGGCCTTCGACACCTACTTACAACAGCAACGCATCGCCATCGGTGGTATTGGAGAATTGCGAGGCAACGGCCAATTTGTGCGTCGGTTAGCATTAGAGCGTTGCGGCGGTTGGAATGAGGAAACAATTACAGACGATTTAGATTTAACTTTACGTTTGCACCTCGACAAATGGGATATCGGTTTTCTCGACTTTCCCCCTGTCGAAGAAGAAGGTGTCACGACGGCATTGGCTTTATGGCATCAACGCAACCGCTGGGGAGAAGGGGGATATCAGCGTTATCTAGACTACTGGCGCTTGATTGCTAGTAATCGCATGGGTACGCTGAAAACACTGGATATGTTCTCGTTTGTCATTATTCAGTATCTTTTGCCAGCTGCCGCTGTACCGGATGCTTTAATGGCGATCGCTCGTAGAAGTTTCCCAGTCCTGAGTCCTCTGACTGGACTTGGTTTAACCCTAACTGCGATCGGTATGTTCATTGGTTTGCGTCGCACTCAGAGGAACGAACCCTTAACGGCTTCCACCTTGTTTGTTACCCTTTTGCAAACCCTACGCGGTACCTTCTATCTACTCCACTGGATGCTAGTAATAGTCGGGATTACGGCTCGCATTTCTGTGCGTCCCAAGCGTCTGAAATGGGTAAAAACTGTGCATCAAGGAGCTGGAGAAGAGAGTTTTGAATTTTGAATTTAGCGTTTAAAAAAATAGCTAAATTGTTGTTGGTTGTTAGTTATTTGTCAAAAAATGCAAACAGCCAACAATCCTGGCTCTCTGGTAATTGTTGTGAAAAACAACATTTTTGGTAATAGGTAATTCCTTAGCCAGTAAGCGTTTGACTGGATTAAGAAGCTTTTCTGATTCCCTCCTTAACAAGAGGTGTCGATGTGTAGCCTATCAAAATTGAAATTCTTACAAACAACAAACAACAAATAACACTAATTAAAAGGGTATATCTTCCTCATCTAAATTTTCAAAAGCTGACAAATCCGGGCGGTTGTAGAGCATAGCTATTGAATTAGATTGCTGTTGATGAGTGATGAATACTTCTGGCTCGTCTTCATCTGTTGTAGACGCTAATTCTTCAGCAACCTCTTCAATTTCTTTCTCTAATTGCAGTTGAGGAGAAATGACAGGTTCAATTGATAGAAATTCATCCCTTAAATCAATAATCTGTCCCTCAAAAAATTGCTTAAGGTCTATAATCGCTTTCTCAACTTGAGCGGCGTCCTCGAAAGTTACATCAGCTTGAAACGTCTGTAGAGACATTCCTTTTGGATGCTCTAAGTGTTCCTTGTAGACATCTGTAGGAGTGTCAGAAGTCGAGAATTGAGATGAGGAACTTTCATAGGCGGTGGTTTGTTCTACTTCATAGAGATGTTGTCTGACGATTTGCTGTGGAGATAGAGAAGATGTTGATTGAAGGTTGCCACGATTGAGTTCTTCCCGTGCCTGAGGTTCTTTTTTGGTAGGCGTCTGTTCCAAACTTGTCTTGTTACGCCCTACTGAGTCAACCATCTCTGACGACACTTGCCTCATGGGTTCCCTTGATGAAGCGTTTTCTGGTACGGGCTGATTTGTGGGAGGATGAGAGGCTGGTGTTGGTGTCGTTTCTGTAGCTTGGCCGCTACTTTTCACCGCAATAGCAGGAGTATTCACAGTTGTGTTAGCTGGTTTAGAAGTCATACCTTGTAGGATTACTTTGACTTTGCAGTTGAGAGCATCCTGAAAAGCGGCTTCAATGTTAGGCACTTTTTCTTGGATTTTCTCCCGCCAAGCAGGTGGAATACTCACAAAAGCAGAATGACTGTCCAAACTAGTTAAATGACCGAGTTGACGCAGTAACTCTCGAGTCGGTACTGGCTGAAGATGAGCAAGCACCTGTTGCCAAATTTGGTTGATATCATTTGTCACTGTTGAGGGTTCAGCCTCAGTCGTAGGAGTACTGACTGACGAATTTGATGCTGCTGAAATTGAGGGTTCAATTGGTTTTTCTGTATGAGGTTGGGGAGAACCCGACGATTGCAGGGAGGCTTCGGATGCTTCAACAGATGACTTTTTGGGTAACTCAATGTCGTTAGTGGAAGCTTCAGTTTTAGACACGACTGGCGAAGCGGGTTGCTGTACCTGAGGAGTCTGATCTCTATGGCTTTGTGGCTGGTCTCTAGAAGAACGTTGAGACGTACTAACCTTAGAGCTTGCCCCTTCATCTCTGGCTACCTGTGCTGAGGGCAACAAGCCTAATAGGGTCACTTCTAACCACAGACGCGGCTGAGTGGTGTTTTTAACTTGAGCTTCGCTGTTTTTCAGCTGCTGTTGAGCTTGCAAAATATCGGCAGCGTCTAAGGATTTAGCAAACTCACGCAGTTCTTCCCAAGTTTGGCGTGTTACTGCCACCAAATCATTGCGGTTGGGGGCAGTTCTGGCAATCAGTAAATCTCGGTAGAAACCCGCAAGATTTTGGAGCACAACTAGGGGTTCCCGGCCTCTATCCATGAGGCGGCGGCACTGCTCGAGTACAGCTTCAGAGTTGTCGTCTGCTATGGCTTTAGTAAGCGCCATCAAGTCCCGTTCCGGCACGACCCCCACCAAATCCCAGACAGCCTCTACTGTCACCTCTGCTGGCAACAAACTTAGTTGATCGAGCAGACTTTCCGCGTCTCGAAGTCCTCCTTGAGCTACTTGAGCCACTAAAGTTATGGCCTCGGATGTAATGTGGATGTTTTCTTGGGAAGCAATATGCAACAGATGCTTGACCATCGCCTCTAAGGGAATCCGGCGAAAATCAAACTTTTGACAGCGGGAGATAATCGTCGGTAGTACTCGCTGAGGATCAGTTGTCGCCAGTACAAACACCACTCGCGCCGGAGGTTCCTCAAGAGTCTTCAGCAAGGCATTGAATGCTGCCGTACTGAGCATATGCACTTCGTCTATTATGTAGACCTTGTAGCGACACTGAACAGGAGCGAACTGTGCCTTTTCAATAAGCTCTCTGATGTTATCGACCCCTGTGTTGCTGGCGGCGTCAATTTCAATTACATCAAGTGAGTAACTTGACGCAATGCTTATACAGACCTCACAAACTCCGCAAGGTGATTCCGTTGGTGTATCCTGCTTCTGACAGTTGAGGGACTTCGCTAAAATTCGGGCACTAGAGGTTTTGCCAGTACCTCTAGAACCTGTGAATAGGTAAGCTGGTGCAATCCGCTCAGTGAGGATGGCATTAGTGAGAGTCGTTGCGATCGCCTCTTGCCCGACCAAATTGGCAAAGGTTTGAGGGCGATATTTATGGTGCAGGGGTTCGTAGCTCACAAGGCAAGAGTGCACAGAGAATGGAGTGAGGGCGAGGACATCATCTGACCAACAACCCCAGTACATGTGATCTTAACTTGCGGTGGAGGTCTCAGGCAGGCTATAAGTCCCATGCCTACCCTAAACGGGAGGTGTAGGATACTCACGAGCGCATACAGGGAAGAAGGAATGATCGATGAGACTTAGAGCAGGACTTACGTATGGACATCCTATATAGTAGGGGCTTTCCGGTCGTTCACCCCTACAAATGGTCTTTCGTAATGAGAAATTGGCGTAAGTCCTGAGAGGTAGAAGCCATTATTATCTGTTTTAAATAAGCTGGGATGGGATATACCAGGGTAGATGCAGATGAGGTGTTTCTCGCCTCATCATTACAGGGCGCGATTTTGAAGCGCCTATACAAAACTTCAAACTCATAACACAATGCCTCTTACTCGCCAAATTAAATGCTTTTACACGGATGGAGCCTGCATAGGAAACCCTGGACCTGGTGGCTGGGGTACTGTAGTTTATTTCACGGATGGCTCTGTTTATGAAATGGGCGGTGCCGAAGCGGCAACGACGAACAACCGGATGGAAATGCAAGGCGCCATCCAGGCTTTGAAAGTTCTGAGAGCTTCTGGACAAACCGAACCCGTTACCCTCTATACTGATAGCGAATATGTCAAAAACGGCATTACTAAATGGGTTAAAGGCTGGAAAAAGAAAGGCTGGAAGACTGCACAGGGAAAAGAAGTTTTGAATCAAGACTTGTGGGAGACTCTTGATGAATTCAATTCCCCACTCGTAGATTGGCAGTATGTCCGAGGGCACAGCGGCAACGAGGGCAATGAGCGTTGTGATGTAATTGCTCGCTCCTTTGCTCTTGGTAAACCTCTAGCACTAGAACAGACCTTTGACTTTGACAATGCACAACCGATTAAGTCAACTGCCAAGGAGCCGTTAACAGGAATATCAGATTCAAATGCAGCTCCTGAGTTAGCTTACGAAACTATACAACTGAGCGTTTCTACCTCTGACGTAGCTATGACGGACTCATCTGTTTTTTCCTCTGCTGGCGCGATGGACGAATTACCCCGCGAGGTAAGAGTTGCACAACTTCGTAACTTGGTAGAAACTCTACACATCGCTGATGAGATTGCCAGCAAAGGTTACCTGATTAGTAGTTCCGAACTGGCTGATTTAATGGATGTCAATGCTAGTGCTGTCACCTCTCGAGGAGATCACTGGGGTTGGCGAAACTGGATTGTATCGAGGGTGCGACGCGAGGGAAATCAAATTCTCTGGCAACTAGAACGAGTAGATCAAGTTAATGCTGTAGATGACGAAGGTTGAGAGTGGGAAAGTGGGAAGGTTGAAGGGTAGAAAGTTAGGAGGTTAAACGTTATACCTGCTAATATCATGTCCGCTTAAACGCTTACATATGAGTAGGTTGGGTCAAGGTACCGAGACCCAACATCTGACAACAGAGGTGTCAACCCCCTCAACAGAGTCTCATAGCAAGAAGAATTATGACAAGGTACCGAGACCCAACATCTGACAACAGAGGTGTCAACCTACAATTGGTAACTAATCAACCGGACATGATATGACTTGTTCGCCTAGTTAACTTGCCGCCCCTCCATAACTTCGCCCCCGCCACTGAGTTGGTCTTTGGAAGGCAGATAAAAACAATCGTAAAACTGCTAAAGGGTCAGCTAAGGGAGAAAGCCAGAATAGCCAGGATGACTGGGGTGATGCCTGAGTGCGATCGTAAGAGGGTGCGATCGCCAACAGTAAGGCAAAGCGAATGAACAGCAAAAACCAGTTCAACCCAGCTGCTGCTGTCACCAAGGGCGAAGAAATTCCCAACCCTAAGCATCCCAAGAAAACCAAAGATGCTGGCAGAGGAAGACCTTGAACACTCAGTAACAACCACAAGTCACTCCACAACTGACCCGCAGAAGAAGCATCTTTGAGGTCAAGACTGCGCCCCCACTCTTTCCAAGTTTCGGATGCCCCCTCGTACATTCGCACCTTCACAACCTTAGCCCCATCAAGGAACCCCACCTTAAACCCACAAGCTGCCGCATAACGAGCAAGGGTGACATCATCGCAAAAAGACCCCTTGGCACTGCTATAGCCCTCCAGTTTGGTTAAAACCTCACGGCGGCACAAAAAACACTGCCCATTCGCCATCACTCGTTCTGGTGCCTCGCTATTGATGCCAGTCGGTCCAAATCGATAGACCAAAGTAATCAAAAGCGCAGGCTGTAGCCACCACTCTCCTGGATATTTGAGGATAAATTGTGGCGACAGAGACACCAGGTCAAACTTCTCTGCTTCAGCTGCCTTGACGAGGCTCGCAACCAGTCCGGGGATCGGCTGAGTATCAGCATCCATGCCCAAAATCCACTCACTGTTAGGGGAACTGTGCAAATAACCCGTGTGCAGTGCCCAAGGACGCCCTACCCAGTCAGCAGGCAAGGGATCATCGGTAATCAAGCGAAACCGAGGGTCTTTCTCTTGGGCATTCTTAACCAGTTCTGGTGTGCCATCAGTTGAACGACTGTCTACAACAATAATTTCTCGAACTTCGTAACTCTGCTGAGTTAGGCCTGTGAGACAAGGTTGCAGACGCGATCGCTCGTTGAGGGTGGGAACCACCACACTCACAGCACCCAGTTGTTCTGGTGTAGTGATTTTGGGAAGGATGGGAAGACGACGCCCAGGTCCTTTAATCAGACGCGAAAGCAAGAGAAATGCTGCTGGTGTCTGGATAAGTAACAGCGCTAATGCTAAAAAGCCAGTGGTTGGCAGTGAAAGTAGCGCTGTTGAACCACTGACTACAGCTATAACCCAACTCACTTGGGCATAGCTCCCACGGGTGCCACTGGCACTTGAGTCGTCTGGAGCTGAGCTAGTTCAGCATTTTCACCTTCGTCTGGTGGCATTGGCGTTGGTGCGGATGAAGCCATCCACCACAAAATCAAAACCGGAACCACACCGAAAAGCACGCTCAACCCAACTGGAGTCCAAAGCCCCACACCAAACAAGGTCATTACAGCACTAAAAGCAATATTACTTACATAAACAACCACCGGAAATCCTAACTGCTGACGTGATAAGACAATAGGCGTTTTCTTCCAAAACAAGGCCGCTACGGTCATAAACAGGGCACCAGTAGCAATCCAACCGGCAAAATTGCGGTAGGGTGTTCCAAAAAAAGAGCCTGTATGCCCGAAGTGCCAAAAAGGAGAGATGGTTTGGCTCATCGCTGGATCGAGGGCAAAGTCCCAGGAGGTAAGAAGGATTGATCCTATAGCGATGCTCAAGATAAGGCGCAAAAAGCTGACAAAGTTCTTGGTTTTAACGGTGGCGTCGATTCCCGCACGAGCCAGCAGATAACAAACAAACCCCATATAAAACCAGGAAAGGGGAACAGTGAACGGGACAAGCCCAGCCACCTTATAGCCCAACCCACTTAAGTAGCCATACTCTCCAAAGGGAAAGCCAGTACTGGTGCCTAGCAATTCACTACCTAAGGAAAGAAAAACAGCAGGTACCATGAACGTCAGCCATTGCCAAAGTCCTAGGGTTCGGTAAGCATAAATTGCTACAGCTGTTGTACCCAAAATGATGTTAACAACCCCACCCCCAGACATTGACCAGCTAAACGCCTTCTGCCCAAGCGTTCCTAAGCCCGCGATCAGTTCTGGATTGGGTAGGACGATCAATAACCCCGCTAGTCCAAAGACCATTGCAAAAATATGACCGACAAGGAAAAAGCGCTCAAGATTAACAAGTTGCTTCATTAGAAACTCCTAACACTGTGGAAACAAGGGCGGTGCTTTGCCGGGAAAAAGCCGCGTCCCTTTAAAGGCGACAAAGAAATTATTGTGAGCAGAAGCTTAGTTGTTTAATAGTTTACAAATGTTTATGAAATTTTTTCTGCAAAAAACTTGGATATTTAGGCTTTGTATACCCAAACAGTAATGATACTTAAACCTTTAGGAGAAAAAACTCTCCGACTCCCGCCCCCCGACTCCCCAGTTTCTAGTTAGGAGGGATGGAAAATCGTTAAGATAATGGCAGTAACCTTAGTCTTAGAACTGTATTGTTGCAGCGCAAGCCTGTTGTTACGTCTGCTATCAGCTTCACGGCATCTGTACCCAAAATGACTTCACCTGTTTCGGAAAACTCGAAGAGTGTGATTCGCCCCATTCAGTACCGCGACTTGGAGGCGATCGAACAGCTTGCTACAGGGGCAACTGACGCAGAGGGCAACAGTTGCTTAGTTACCTTCAATCAGCAATTACAGCAAGTTCAACGCTGGTATTGGTTACTGAAGTTTTTGAGTTGGTTCCCTAATCCTGCTCAGTATGTCTTTTGTGTTTATGTTGCTGAAGCGATGCAACAGATGCGCGGAGCGATCAAGATATCACCATTTAATCGAACCCGTAGCACATGGCGGGTGGAAAAGGTTTTAGTCAATACCGCCGCCAACCCGCAAGAAAACACACCGGCCAAGCTGGAAATTGGCTCAGGGCTATTGCGCCATTGCTTCGAGACGATCTGGGAGGCGCGAACTTGGGTACTAGAAGTTAATATTCATGACAAAACTACACTGGCGCTTTATCGGCAAAACGGTTTTCAACCTCTAGCCCAACTGACTTACTGGGCGATCGCACCAGAACTGCTCGAAGAACTTGCTGTTCACGAGCCAGATTTGCCAAACATGCTCCCGGTAAGTAATGCCGATGCCCAGCTACTTTATCAGCTGGATACAGCGTCCATGCCACCTTTAGTACGTCAGGTTTTTGACCGCCATATTGAAGACTTTAAAACAGGTGTGGTGAGAGCGTTCCTTTCCAAGGTGCAGCAGTGGTTCAATCAGACTGAGGTGGTTAGAGGTTATGTATTTGAACCGCAGCGTAAAGCCGCGATCGCTTATTTCCATCTTCACCTATGCCGCGATGGCTCCAAATCCCACGAAGCCCTGCTGACTGTTCACCCAGCCTATACCTTCTTGTATCCAGAGTTGCTCTCTCATATGGCAAGAATTGTCCAAAACTTGCCCATGCAGGCAGTAAAACTTGCTTCCGCTGATTATCAACCAGAGCGAGAAGAATATCTCGAACGCTTAGGAGCACAGCGGATTGACCATACCTTGCTGATGTCCCGTTCCGTTTGGCACAAGTTACGAGAAGCTAAGCCAGTTTCTTTAGAAGGATTGCAGTTGTCGGATGTACTTCAGGGACTACAGCCACGCACCCCAATACCCAGCCGTATTACCTGGTTGCAATCTCTTTCCAAAAAACCACAGGCCGCTTCAAAGACAGATATGTCTCCCTATGTCTCAGCACCCTCAAGTGCCATTCCTCAGGAAGCCACACCGCCAACTGAGTCCCAAGAAAATGGGAATTAAGGATGCAAAAAATCTCAGCACTGGGGTTGGATGTTGGGAATAAGCGCATCGGTGTGGCAGGATGTGATGGCACTGGTTTAATTGCTACTGGTCTGACTACAATCAATCGCACCAGCTTTGCTCGTGATGTGGCGCAGCTGCAAGAATTGGTTGAACAGAGGGATGTACAGGTACTCGTCGTTGGGTTGCCTTATTTGACGGATGGAACCCTAGGGACTCAGGCGCGAAAGGTGCAAAACTTTACTGTCAGGTTAGCAGCAGCACTCAATCTGCCTGTGGAGTATGTGGATGAGCGGTTGACTTCCTTTGAGGCAGAGGAACAAATGAAAGCGCAGGGGCGATCGCCCTCTCAAAACAAAGGTCTCATTGACCGCAAAGCTGCCGCCATCATTCTACAGCAGTGGTTGGACGATCGCCGTTCAGCAAAAGTTCAGACTTCATCACAGCCAAGAAATTTACTAGCCCAAGATTCAAGTGAATCCTGAGTGTCGCTCTCAAGGATGAATGCCCGAATGCATGAAGGATGAATAGCCTCATAGATAAATAATGGTGCTTTCCTCTCATCCCAGACTAACGTCCCGCTGCGCTATCATACCTCATCCCCCATCCTTCATCCCTCATCCCCCATCCCTCATCCTTCTTTAGTCAATAAAGCCTTTCAACCACAGGCGTGAGGGTGATAACATGGAAAATTGCTGGATTATTACGAATCGACCAATCAATGAGCCTGACTCAAGAACGCAAACAAGAAATAATTGACGGCTACCAGGTACATGAAACCGACACCGGCTCGGCAGATGTCCAAATAGCCATGCTTACCGAACGGATTAATCGGTTGAGCGAACACCTGAAAACTAACAAAAAGGATCATTCTTCCCGACGGGGATTGTTGAAAATGATTGGTCAGCGCAAGCGTTTGCTAGCCTATCTTCGCAAAGAGAATAGAGAGCGCTATCAAGCCTTGATTCAACGCTTAGGTATTCGCGGATAGGCAAAATTTAAACATATGTCTCCTGAACCATCCCGTGAGCGCTTGCCATTTGAACCCAGTCAAAAGCGCAAAAAAGCCGCTAAATCTAAACCCGAACCCGCACCCAGTAAAACTGCCCCAAAACCAGACAAGCCAACTCCCGTTTCCAAGGAATCGATGGCGATTCCAGATGTGGTAAGCAAGCGAATGGTAAGCCGGATGGCTTTACTATGTGGAATTCCGACAGTCTTAGGTCTATCAACGTTTTTTGTCAGCTATTTTTTGATCAAAAACATTGGGTTAAAGTTGCCTAACCCGGCGGTGGTTCTCGTCAGTATGGGATTTCTCGGTTTAGGAGTATTGGGCTTGAGCTATGGTGTCCTCTCCGCCTCTTGGGATGAAGACTTACCAGGGACGTGGTTAGGTTGGCAAGAATTTACCACGAACCTGGGACGAATGAGAGCAGCATGGCGCTCAGCTGGAGAAAAAAACTAGCCACTGGGAAAAGACGAAAGTCTAAGAGACTCTCAGTAAATACCATTACTTTTCTGTCAGTCCGCCCAGGCGGACTTTGTGTATATAGCCTCAGAATTCTATTATGAGGGCATGGTACAAGATGTAAGCTTTCCAACTTTGGGCTTGGGAAGCCCCTAGTGCTCTTAAGAGCGCAACTAGGAGTAATTTACCTAAGCACACAAGCACTTTGCCAGGGACTCTAAAAGCATGATTGTGGTATTGAAAGTCGGTTCTCCAGAAGCTGAGATTGCTCGCGTTAGTCAGGAACTAACTGAATGGGGTCTGACTCCAGAAAAAATTGTTGGTCAGCATAAAGTAGTTATTGGTCTGGTTGGTGACACAGTTGATTTAGACCCGCTCCAAATTCAGGAAATTAGCCCCTGGATTGAAGAAGTACTGCGAGTTGAGAAACCCTTTAAACGCGCTAGCCGCCAGTACCGACACGGTGAAGCCAGTAATGTTGTTGTATCAACACCTGACGGACTGGTTCACATCGGTGAACAGCATCCTTTGGTCGTTGTTGCTGGTCCATGTTCGGTGGAAAACGAGACCATGATTGTTGAAACAGCGCATCGGGTAAAGGCGGCTGGTGCCCAGTTCCTGCGGGGAGGTGCCTATAAGCCCCGGACTTCACCCTACGACTTTCAGGGACATGGCGAGAGTGCCTTGGGTTTACTGGCAGCAGCACGAGAAGCAACAGGTTTGGGCATCATTACCGAAGTGATGGATACGGCTGATGTCGAGAAAATTTCTGAGGTAGCTGACGTTGTGCAAGTGGGTGCCCGTAATATGCAAAACTTCTCGCTGCTCAAAAAAGTCGGGGCACAGGAGAAACCAGTGCTGCTGAAGCGAGGAATGTCAGCAACGATTGATGAATGGTTGATGGCGGCGGAGTACATCTTGGCAGCAGGCAACCCGAATGTGATTCTGTGCGAACGGGGAGTCCGAACCTTTGATCGACAGTATGCCCGGAATACGCTGGATTTAGCGGTGTTGCCTGTGTTGCGATCGCTAACTCACTTACCGATTATGATTGATCCCAGTCACGGCACAGGGAGAGCTGAGTATGTCCCAGCAATGGCTCTAGCTGCGATCGCAGGTGGTGCAGATTCCTTGATGATTGAAGTCCACCCCAACCCTGCCAAAGCTTTATCCGATGGCCCTCAATCCTTAACACCTGATCGGTTCGATCGCTTAATGCAAGAAATGGCAGTAATTGGCAAAGCCGTAGGGCGTTGGTCTGAACCAGCGACTGTTCTTGCTTAAGAGCGTGTTGTTCTTTGTTGTTGGTTATTTGTTGTTGGTTATTTGTTATCAGGAGTCCTATTTAAAACTTGTCTCAATAACTGTGAGGCAAAAAAATGCTCTTAAACAAACAACAACCCTTCGACACTTCGGCAAAGCTCCACTTCGACAAGCTCAGCTACCGCTCCACTTCGACAAGCTCAGCTACCGTGCAGGCAAGCTCAGGGCAAGCCAACAAACAACAAACAACAAACAACAAATGGTATTGAAGACTCAGGCAAGGTTGGGGCAAGTTTGCTCAAGCTTCCCTGTTGGCGATACCTCTTAAGAGTCCTTGTCGCCTGATGGGATAAACTCAAGCTAAGTTGGAATAATTTACAACTTGCCTGTTATTTCAAATGTCGAATACTTTTATTTTTTCGGATATTAAAAACCACTGGGCACAAGAATCTATTGTCCAGCTTTTGGCTCGAAATTGGGTCAGTGGTTATCCAGATAGTAGCTTTCGACCAAATGCATCAGTAACTCGTGCTGAATTTGCGGCCCTGATCGCCAAGGCATTTGCTAACATGCCACCTATTCGCAGTGGTATTACATTTAAGGATGTCCCCTCAAATTACTGGGCAAATTCTGCAATTCAAGTCGCTTATCGGGCGGGTTTTATTTCTGGCTATCCCGATCGAACATTCAAACCTAATCAGGTTATTCCAAGGGTAGAAGCTTTAGTTGCTTTAGTCAGTGGTCTGAAGTATAAAGTCAGCACAATACCTGGGGAAATATTAAGTAAGTATTTTGATGATGCTGCACAGATTCCGAATTATGCCGTTGAAGCGATCGCAATAGCAACCCAAAAGCGTCTAGTCGTTAACTATCCTAATATCAAACGTCTCAACCCCAATCAAAACGCTACAAGAGCCGAGATTGCAGCATTTATTTGCCGTGCTTTAAAAATTCCTGGAGTTCCCCTACAGTATGTTCCTGGGATGGAGTTCGTTGTTATCCCGCCACAATTCGCTCAAGCTGATTCCTTTTCTGAAGGACTAGCACGAGTAAAGATTGGAAATAAATGGGGCTATATCGATAAAAAAGGGAAACTGGTAATTCAGCCACAATTTGACGAAGCCGCTTCTTTTTCCGAAGGACTGGCGTTAGTCAAAAATTATCAAATTGTTTCACTTCAAGTCGTCACAAATGGGGATATAGGAGTTACAGAAATACGTGGTGTTTGGATAACTACTACCGATAGCACTGTTCTTAATTCTAAGCAAAACATTGCCTCAGCGATGGACTTTCTTGCACAAACGGGATTCAATGTAGTTTTTCCCGTTGTCTGGAATAATGCTTACACAATTTATCCGAGTGCAGTCATGCGGGACACTTTTGGAAGAGAGATTAACCCGCGATTTGTTGGTCGAGACCCCTTAGCAGAACTCATTGTTGAAGCCAAGCGAGTTGGACTAGCAGTTATACCTTGGTTTGAGTATGGATTTGCCAGTTCTTTTAATCAAAATGGCGGGGCACTGCTGACTAAAAAACCTGAATGGTCTGCACTTGACTCTAGCGGCAATTTGCTGAAAAAGAATAATTTTGAGTGGATGAATGCACTCGATCCAGATGTGCAGCAGTTCATGCTTTCTCTGATACTAGAAGTTGCTAAAAACTATGATGTTACTGGTATTCAAGGGGATGATCGACTACCTGCACTTCCATCAGAAGGTAGCTACGATTCAAAAACTATTCAACGATATGAGCAGCAGTTTAACCAAAAGCCACCGCAAAACTTTAAAGAGACACAATGGCTTCAATGGCGTGCTGATATACTCACTGACTTCTTAACAAGACTCTATCAGGAAGTTATTGCAATCAAACCTAATTTGGTGATTTCGATCGCCCCCAGTGTCTACCCGTGGGGATTCCAGGAATATCTCCAAGACACACAAACTTGGATTGACCAAGGATTAGTTGATTTAATTCATCCGCAGTTGTATCGTCGTGACTTGGAGAGCTACAAACAGTATATTGATCGACTGGTCACGCAGCAATTTACATCTTTACAACTACCTTTTTTAGTACCTGGTATTCTGATTAAAGTAGGCTCATATCGTATCAGTCCAGAGCTGCTTTTGCAGCAGATTAAGTATAATCGCGATCGCAACATTCAAGGAGAGGTATTTTTCTTCTACGAAGGTCTGCGAGAAGACAACGATGCCTTAGCAAAAGTATTGCGAGAAGGACCCTACGCTCAACCAGCGCCGTTCAATCTTTCCAAGGTGAAAGAACAGGGCTTCACCCGTCAAAGACTCAGTGGCAAGTATAGCTATATCGACTCTTCAGGAAAATCTATACTTCAGCCACGATTTGATTGGGTTGATTCTTTTAGTAACGGGTTAACCAAAGTAAAAATGGGCTATAAGTGGGGCTATGTAGATAAAACTGTAAAACTTGTAGTTCGATTACGATTTGATGACGCTGAACTGTTTACTGTTAGTAACAGTGCTGGGTTAAGTTACAGTTTAGCGCTAATAAAAATTGGTGGCAAATATGGCTATATAGACACAACAGGTAAAGTTATAATCCAACCACAGTTTGATAATGCAGATTCTTTCAAAGAAGGACTAGCGGCAGTACAAATTAATAGTAAATATGGATATATTGACAATACGGGGAAAGTCGTAATCCAACCACAGTTTGATGAAGCTACGTTTTTTAATGAAGGACTGGCGAGGGTCAAACTAACTGAAAAATATGGCTATATAGATAGCACTGGACAAGTAGTAATTCAGCCGCAGTTTGATGCAGCTGGTTCTTTTAGTGAGGGGTTGGCGCAAGTAGCGATCGCTAATCAGTGGGGTTACATTAATTCAGCAGGTCAAATAGCAATTGCTCTCCAATTTGATGGAGCTGAAGCTTTTAAGGAAGGATTAGCAGCAGTAAAAATAGATGATTTGTGGGGCTATATTGATAAAACAGGGAAACTTGTCATTCAGCCAGATTTTAATGAGGCTAAGTCTTTTCGTGAAGGGTTGGCTTTAGTAAATGTTGGCGACAAGTGGGGCTATATTAAACCACTGAGTTGATGCAGGTATTAATATTCGCTATTCTTAGTTTCCATGGTCTAGAGCGTGTTTTCTTGCCTCTTGTGGTAGGTTGGGTTGCGCTAAGCTTAACCCAACTTACGCTACTAATTGTTGGGTTTTGTTCCAAAGGCTCAACCTACCAACTTACGCTACTAATTGTTGGGTTTCGTTCCAAAAGCCCAACCTACCATTTAAGCCAATTCTGAGGCGAGAAAACATGCCCTAGGCTGTTCCTACTCCTCAAGAAACCATAAATCCCTCAGCTAATGAGGAAATACGCGCTGCTGCTGAAGTTCAACAAATTCAGGATCTTATCGCCCCTACCAATAAAGAGACTATCTCACCAAGTAAATAAGGTTACAATTAAAATAAAGTTATTTATCTCTAGCATTGGTAAAGAGCCGAGGGTAGTTAAAACTACAGAAAGAATACCTGTTTCTGAGCTAAAACAATTCAAGATGTAGGTGATTACACAAAAGACTACCGATGGCAGGCAACTTGATGAAAATGGTTTTTGCATCTGGAAATTCACTCTAGAGCCTTACTCTCAACTAGAAGCTTCTCTTATTTTTGCCATATCAGCGGCTCCAGAAGTACAAGGACTCTGAGCAGCTGCCTTATCTTGTATTGCATACTAAAGTGACTAGTTGCAGGTTAAGGGTAAGCTGAACTCTACCTCTATCCATTACCCTCTCATCTGCATGATTTTGAGCAAAAAAAAGACCCCGCGCGTCTTGGCAGGGTTTGGTCACTGAGAAACAATCAATTAATTTCAGTATGTTCATCCGATATATACGATCGCATGTGCGTAACGTTTAAGGTGATGTATATTTTCCCTTTTGACAGAAAAGATGCATTAATTATCCCGATGGTGTTGTACTAACCAGGAAGAAAGAAGTCAACCAGGTTGAGAGTGCTAAGGCAGTCATGGTTATGAAAAATGGTCAGTGTCCTAAGTGTGGTTCACATGATGTTTTTTGCAACACTAATAGAAAATTTCCAGCTTTACATACGATTACAGTAAGCTCCAGAAGCTTTGGCAATCGTTACGCTCCCCTTGATATCTACATTTGTGTCACTTGTGGTTATGTCGAAAGTTACATAGCACATCCAGAAGATTTAAGCTATGTCAAGGAGGAATGGGCGTTGGCTAAGGAAATCGGCGATCGCACACCAGCTCATACAGAGCTACCTGAAGCTACAAGCTACTTGACCAAGAAAGGATGAGGGAGTCGGGAGTCGGGAGTCGGGAGTCGGGAGTTGAGAATCTCTAAAAATAAATTTAGGGGATTTGATATCGACCCCTCGTGTAGTCAAACCGACGCTCTCCACACAATTGTTTCCTTTCTTCTGGACGGACAAATCTGGGGCATATTCCTAACCGGGAGTAGGCTATTTTCTGTCTTTCCTCTACTCCCGACTCCCGACTCCCTACTCCCTTCTGGGGGTGAAGCCAGTAGCACCGTACTCCTAAGCGTGAGATATCTAACTTGATTTGTGTAAAGTCTACGGGTTTTAACCCCCTGTAGTCTGATATGTTGATTAAAATGCCTAGTGACGTCTTTAATCGGTTAAACTCCTCAACGATTTAGACGGACATTTGTAGGAAGTGTGGTGGGTTCATTGATTATGTCGCTAGTTGTTCAGAAATACGGTGGTACCTCTGTTGGGTCAGTAGAACGCATTCAAGCCGTTGCCCAGCGCGTTATGAAAACTGCTCAATCCGGCAATTCTGTAGTTGTTGTCGTTTCGGCGATGGGTAAGACTACCGATACTTTGGTGCAACTAGCCAATGCCATTTCTTCTAATCCCAGCCGCCGAGAAATGGATATGCTGCTTTCCACAGGAGAGCAAGTCTCAATTGCTCTGTTGTGTATGGCATTGCAGGAAGTGGGACAACCAGCAATTTCTATGACAGGTGCTCAAGTGGGTATTGTGACAGAAGCGCACCACAGCAGGGCACGGATTCTTAAGATTCAAACTGAAAGGCTTGAACGGCATCTCAATGAAGGCAAAGTTGTTGTTGTCGCTGGTTTTCAAGGTATCAGCAGTATTGATGAGTTAGAAATTACCACACTTGGTCGCGGTGGTTCTGATACCTCAGCCGTAGCGCTAGCCGCGTCGTTAAAAGCGGATCGATGCGAGATTTATACGGATGTGCCAGGAATTTTGACGGCTGATCCTCGCCTTGTGCCGGATGCTCAACTAATGGACGAAATCACGGCAGATGAGATGCTGGAATTAGCGAGCTTAGGCGCGAAGGTGCTGCATCCTCGTGCTGTAGAAATTGCTCGGAATTATGGTGTTCCTTTGGTGGTACTATCCAGCTGGACGGATGATCCGGGGACGCGAGTGATTTCTCCGACTCCTCAGCCTCGTTCTCTGGAAGATTTGGAGATTGCCCGACCTGTTGATGCGGTAGAATTTGACACGGATCAGGCGAAAGTGGCGCTGTTGCGAGTGCCGGATCGTCCAGGTGTGGCAGCGCGGTTGTTTGGTGAGATTGCTTGTCAAGACTTGGATGTGGATTTGATTATCCAGTCGATTCACGAGAGCAATACTAACGATATTGCGTTTACGGTAAGTAAAGGGATTCTCAAGCGAGCAGAAGCAGTGGCAGAAGCGATCGCACCTTCTCTACGCTCTCACTCCTCTACTAATCCCCAAGAAGCGGAAGTGATGGTTGAGCGTGGCATCGCTAAAGTCTGTATTGCAGGTGCTGGAATGATTGGACGCCCTGGCATTGCGGCGCAGATGTTCACGACTCTGGCAAGTGCTGGTGTCAACATTCAGATGATTTCTACCTCAGAGGTACAAGTCAGCTGCGTCATTAATGCCGAAGATTGCGATAAAGCGATCGCAGCCCTCTGCCAAGTCTTCAACATCAACAGTTCCCCAATTAACCTGGCACGCAAGCAACAGACACAACCAATTCTAGATTCTGCTTCAACTCAAAACTCAAAAGCTGTGCGAGGCGTTGCCTTGGACATCAACCAAGCCCGTTTGGCGATTCGCTTTGTTCCTGATCGTCCAGGCATGGCAGCCCAGTTGTTTGGACGTTTAGCCGAACAAAATATCAGCGTTGATATGATTATCCAGTCCCAGCGCTGCCGGGTGATTGATGGCATTCCCACCCGCGATTTGGCCTTCACCGTGGCACAAGCTGACGCTCAAGCCGCTAAAATGGCTCTCCAAGAAGCAGCGTCAGTTGTAGGGTATGGTGAGATTCTCCTTGATCCAGACATTGCCAAAGTCAGTGTCGTTGGCGCTGGGATGGTAGGACAACCGGGTGTTGCGGCACAGATGTTTGAAGCCTTAGCTCAACATCAAATCAACATTCAGATGATTACAACTTCGGAAATTAAGATTAGTTGTGTAGTTGCTCAAGAGCAGGGTGTGACGGCATTGCAAGCCATTCACAAAGCCTTTGGTCTTGCTGGTAGCAATAAAATTCAGGTTCCTGCTTGATCAAACAGAACTTACGCATGGACACTACATATAGTAGGGGTGAACGGCCTTTCACTTGAGCATTTAACTATAGCAGAACAAATAGATCTATTACTGGACGCCACATATAGTAAGGGTGAACGGCCGTTCACCCCTACAAATGGCGGTTCAACGGTCAAGAAAGCGTAAGTCCTGAATTTTTTAAACCCCATACCCGAATCGTATGATCCCAACTACTACTGACGAGAGGATGTCCATCCGGACTAATCGCAACAGCAGCAACAGCACCTTGATGTCCTGACAAGCTATATAGCTGTTTCCCTGTAGCCAATTGCCATAACCCGATGGTTTCATCCCAACTGCAACTGGCAAGCGTCTGCCCATCTGGAGCGATCGCAATACAATTTACTTCACCCCAATGACCAATCAACGTGCTTTTTAGCTCTCCCGTATCCAACTGCCATAGCTTAATGGTCTTATCCTGACTGCCACTAGCCAGCATTTGTCCATCTGGAGTAATTGCCAGACATTTAACCCAGTCTGAATGTCCAGTGAGAGTATGGGTAGGAGCATCAATCTTCGACAGTTGCCACAGCTTAATAGTATGGTCAGCACTACCACTCGCTAGCACTTGCCCATCCGGACTAATCGCCACTGACTTTACTCCAGCCTCATGCCCTTCTAAGGTATGCAGTAGTTTTCCCGCTGGCAAATCCCAAAGTTTGATCGTGTTGTCCTCACTGCCACTAACCAGCATTTTCCGATCTGGACTAATCGCAACGCAGTTAATTGACTGAGAATGTCCCGTGAGGGTATGCAATAACTGGTCGCCTATGAGGCGATTTGTCGGAGGAATTGAATTATGGTTACTGGCTGTGTATAGGTTCCAGACTTTCAGGATTTTGTCGCGACCGCCACTAACCAGGATTTGGCCATCATGACTTAAGCATAGAGCATAAATTGACCCCGAATGTCCTGTAAGCGTGCGGAGAATTCTGCCAGTACCTAGATGTCGTACTGTAATGATTCTGTCATTCCCGCCACTGAGCATGGTCTGCCCGTCGGGAGTAATAGCGATCGCATAAGTCGTAGATGTTCCTTTTGAATACTTGTACAGGCCTTGGAACAATTCATAAGGATTGTATTCCTGCAAAGCCTGTATCACGGTTGGCTCTTGATAACCCTGGAGTAGCGAGTAAGCTGTTCTCTGAACCTGCCAAAAAGGGTCATTTAACGCCTCAATCACCAACGCTAATCCTTCAGAGCCATATTTCAAGGCTTCTTTGAGAGCATTGACTCGTTGCTCAACAATGTAGAGACTATTCCCCGAATTACTGTTGCTCAAGCGTCGCTTGACTCCTGCCAACCCCCCCAAAACAGCACCGTATGCTGGCGCTGAGGCTTGACCGCCAAGAACAACATCATAGGCTTTAGGCTGATGAAAATTATTAGTCATTGATTATTCAACCTCCTGGAAAGCGGAAACCTAGCGGAAATTTGGTTGCTGCATTGTAGACAGCTTCATCCAGCATTGCTCCTGTAAGGTTTGCGCTGCTTAGATCAGCTCCATTTAAATTGGCTTTAGTTAAGTTTGTCCCACTCAGGTCTGCCCCATTCAGGTTGGCTGCTCTCAAATTGATATGACTTAGGTTTAGATTACTTAAGTTTGTCTCTCTCAGGTCTGACCAACTCAGATCCACCTCACTTAGACTAACCTCACTCAAGGTTGCCTGTTTCAGGTCTGTCCGTCTCAGGTTAACTTGGCTAAGTTTTGCTTGACTTAGGTTTGCTTGACTCAAGTTAACCCCGCTCAGATCTGCTCTACTAATGATTATCTCTCTCAGGTCTGCCCTAAGTGCGATCGCCTCACGCAAGTTAGCTCCACTTAGGTCTGCCCCAATTAGGCAGCACCGACTCAAATCTGCTCCAATTAGGTTTGCCCGCCTCAGGTTTGCCTCTCTGAGGTAAGTTCCTGCCAGAGACGTCCCGATGAGGATAGCTTTTAGCAGGATTGCTCCACTCAGGTTTGCGCCGCTCAAATCTGCCTGTGTTAGGTTGGCTTCCATCAGTAAAGCGCCAGTCATGTCTGCCCCTCCGAGTAGCGCCTCACTAAAGTCGGCCCAGCTTAGATTGGCTTTACTCAAGTTGGTTGGGTACGCCAGCACCGATGCATTTAAAATAGCTCCACTCAAGTCAGCTTCACTTAAGTTAACTCCTCTGAGATCTACTTCACTTAAGTCAGCTTCACTCAAATCTGCTTTCTGAAAGTTTCGCTCTCCTGCGGTGTAGTAACGCTCTACAAGTTCCATGCCATAAACTTTTCTACGTTCTCGCAAGGCTTGTTCAGCTTTCTCCTTAGTCTGCTGCCGCATTTGGTAGTAAGCTGATTGCTGGAGCTGCGGTGACTCATTTTCCAAAATCTGAATCACTAAATCTAAGCCTACTTTCCCATACTGCAGCGCCTCTTTGAGAGCTGCAACTCGCTGTGGTATTGCGGGACTGACTAGACGCTGCTTGATGCCTTCTAATCCCCCTAATACCACACCACTTGCCGGGGCTGTAACTTGACGACCAAGAACAGCATCACAGTCTTCGGGCTGATTTGATTTCTCTGTCATTACCGCTTGACTGCTAGTTGACCATAACCTCTAAATCCTGTGGGAAACTCTGTTTCGTCGTTGTAATATGCCCCATCCAGGTTTGCCTCATTCAGGTTTACCCCATTAAGTTTAGCTCCACTTAAATTTGCCTCCCTTAAGTCCAAGGTTGTGAATTTTGCCCCAACTAAGTTAGCCCCACTCAGGTTAGCCCCACTCAGGTTGGTTTCTCCCAGATTCGTCCAAGTTAGCATTGCTTCACTCAAGTTTGTTTGGCTCAGGTTAGCACTACTCAAGTCTGCGCCTCTTAGGTTTGCTCCGATTAGGGAAGCTTGACTTAGATGAGCTTTATTGAGATATGCCTGACTCAAGTTGGCACCATTCAAGTTAGCCTCACTCAAGTCGCTATCCGTCAGATTGACCTTACTCAGGTTAGCTTCACTCAAGTCTGCTCCAATTAAATAAGCTCGATTGAGGTAAGCTTCACTCAAGTCAGCCCCACTCAGATTAACCTCACTCAGCTGTGCCCAAGGCAGATAGATTCCACTCAGATTTGCTCCCTTGAAATTTCGTTCTCCAGCCTCGTAACACTTGAGGAGTTCCTTTGCCAACCTACGGCTATATTGAAGTAACGCCTGCTTGACTTTATTGACAGGATGTGCAGTAAGAAGAAAATAGGCAGCTTGGTGTATGTGCCAAGATTGATTATCTAAAGCTTGTATCACAAAGTCTAAGCCAACTTGACCATAATTCAACGCATCTTTTAGAGCAGCAATTCTTAGCTCGATACTGGCTGGGCAACCTGACGATGCACTCCTAGCAAACTGCCACTTAACGCCTTCAATTCCTCCTAAAACAAGACCACCTGAAGCTGGAGAATTACCTCCCAGAACGGCATCATAGTCTTGGGGCTGATTAGGATTTTCCACCGTCGCCGCTTCTACTCCTGTGCTGATGAATAGAGGAATAGTGAAGTGCGATCGCATTTCTAGGTCAAGTTGTCGCCTTTTCCTCTAGTTAAAAACGATACCCTGAATTCGTAAGGCAACGATTGGCAGTAAGCTGTTTTACGACCTTCATGGCGATTCAACATGGCAACTATTAACGATAACTAC
Organism: Coleofasciculaceae cyanobacterium CTOTU46601; assembly: GCA_031970155.1. Classification (GTDB taxonomy): domain Bacteria; phylum Cyanobacteriota; class Cyanobacteriia; order Cyanobacteriales; family Coleofasciculaceae; genus DALYIW01. The sequence continues at coordinate 22,122 of DALYIW010000019.1, read as the reverse complement.
CTCAAGCTCAAAGCGGGCTACCTATTTCCTGAAATTGCTCGCAGGGTGAATGCTTTTGCAGACGCTAATCCTGACGCCAAAATTATTCGGCTAGGTATTGGTGATGTCACGGAACCACTGCCTTTAGCCTGCCGCACCGCCATGATCGAAGCGGTTGAAGAAATGGGCGATCGCACCACGTTCAAAGGTTATGGCCCAGAGCAAGGCTATGCTTGGTTGCGCGAGAAAATTGCAGCCCATGACTTTCAGGCGCGGGGGTGTGAGGTTGATGCCTCGGAAATCTTCATCTCCGACGGCTCCAAGTGTGATACGGGTAATATTCTCGATATCTTTGGTGACGATAATGCGATCGCGGTTACTGACCCCGTTTATCCTGTGTATGTGGACACAAACGTGATGGCGGGACATACCGGACTTGCCAACGATAAGGGTGAATTTGAGGGCTTCGTGTATCTGCCAATTACTGCCCAAAACAACTTCACCGCCGAGATTCCCTCCGAGAAAGTTGATCTGATTTATCTGTGCTTCCCGAATAACCCCACCGGAGCAACCGCTACTAAGGAACACCTGAAAGCGTGGGTGGACTATGCCAAAGCGCATGGATCGATTATTTTCTTTGATGCAGCTTATGAGGCGTTTATTACCGATCCAGAGCTTCCTCATTCTATCTACGAGATTGAGGGTGCCAGAGAATGTGCGATCGAGTTTCGTTCTTTCTCCAAGAATGCAGGCTTTACCGGAACTCGCTGTGCATTAACGGTGGTGCCAAAGAGTCTCACAGCGAAGGCAGCGGATGGTTCGGATGTGGAACTGTGGAAGCTTTGGAATCGCCGCCAGTCTACCAAGTTTAATGGAGTCTCCTACATTGTTCAACGCGGTGCCGAGGCGGTTTACTCCGAGGAGGGACAGGCGCAAGTCAAAGCGCTCATCAGCTTCTACATGGAAAACGCCAAGATTATCCGTGAGCAACTGACGGCAGCTGGATTGGCAGTATATGGGGGTGTGAATGCACCTTACGTTTGGGTGCAAACGCCTAATGGTTTATCTAGTTGGGATTTCTTCGATAAGTTGCTGAACACTGTGAATGTGGTGGGAACACCTGGTTCTGGTTTTGGTGCCGCAGGTGAAGGCTACTTCCGAATTTCAGCGTTTAATAGTCGGGAAAATGTGGAGGAAGCGATGAAGCGGATTACCGAAAAGTTTAAGGTGTAGGGCAAAGGTTGCGGTGGGCATTGCCCACCCTACCTAAATTTAGAAGTTCTGATATGACCATCAATCTCGAAGTTACCTCAAATGATACAAACGCCCACTAAATCTTTAACTTTAGAAGAGTTTCTTGAACTATCAGAAACCCAACCAGCCACTGAGTATATTGACGGTCAAATTATACAAAAACCAATGCCGCAGGGAGAGCATAGCACTATCCAAGGTGAATTAATTATTGCTATTAATGCTGTTGTTAAACCTAAAAAAGTTGCACGAGCATTTCCAGAACTGGGGTGTACGTTTGGTAGCAAGTCAATTGTGCCTGATGTAGCTGTATTTACCTGGGATAGAATTCCTCGTAAAGAAAATGGTGGTGTAGCCAATGTATTTCAAGTAGCTCCTGATTGGATAATTGAAATTCTGTCTCCAGACCAAAGCGCTACGAAAGTTACGAAAAAAATTCTGCAATGCCTCAATTATGAGACGCAAATGGGTTGGCTAATTGACCCAGATGAGCAGACCATATTCGTTTACGTACCAAAGCAACAGCCAGAGGTTTTTGACCAGTCGAAAGACCTGCTTTCTGTACCTTCTTTTGCTAGTGAACTCCGCTTAACAGTAGGTGACTTATTTGGTTGGCTGTTGGAGTAATGAAAATAGCCTATAACTATTTTTTTAATGGTAGTTTAAGTCAACCGTACTCCACCCAATAAAAACATTACACTGACCCCCTCAGTATTAAAAAAATAAAATGTTAATTAAAGACATTAACTTGTCTCAAATGCCATCAATTTATTTGTTAAACAAAGACACTTTACCTAATCCCATTTCAGCTAGTCCGCACGCTGACGTAAAGCGTTTGCAGAGCATGGGGGTGCGGTTATCCCCATAATTTAAGTGAAGTGGACAGGAAAGCCACGATTATGATGAAGAAAGTAGCGATCGCAATCTTTATCGATGTCTTCAGCCCACCCTCCTCTCGATCTTTCATTCCAACGCCTTCGCGAGGTACGTGCTGCACTGCTGCGTCTTCATAAGGCACTACTCCACTCAGAACGAGACGTTTACGAGCAGCATCACGGACGCCTTCAGTCAAACGGAGAGTTTTTTCAGCTTGTTCTTGAAGATGAATGGTTTAGCTGGCTACGCCCGTTTTCTCAGTTTATCGTCGAGATTGATGAAGCCCTAAGTGCAAAAGAACCAATAACCCTAGAAAGAGCTAATGAGCTCTTAGACGGCGTTCGTTCCTTAGTTTCTCCGGCAGAAGAAGGGACGCCCCGCCAGCAGCGTTACTATCAAGCCATTCAACGCGATCCAGATATTGCGCTCATGCACGCAGAAGTGTCAAGGTGGCTAACGACTAACCGTTAATTAACTAATCCCCCGCTTTCTCATACGGGGGATAAAAGTGTTATTGGTTATTGGTTGTTGGTTATTAGTTGTTAGTTGCCGATTGGTGAGCATTTTTAGCAAACAACAAGCAACGTTGGTTAGTGTTTTTTAACAAACAACAAACAACAAACAACCAATTAATCTTAAGCTGCTTGGTCAGAATGCTTCAAGGCAGCACGGGCATTTAACGACAGCATCACGCGAGAAACTCCGGTGAACAAAATGCTGACACCCACCAGTGTTCCAATCAGCCAAGGTGCATTGAAAGGCCATTGAAACAAAATCATGGCACCCAGCAGCAAGGTAATGATACCGTTGCCCAGTGCCCAAGTCCAGTTCTGTTGGGGACGTAACCGGAATGCCAGAATCAGCTCAAACACGCCTTCAGTTAGCAAAAAGCTACCAAGTAATAAAGTTAGCGTGAGAACACCCGTTAATGGGTAAACAAACAGCATCACGCCCGTGGCAACGTAGAGGATGCCCAACAACAGCTTCCAGGCAAAGCCTCCGTTATCGCGAGTTTGGAAGGCATATGCTAGCTTAGCAGCCCCCGCTGAGATCAAGATTAAAGCAATCCAAGTCTCAGCCACAATCGTTGAGACAGCAGGCAGAGCACTCGCCGCAATCCCCAAAACAATCAGGAGAACACCAATTAATAGTGACCCATTAATCTGTTTCTTAATCTCAGTAGAAACATCGGTTGTCATACAAATTCTTCCCTACGCTTTTTATGAACTCTACAATCAGGCTAGGGAATTTCTTAAAAACTTGTTAGAACCTTAAGGTAGACTCTGCCCAGCAATTGAAATCATCACAATTGAATAGGAACAGTAACCCATGAACGTGCCTACTGATACTTGTTAGGGCGAACCATCAGCTGAAGTCCGCCAATTTCAGTCGTAAAGCCCCAGCGCTCGTAAAATGGCACCATCTCTGGCAAGCAGTACAAACCAAAATATTCAACTGATTGCAATTGAGGATGATGAACAACTGATTCTAATAGCTTTTTACTTAATCCTTGGTTTCTGTGAGTTGACTTAACCATGACATCAAAAATGAATGCTCTGTAGACAAAATCTGTTAAGACACGGATGAAGCCGATGAGGCGATCGCATTCATCTACCAATCCGATTACGATATCTGAAGCGGCTAGCATCTTCGCCACATCTTGCTGAGTGCGGTTTTGGCTCCAGAATTCATTGGTGTACAAGTCTGTCAACTCTAAAATTTGCTGATCAGTTAATTCTGAGACAATTTTGTAGCTCTCCATATAGTTCTCTATCGAATTAAACACAGTGTTTGTTGGGGCACGATATATCGTGCCTCTATTGTGTGGTACATGCAATAGAGAACAGCTATAACGAGTCGAGTAAATCCAGTGTTTTCACTAGATATTGACGATAGTATCTGTATAAAAAACAATTAATAATTACTGAAGTTTAGCGATCGCTCCCCTCTCTACTAACACTCGTCTGGTGAGTAAATCCTTCACCGTCGCTAGCAATACCCGCTGCTCATTCACCTCAAAATTCACCTCAATCCGATCTACTCCCGTGTCTCCAGGTGGTTCTAGATGTGCCACACAAACTTGATTTTGAGTTGCGCTCAAAGAACGAAAATAGGATTGTTGATTGAGGTGGCTGCTGGTCATTCTACCTTGAGCATCGTAGGTAACTTCTGCTTGCGAAACATCTGCTACTTCACCAATATCCAGACGAATCTCCTTCTGTCCTTGTATGGCCACTTGTAACGTTAAGGGTTCAAAGCGCTGACAGGGATACTGCAGGCCTTTATCAAATAGGGTGAAATAGGAATATTGTTTGGTGTAAGGTTCCCACAGACGGATAGCATAGCTATGTCGCAGATAATCCTCAACCTCAACAAGTTGACCTAAGGCTAATGCTCCATGGGCAACTGCTTCAAAGGGCTTTTCTAATTTAACTTTCTGTCGTCCAAAGTAGGAAATAATTAACTGTTGTACAGCAGGAATCTGACAGCTACCTCCCACTAGCAGGACTTGTTCAATGCTTGGTTTATTGATGCCTTTGGAAAGTGCGATCGCCAACACTTCATCCAAAGCACCACGCAATTGCTCTAATAACTGTCTCTCTTCTAGAATTACAGTTAAATCAGTTTGATTTAACTGTAATTCGTGAGAGATAAAATTTTCATCATCAAACCAACTTTCTTTTGCTTCCATAGTAGTAGAAAGCTTGATTTTAAGAATTTCTGCTACCTCTAGCAAGTTCTGCCATCCAATTTCTTTAACCTCCTCCCGTGAGGAACCAATTTGCTGTAAGTAATGTTCAACAATCCACGCATCAATATCAACCCCACCCACATAAGCATCTGACTTCGCTAGTACCTGGGCTTGTAATGAATTTTGGATTTGAGATTGTTGATTTTGAATTGAGGTAGCCGTAGTACGGATGAGGCTTAAATCTAAGGTTCCACCGCCAAAATCCACAACTAAAACTACTGAACCCGGGTGTTTCACCGCATAGCCTAAAGCCGCTGCTGTGGATTCATCCACCAGTTGAATGGCGGGTAAACCTAGACGTTGTGCCAAGTCTCGGAACCAATCAAGATATAACTCAAAAGCTCCTACTGGCACCGTAAAAACTACAGATTGAGGTTGCAGCTGCATTGAAGATAGCTGCTGCCAGATTTGTTTGATGAAGAGTTCTGAGATAGATTCAGCGGTGTAAGTTTCACCGTCGAGTTGACGTGTTGGGGGTCGATACTCTGCTACTAAGTCACGTTTGAAGGCTTGGAATAATCGCTCTGGTTGGGCAAAACCCAGACGTTGCGATCGCACTTGTTCTCCAAATAATAGTTGATTTTGCCCTTGAACAAATACCATGCTCGGCACCACATTCACCTGACCTCCCACCGTTTCAAATCGACGTGATAGTTTATCAAACTTCAACGTCCGGGGTTCAAGTGTAACAGGGTCTTGGGTACAAACAACGGTGTTGCTAGTTCCAAAATCA
>DALYIW010000019.1:5104-16491 GCA_031970155.1 Coleofasciculaceae cyanobacterium CTOTU46601 | reverse complement strand
TTGAAGTCAGAAATTTCTTTAGATCAAAACTCCTATCTAAGAACTAGTCACTTTTGGCAAAGTACGGCTAACTTTAGCAGGACAGAGAATTTGCTCTCCCTCGCGGTATCCTATAAACCTGATATAGACTAATTCCCCAGGTTCAATATCACCAGCATCGGGTTGATGAAGCTGAGGATTGTAAGGCACCTGTTCCCATGCCTGACCAATCGGTTGATAGCCCCAGCTTTCTAAAAGATTATCTAGCGAGGTAAAGAGCGAAGTTAGGTTTTTGGCAGGAAGGTCAGGTTTCACCTGTACTAATTGGCGAACGCTGGGATAGTTAGTCAGAAGAGTCTGCAACTGCTGAAAGGTTGAGTGGCGAAACTCAGTTGTTAAATCAACACTTTGCTGTTGTAATTCTTCACGCAAGCGCAAACATTCACGGCGCAGGTTTTCAATTTCTATTAATTTTTTGAAGGAGGCCGTATTCTCCACGCCAAAGTTAAAGAGTAATTCTTCTATCGTCCAGCCTAAAGCAGTGGCGATTTGAGTCAACTCTTGAAGGGTAAGTGATGCTAACTTTCCACCGCGTACTTGACGTAGGCGCGAACCCGTTAAACCTGATTTTTGCTGCAAAGATACAAAGCTAGTCATTCCCAACTGATTCAGGCGAGATACTAGCAGTTGATCGTATTCAAAAGGTGTCTGAGCAATCTTTGACCTTGAATTAATGTAGACCAGAACCAAAAAAAGACCTCCTACAATCAGGAGGCTACTGAAGCTCGGTACTGGTACGCTGAGACTATCGAGCATGAGCAACACTCACTACTTTTGAGTTAGGGAAGCATCTTCTTGTGTGGTTAGATTTTCTTCCCCTTCGTAATATTCTGGCAATAGTTCTTGAGAAGAGACTTCTCCGAGTGCCTGTTCAATCCCCTTGGTGGTATTGAGACAACTCTCTCCGGAGGCGTTGAGGACGGTTTCAATAATCTTGCCGTCTTTCCCAATGCGATACTCAATTTTTTGATACTCAGCCATGAAAGTTCCTCTCAGGACAAGTGGGGTTTTACCTTATGGTAACGCTCTGATCAATCCTTTTTCTCAGGACTTACGCATAAACGCCACATATAGTAGGGGTGAACAGCCGTTCACCCTTACATATGGCAACAGCCGTTCACCCTTACATATGACGGTTCAAAAGAAAATTTGCGTAAGTCCTGTTTCTGAAAAGGCAGATGAGATCTGCGCTTTGCATCAGCTTTGTGGCTTTGCAGCAAGAGGTTTATTCAACAAGGACAGATCTTACTCTACCCCATGTGGGCTAGCAGTGAGGGTGCTTCTGCTGCATCGGGTCGCCACAGCAGATAGTGGCAGTAGTCGCTTAGTGCTTGGTGAGTTTGACCCAGTTGTTCGTAAGCCTGTCCCCGCAATAAATATACTTTTGGTTCCACAATTGGTGTAAATGTATTATGTTTAACGATTTTTGACATTTGGATGATTTTTGAAAGTAGTTGAATCGCTCGTTGATACTCACCTAATCCAAAAGCGATTTCAGCTTGAATAAAGTAAATTACCGTGCTGTCTTTTTTTCCTAAACGGGTAAATGTAGCTAGATCTTGTTCGGCTTGTGACCAACGCTTTAACCGACAAGCAATTTGAGCACGTTGTCCAAAAGCATCTGGGTCTTTTCGGTCTAGTTGAATTGCCTGATTGATATCAGTAAGTGCTGCTTCGTGATTTCCCTGTTCAAAACGAACAATCGCTCGGTTGTAGTACACCCAGCCTAACGGACTGTTCAACGGTTTTTGAACCTTCTGAGAAAATGTTTGGTAGTATTGTTCTACTAACTGGAGGGCTTGCGTAAAGTCTTGTTCGGCTTCAGCGAAAAGGTTTTTTCCTACTTCACTTAAATCAACTCCCATTACCGTAGCATTAAGTCGCTGGGTTCCTCGGTTATACCAATGCTGTGCAATGGTAGGATTTTTTTCTATCTCTATTTGCTGCTCCTGTTCGACTCTTGCTATGTACGCCTGAATTTTACGTATATAGCTTTCATGTGCTTCATTAAGTGATGAGCTTAGTACAACACGGAAACCCCATAAATAAATCCACCAATCGCTAGGAAGGTTACGACGAATAGCTATCGGAATACCAATATAATTCCAATCACCTCCTCGTTGGGCGCGTCTTCCTGATATGTTTAACTCCTCACAACCATCGTCAGCTCTATACGGGTAGTCTCTTAAGAGTGTGTTGCACCATTCTTCCACATTGCCTACCATATCGGCACAACCGTAAGGGCTGTCACCCTGAGGTGAATAGGCTCCAACTGGAGTTGTATCTTTAAGTCCACCAGCTCCTAATGTATTGCACAGATGTTGATGAGCTACGTCGCCCCAAGGGTAGAGTTGCTTGCGACCAGTAACTGGGTTCCAAGTTGCCGCCTTCTCCCATTCAGCTTCCGTTGGTAAGTGGTAGGGCTTCCCGGTCTTCCAGCGTAGCCAAGCACAGTAGAGCCAAGCATCAGACCACACGACACCGCTCACAGGATGGTCGGCTTTATTTTCTGGAAATACCCCATTTATCCATGTGTCGGGGGCAGGATGACCTGTATCTTGAATAAAAGGCAGGTATTGAGCATTGGTTATTGGGTAGCGACCAATCTGGTATTCTGCTAGCGTGACCGGATGCGCTGGCTCTTCAAGTTCACCGACTTGCGGAAAGGTCTCTAGTCGTCCCATGATAAATTCCCCAGCAGGAATAGTCACAAGTTCAATCTCAGGAGGATGTATGGCTTGAGATAGCATCGCTAAAGTATCCTACCGTAACAGTTGATTAAAGTTTTCAATCATCACACAGATTTCGGAGTAGAAAGTTACCCATTTCATCAGCTTGCGATCGCCATAACGGGAACGATAAAAAGGGTTGGGGCTAATCTACTGTTAATATCTGTCAGCTACTTGCATCCCTGATTTTGAACCCCTAAATATCACTCAGGTTAAGTCTTGGCTTTTTATGCAAGATGTCGGTTTTTGTAAAAATTCTTAATAAAATTGACTGAGCAGACAAAACCTAACGAAAAACAACTTAATATAAATTTCTTGCACTGTATCTAGAATGTTTCAAGCGACTCGCCGACGCCTTGCTCTTTGGTACACCACTGTAACGGCAGTACTACTATTACTGTTCGCGACTGGCGTCTATTTATATGTCCGTAGTACTTTGATTGAGCGTATTGATGACACTCTTAAACATGTCATAGAAGTAGTGGAGCGATCGCTAATTATTCAACCAGCAGACAAGTCTGACATCCCCTACCGAGTTAACGTTGAAGCCAGTTTTCGAGACAACACAGACACCGTAGAAGATGACCATATTGACCTAGAATGGTTTAGCCCCACTGGCGAGCTGCTGTGGTCAACCCTATCTGAACCTCTTAATATTCCCCTTCACCCCAAGCAGACAGGCGAAACCGTATATCTAACAACTAACCATCTGCTGCGACAAGTAACAGACAGAGTGCAAATTGGGCGTCATGTCTTAGGTTATCTACGAGTGAGTCATCCTTGGTTTGAGGTAACCAAGCCTATCCGCCAACTGATTGTAGACCTTACTATGGGCACGCTGGTGATGATTATGTCCACAGCAGCAATTGGCTGGTTTCTGTCTGGATTGGCAATGAAACCAGTGCGGGAGTCTTACCAACGTCTCAAACAATTTACAGCAGATGCCTCTCACGAACTGAGAAACCCGATCGCAATGATTCAAACTAATGTTCAGGTTGCCCTCGCCGATCCGGATTTAGAATCTCCCTTACAACGCCACCAGCTTAAGGTAGTAGAACGGTTAACGCAACGATTAGGCCGTCTGGTAAATGATCTACTGTTTTTAGCTCGCATTGATAGTGGAATGGTTCAACCCCAGTGGCAACCCGTACCCCTTGATGCTTTACTCATGGAGGTAATCGAAGAGCAACAGTTAGTAGCTGCTGAGAAGGGTGTTTCTTTGTCTCTGCATCTGGTTGAAATTCCTTGTGAGGACGTTGGAGGTGAACACTGTACTGTGTTTCCTGCTTTCGCGGAGGAGGCGTTTACTCTTCAGGGAGACTGGGATCAGCTGGCACGTTTGTTTACAAATCTAGTCAGTAACGCTTTGCAATATACCTCTGTCTCATCAGAGGGACTTGGTGAGGCATCTGTGCAGGTGGAATTGCAACAGGTAGAACGTTCTAGCAACGCCGGGGCACGAAATACTCAATCTCTACTTATTGTGAAAGTGCGCGATACGGGGACTGGCATCCCAGAATCAGCATTACCTCATCTTTTTGATCGCTTTTATCGAGTAGACCCTGCGCGAAAACATGATGCAGTAGCGGGTTCTGGATTGGGGTTGGCGATCGCACAAGCGATCGTTGAGAATCACCACGGTCACATCCAAGTCGAAAGTATTCTCAATCAAGGCACAACTATTACAGTCACTTTACCAGTATTTAAAGCCGAACCCTAAGTTCAGGACTTACACATGGACACCACATAAAGTAGGGGTGAACGGCCGTTCACCCTTACATATGGCCCTTCAAAAGGAAATTTGCGTAAGTCCTAATTTAAAACGAATGTTCCCTTTGATAGATGTAGCCATCTCTTTCTCAAGTAGTGATAGAGATTAAAACCATTCGTTGAAAAACGTTCGGTGCTGCTAGGAGATACCCATGAAGAAGATTCAACAGCTGAAAAACAGTAAAACCATGCTGGGATTGATCAGCGGGAGTTTGCTAGCTGGAATACCAGCACTCACTCTCAGCAGTGTAGCCATCCCAGTTACCCAGCATAATTCCTCTTCAATTCTTCTCTCCCAAGTTCCATCTGATGGTCCGGATAGTCCTAGAGAGAGTTCCCCTCCTCCTGCTGATTCCATCACTCCACCACTCCCAGAGGAGCAAAAACCTCCTGTAGCTAAGGTTGAACCTGTAGGCGGCAAAGTTAACGTTAAACTGGTCAATCAAACCAATGCAAACATCACTTATCAAGTCATTAGCGATACTAAACCTCGGACACTGGCAGGTCGCTCTGATGTCACCCTAAAAGATTTGAAGACACCAATAAACATTACTTTTCAACGTTCCGATAGGGGTTTGTTGCGGGTGACTCCACAATCGTCTGAAGCAGGACTGTTAGAAGTCAATCTGGCAGAAACTACTGATTTAGGAGCAGACAATATTGCCATGACAATTCAAGAAAACGGCAATGTTTTGTTGAACTAAAGTTTGATTTTTTGTCAAAGTTCAGGGGTCAATTGTACTAACTCGAAGTTCCCCTAACGGGGGCTTCGGTAAACTGAAACCGAGACGAGGTGAAGAATAGGAGGTTTTCTTTTCTGAAAACTGTAATCATGTAATTTAAGGTTTATTCGTTGAGTGTTGTTGCTTTTGGACTGACTTCAAACTGTAGCTGTGAGCGATAAAAACAAACATCAAACTCCATAAAGAAGTTGACTTGCCCTAGAATGAGCGGAACATTGGTCGCTTGAGTCCAGGCAAACACAAGTTGTACAGGTTCAAACTGTGCGATCGCTGCTTGAACAACCACTACACGAGCCTCATACTGAGCCAAGTTTCCTGTCAAGTTTAAAGTAGTTGTCTGTCGCTCCCACTCATACCTCAGTTCAACACCTATTGGATAAGGCAGTACGTTCACTGTTGCTCCTGTGTCTAGCAAACCGGATGTTGTGACAGAGTGTTGTTGATAGAGCAGGGTGATAGGTAAATACGGACGAAAGCCAGCTTCGCCCAGTGCAGCGTCAGCAGAGATAAAAGGATACGATTGAGCGTTACGCATCATCTTGAGTTTTAGAGTCTTGCAGCACTTTGAGCATGGTGTCTGCTGCTTCAAATGCATCGTAAGGAGACCAAACAGGATAGGATTGGTCAGGTTTGATGAGGTCTTTTTCTTGTTGGGCTAACTCAGAGATCAAAACCTGCATGATGTAGAGCTTATCTGCACGCGTCAGCCCTCGCAGGGTAGTGAGTAATTCTGTTGAAACCATGCCAATCGCTCCGGTAGGTCAGGTACATCTCCCGATCATAAAGTGCTTTAGAACTGAACGTTTTGACTATATCTATTTCTTGTTCGTGGCACGAGGTACGAGCCGCAACTATACAGAGTATTCGACACTTGCTGCAATTGATACTAAAGTATCTAACCATCGAACAAGTGTTTAGTTCGAGAGCGAGGAAGCTTTTCACGTGCATCAATATGGACTTTGAGTGGAACCCAGACAAAGCGGCGCTAAATCTTGAGAAACATGGTGTTTCCTTTCAGGAAGCCGCAACCGTGTTTAACGACCCACTATCTATGACCTTTCCCGATCCTGACCACTCTATTGGAGAAAGTCGCTACGTTATGATTGGCTTATCGAGGTTTGGACAGTTATTAGTTGTTGCACATACTGATCGAGAAGCAAAGGTAAGAATTATCAGCGCCCGAAAAGCTACCCGCCAAGAGAGGAGGTTCTATGAACAAGGAAGTTGAGAACGAAATGGAAGACGAATTACGTTCTGAATATGACTTCACTCAGATGAAGGGAGGTGTTAGAGGCAAATACATTGAACGATATCGTGCAGGAACAAACTTAGTGCTTTTAGATCCCGATGTTGCCCAAGCTTTTCCCAATGAGATAGCCGTAAATGATGCGTTGAGGATGCTAATCCAGGTCGCACAGCGCCAGCAGCGCAACCATGGTGTGCAACAGACACAAAGGTGAGCGTAAAAGTTCAATGGACTTGAGCTGTGAGCCGTGGAAGTTATTCCACGGCGGGTGAGTGGACTGGTGCAAAATGTCAGCTAACTAACTTCTGAGAGTTCTTGGCACCTGCACCCCAAGAGTAATGACTCTAGCTACCATAAACACAGACATCGCTAGCCACAATAAATGACTACTATGAAATAGCCAAGCGACCATAGCAATTGGGGCAAATCCCAGCAAAGTAGAGGTCAAGGCAGCGCTGCGGAGGACAAGGCCTTCTGCTAAACCCAGGAAGTACCCATCTAGCATAAAAGCAATTGAGCCTACTCCTAGAACTGGAAGTAGCCACGGCACATAGATGCCAACCTGGTGAATAACTTCAAAGTGGTTGGTCAACAGCCCGAACAGAGTCTCTGGAAATAGGACAAATACGAGGGCAAAGGTAATGCCGGAAATCAGGCTGGTGACTCCAGAAATTTGCACTAGCGATCGCAACTGCTCACGATCTTTTTTGCCGAGAAAGATGCCTGCCAGACTCTCCGTAGCGAATGCCACTCCATCAATAAAGAAAGCGGCTAAACTTACCACCTGTAAAAGCAACGCATTTTCAGCTAGCGTCATCGTTCCTAAAACCGAACTCACACTAGTAAATACCGCAAAGGCAGTCATCAAAGTTAGAGTCCGTACAAAAATGTCTCCATTAAGAGCAAAAGTTGCTTTCAATGCTGATTTATTGAAAACCTGTCCAGCTACTGCTTGCACTTCTTTAAACTGAACGTCTCGGCAGACAAAAATCATCCCTACTAGCAACATTAAGTACTGGCTAACTGCCGTAGCCATGCCAGCCCCCGCACTTTCCCACCCCCACCGGACAATATATAAGTAGTCCAGTATAATATTGCTGCCGTTGGCGACTACAGACAACGCTAAAACCTTGCTCCCCTGTTCGCGTCCCATAAACCAACCAATCAGCACGAAGTTGAGTAAGGTTGCAGGCGCTGCCCAAATTCGACCCTCGTAATAGGCTTGACCTGAAAATTTAACTTCTGGTGCTGCACTAAACAGGGCAAAACCAAGTTCTTGCAGAGGCTGGTGAAAAATCACGATCGCGAAGCCCAGACCTAGAGCAATTAAACCATTACGCAATGCTGTAAGCAGTACTGCCTCCTCGTCCTCTCGTCCCACTGCTTGGGCCGTTAAACCAGTGGTGCTGATGCGTAAGAACCCCAAACTTCGGTAGATATAGTTAAACAGAACGGTAGATAAGGTGACCCCAGCCAGGTGGCGAATATCCGTCAGGTGACCCAAGAATGCCACACTGATTAAACCAGCAAGAGGTACTGTGAGATTAGAAAGAATATTGACGATCGCCAGTCGAAAGAAGCGCTTGAGGAAGTTTTCTTGGTTAAAGACCGAAAGCGATATATCCTCGCTGATACAATGGGCTTGATTATTCTGAATCATTCTTAAGGTTTTTTTAATAATTTTAGCGAAGATAACCTGGAACCAGGCAAAAAGTACGACTATGGCAGAACTTCCCAAGACGCTAGAAGAAGCGATCGCACAAGCTAAAGAGGCGACTCAAGCGGCACTCAATGACGGGCGCACCAGGTTACAAATCGAGCTGGTATTCCCAGAAATTGCTCTCCAAGCCCAGTCGATCGCATCACAATTTATCCCTCTGTTTGAACAATACGGTTCAGGACTGAGGGTTCTGTTTCCCGATACAGGTGCTGCTGCTCTTGCACGGCGAGACTGGGGAGAAGTCCCTTATAAAGTTGACGACATTGGTAGTTCTCGATCGCCAGTCGAAAAAAAAATTCAACCAGAGGACGAAGCGTTTCTGCTAGTTGCTCCCTCAGCGGTGGAAGTGGCACAAGTGGAAAGTTTGTGTAATCTTGCTGGTGAGCGTCCCTGTGTTTTGCTCAACCCCCAGCTGGAAGATCTGTACATTGTTGGCATTGGGTATGCGGCACGTCAGGTGCGCGATCGCTTTCTCAAGACCATTGAGTCCTGTTACTACCTCCGTCCCCTCGATAGAGCTGCCATCCTACGCTCTTACCCCTCCCTTTGGCAAGTCTGGCTAGAAACCGATGACGACTATCAACTGATTGCCGAAGAGCCTCAAAGACCAGTAGGAGACGACCTTGACCAAATCATCGCCAAAGCTACTGGCACCAACGTCACTGACGAAACTGCACCACCCAAAAAACCAGGTTTTCTTACTAATCTCCAGCGCTTTTTAAACGCCCTAAGCCGATAGATAGTTGCAGGTTAGAAGATAGGAAAGCTAATATATTTTTTCTACTTCTTAACCCAAAAAGGATGAACTAGGAAGGATGAAGGATGAATCTGGGAATAGCTCCATAAATAATAATGGTGCTTGAAATAATGAAGATTTCTTTTTTTCTTCATAAATAAGTAACGGGGCTTGTACTCTCATCCCTCATCCCTCATCCCTCATCCCTCATCCCTCATCCTTCCTTGAGTAAATGCGATAATACTAATAAACAGGAAAATCCGGTTAAGGGTGCAAAAACTAACCGCAAATCTTTTCTTATAATTATCAGATGAGTCCTTCCTGTGAGGAGACTGTGCAAAACCTATTTAGTAGGGAAGCCTCGCTCCACGCCTTTTTTAATCTTTCTCCAGATTTATTGTGTATCCGTGGCAATGATGGGTATTTTAGGGAACTTAATTCAGTTTGGGAAAGTAGCTTAGGCTGGACACTGGATGAATTGCGATCGCGTCCCTGGATAGAGTTTGTCCATCCCGACGATGTTGCCGTTACTTTTGATATAGAGCGTCAATGCCATAGCGATACAGCAAGCTGCACCCCCATACAACTTAAAAATCGCTACCGCTGCCGAGATGGGAGCTATCGCTGGCTATCTTGGCGCTTATCCGCTTATGAAAACGGCTTAAGCTATGGCATCGCTCAAGATGTCACAGAAAGCAATTGGGGAGGCAGTGGGGCGTATCGCACAAGGCTACAGGAAACGGTAAAGTTACGGGATCAGGCGATCGCGGCTAGCAGCGTAGGAATTGTGATTGCCGATGCTCGATTGCCCGATATGCCCCTCATTTATGTCAATCCTGCCTTTGAGCAAATTACGGGTTACTCTGCGGCTGAGGTACTTGGTTATAACTGTCGTTTTTTGCAAGGTAAAAAGACCAGTCAGCCTGCTATTGCTGAACTCCGTGCTGCTATTAAAGCTGGAAAAAACTGCACCGTTACTTTACTCAATTACCGGAAAGATGAAACTCTTTTCTGGAATGAATTAACAATTTCACCCATTTATGATGACAACGATAACCTAACTCATTTTGTTGGTATTCAAGCTGATATTAGCGATCGCATCAGAGCCGAACAAGCCCTGCGTTTAGAAAAAAACAAATCAGAACGGCTTTTACTCAACATTTTACCCAAGCCGATTGTTGAACAATTGAAAAATTTTCAAGGTTCTTTAGCTCAACAATTTACTGAAGCAACAATTTTGTTTGCCGATATTGTGGGTTTTACTCCATTATCTGCTAAAATGCCTCCCTTAGAATTGCTCAATCTCTTAAATCAGATTTTTTCGGTTTTTGATAAATTGGCAGAAAAACACGGGGTTGAGAAAATTAAAACGATTGGTGATGCCTACATGGTTGCTGGAGGGTTGCCTATAGCTAACAATAATCATGCAGAGGCGATCGCTCAAATGGCACTGGATATGCAACAAGCTATTGGGCAGTTCCACACCCAACAAGGTGAAGCGTTTCAAATTCGCATTGGCATTAATACCGGGCCAGTAGTAGCTGGTGTAATTGGTATCAAAAAGTTTAGCTATGACCTTTGGGGTGATGCTGTTAATGTGGCTTCTAGGATGGAATCATCTGGACTTCCTGGAAAAATTCAAGTTACGGCTGCTACCAAAGAATGTTTGCAGGATAAGTATTTACTTGAAGAACGGGGCGCAATTTTGATTAAAGGGAAAGGGAAAATGATGAGTTATTGGCTGATAGGGAAAAAGGTTGACTAGCTAGTCTGTTGTTTGTTATTTGTTGTTTGTTGTTTGTTGTTTGGCTTGCCCTGAGCTTGGTCGAAGGGTTGTTTGTACTCTCAGCTATTTAGGTTACTGAGTTACGGGATGATCAAAGATTATTTCAAATTCTGAGGCTGGCATGAATCGATGCAAAACTCTCTTATGGTCTTCAGCATCGCGACGATTATAGAATCGAGCGACGGTGTAGTGCTTAGCATTCGGTAAGATACACACAATTGTCCAAGGATAAGTGGTATCTTCAGTTAGCCGGAATGTTTGGTAAGGCATAATATTCTTTGTGAACAGCTTAGTTGAGAAAAGGCGATCGCACACTTGCACGTTTTTAGCGATCGCCTGTGCTTGTAACCAAATGGAAGTTGATCGCAGCTGCTTGTTGTCTAGGCATCACCTCCTTGGAAAGTCTCCTGCAAGTGCGATCGCTACCCGCACCAAAGCAGGGGCACTGCCTCAACCACGACTTACGCCTCTTGCTGCTGCTTCATGAGGACTCACGATAGATATCTATGCGACCGCTTAACTAATCGCGGAAGTCCCCACATTCAAGACAAGCGGGTTATATCGAACGTAGTGAGTACCCGGAATGTCTAATGTGGGGATGGACAGCGGCAAATCGTA
>DALYIW010000019.1:0-5094 GCA_031970155.1 Coleofasciculaceae cyanobacterium CTOTU46601 | reverse complement strand
CCGTGAGCTCAGCGTTCGACTGAGCGCTCACGCCGAAGTCCGAACGGTACGGAGATTTGCAATAATTGTGAGAAACAAACGATAACTTGTTGATAGTCTATATTATTAATAGGAGGTGATTCAAAGTGGTAACGAGAAGAGTAACATTTCGCTTATATACTAAACCTATTGCAGCTCATAAATTGCATTGGGCAAGACGGATGCATAAAGAACTTTACAATGCAGCTATAGCTAATCGGAAGGTTCAGTATGAGCGATTTGGACACTCAGTTTCATATTATGAACAGCAAAATTCATTACCAGAATTCAAAGAAGTTTGGACAGAATATAAACAGCTAGGTTCACAAGCCCTGCAAGCTACCCTTAAACGAGTTGATTTAGCTTATCAGTCTTTCTTAAAAGGATTAAGAGGTAAACCAAAATTCAAATCAATTAGACATTACTCTGGTTGGACTTACCCTGCTAGTTCTGGTTGGAAAATACACACAACTGGAGATAATGGCTATCTTGAGCTGACTGACCTCAAAATTAATGTTCAGATAAGAGGAAAAGCTAGAACATGGGGGAAACCTACTACTTGTACAATTGTTTATCGCAACGGTAAATGGTATGCATCAATAACTGTAGAATGTGTTCCGGTGAGAAAAACGGGTACAGGTGCTATAGGTATTGATTTCGGAACATACCACGCTGCTGCTATGAGTGATGGCACGGTAATAGATAATCCCAGGTTTCAAGCTCAATCAGCTAATAAGATCAAGTCTGCATCCAAACAAAAAAGGCGGAAAAGAGCGCCTAATTTCAAAAAGAAAGTTAAGGCGTCTAAGGGTTGGAAAAAAGCTGCTAAAAAAGTAGCAAAACTTCAGCGCAAAGTAACCAACCAAAGGCAAGATTGGACACATAAAGTTGCGGCACAGATAGTAAGCGGTAATAGCCTGGTAGCAACGGAGGAACTAAACCTCAAAGGGATGACAAAGAAAGCCAAAAAGGGGAGTAAGAGAAAGGTTCAAAAAACGGGATTAAACCGCTCAATGTTAGATGTAGGAATTGGCAATCTCATATCAGTTATTGGGTACAAACTACAAGAGGCTGGTGGATTTATGATAATGGTTCCGACAAAAAAGGTAAAGCCTTCTCAAACTTGCCCTAATTGTGGTCATCAAAAGAAAAAAGACCTCTCCGAGCGTGTTCATAATTGCTCAGAGTGCGGCGAAATTTACGACAGAGATGTTGCCGCAGCTATGGTTATGTTGTCATGGGCGCTAGGAACTAGCGTCTTCAATCGTGGAGAGGAAATTCCTACTTCTGTTCCCAGACATACTGGAGGATGGAAGCAAATTTCCTCGTCGAAGCGACAGAAACTCACCGTTCAACGAAGTAACGGTGAGTAGTTCATATGAGAGACTTTTAGAAAGACCAGTCAGTTTGCTCTCTAGGAAAGTCAGTTAACCTGACTAGTCTTTTTTTGTCTTACAACTAGCACTTTAGTGCAGGTCAATTCTCTAGTCAAGCACTTTAGTGCGAGTGCATAGTGCAGTTATGACCTCAGAAAATCAATCAGAACATCAACCAACATTAAAAGCACTTCGAGAACGTGCTAACTTGACTCAGCCGGAATTAAAAGCTCGTATTGGTGTAGGCACAAGAATTATCAGTGACTGGGAAAACGGCAGAAAACTGCCGCGCTTTGATAATGCGGTTGCCT
Source organism: Coleofasciculaceae cyanobacterium CTOTU46601 (assembly GCA_031970155.1). Classification (GTDB taxonomy): domain Bacteria; phylum Cyanobacteriota; class Cyanobacteriia; order Cyanobacteriales; family Coleofasciculaceae; genus DALYIW01. The sequence goes on along the minus strand of DALYIW010000019.1, from coordinate 3,389 downwards.
TAGCGCGTGAGTTGGGCGTTTCGCTTAAATTTCTGGCAAAAGTGATGCAAATCAACGTTGAGGGGGTGCCAGATGATGAACTTCCTGAGCGATGGCCTTCAAAAGGAGATGATTGAGGTAATTTGCGATCGCTTGTAATCAATTGACGATGGATTATACCATACAGCCGATTTAATCTTTCTGTTCCTCGACAAACTCAACATCTTCGTAGAGCAGAGAAAGGGGAAACTTGAACTCGACACTGCTTAAATGAACTTCACAATCTCCAGAATTTGATTCAGTATCATTTGCATAAAAATGAAATAATTCCCAATTTCCTCGCTCGTTGAGTCGATAGCATTCAACACTCATCTGATCGGGGTCGATGAGCAGATACTCGCCCAGTGTTTCAATGCGGCGATAGTGTCTAAACTTTTCGCCACGATCAACCGCTTCTGTACCAGGAGAAAGAACCTCAACAATTAAGCAAGGATAGCGAATAAATTGACGAGCTAAACGATCGCGATCGTCGCAAGTGACCGAGACATCAGGATAGTGAAACGGCCCTTTCTCAGAAATGCCAACTTTAGCATCACTTGTCAGGACTTTACAGCCCTTACCTCGCAGGTGAGACTTGAGCAGGGAAGCTAAATTGACAGCGACTTGATTGTGGGGAATCGTCCCCCCCGTCATAGCAAACACATTGCCATTAATGTATTCGTAGCGGATGGGCTGCTTTTCCTCCCACGTCAAATAGTCTTGAGGTGTCATTCGTGGAAAGTCTGGAGTCGCAACCATAGTTCTGCAATACCCTCCTTTATTTCAACCTTAGCAGGCAAAAGACAGCTTGCTTTCCAGAAGCGATCGCATTTTGTACCCAATGGGGGGCGATCGCCTTTTTTCCCTCTCAGTATGCTTGCTGCTCCTCTAGAATTGTGAATGACGCTCTATGAGAGAGGCAGTTTTATGAGCGTTGTAATCCCAGACGACATTCTTCAGGCAGCGAAAATGACCGAAGCTGAACTGAAGCTAGAAATCGCTATCATGCTGTACAAGCAGGAAAAAATCAGTAGTGGCAAAGCTCGTGCGTGGACTGGATTAACTGTTATTGAATTTCAGCGAGAGCTTGCCAATCATGGACTCTGCATCAACTATGATGTTGAAGATTTTCAATCCGATCTCAACACTTTGCGATCGCTGGGTTTATTGTGATTGTCGTTAGCGACACTTCACCAATCACTAATCTGGCAGCTATAGGTCAGTTGTATGTAGAGATTCTACAAACTGCTGGTGAGTTGTAGGAGAATACTAAGCGGTAGCCCGATCGCGTCAAGTTCGATGCAGCGATCGCATCTTGTACGGAACGAGGCGCGATCGCATTGTAATTACTCCCATAACAGCACGGTAGGGGCACGAGATGTCGTGCCCCGACGAAAAATACCCAAACGCGGGCAAATATGAAGGCTCATGAGGTTCTGAAGCAATACGCAGCGGGGAGACGAGATTTCAGTAGAGAAAATCTCAGAGGTCAATCCTTCAAAGGAAAAGACATATCCGGGGCAAACTTCAGTAACGCCGACATCCGAGGAGCAAACTTTACCAATGCCAAGCTGACAGGTGCTAACTTCAGTAGTGCCAAAGCGGGACTACAGCGCCGTTGGGCAATTGGTTTGGTCATAGTCTCATGGATACTCTCAGCACTAACAGGAGTATTTTCAATATTTCTTGGTGTTGTCGTAGCACTTATATTTAACAACGACATCACTAACGTTATTGCTGGCTGGATTGCCTTAATAGTGCTGGCGATCTTCTGTATCGTCACTATTCGCAAAGGTCTAGGAGCGGGCTTTGCCGCTGTCGCTGTCGCTGTCGCTGTCGCTGTCGCTTTTTTCTTTTATTTCAACTCGTGCGGTTTAAACCCCTGACGGCCTGGCATCGCCGCTTTAACTGTGTATTCTCGGTTCAGGATGCAGAATTGCCAACAACTCACTTTCCTTAACCGCCAACTCCTCCAACCGCTCTTGAACAACATCCCGCTCAAAATAAGTATCAGCCAGTACCCAGTAAACCCCATAGTGACGCGCCTCAGACGCCATCAAACCCCCATAAAACTTAGCTAACTCAGGTTCCGGGCAGTGAGTCGCCAGTAATCCCAATCGTTCGTGAGAGCGAGCCTCAATCAAACCAGAAACTAGCAAAGAATCTAACATGCGATCGGGTTCTGATCGACGAATCAAAGCCTTCAATCCTGCTCCATAGGGAGGTGACGAGAGATAATCTAGGGGAATACCGCGCCGTTCGAGCCACTGGTTAACTTGCTCGAAGTGTTCGAGTTCCTCACGAGCGATCGCAGTCAGCTGACGCACCAATTGGGTATGTGACGGATAGCGAAACATTAAGTTCAATGCCACTCCCGCCGCCTTCCGCTCACAATGAGAGTGGTCGAGTAGAATGGTATCCAGGTGGGCGATCGCTTGTTCCACCCAAGCCAAGCTAGTGGGCTGCTTCAGGGTGTTAATAACGTGCAGTGTAGAAGAAGACACGGTTTTGAGTGAAATCAACTTGCTATCGAACAGGAAAACTCTTGCTGCTCGTTGAGACTCTATTACTTTAAAGCTTTTACTTCAGGAACTGTATGGAAAGGGTAAAAGTCCTTGTCTAAAGGGCATAGTTAACCCTATCTTGTCAAGTAGTCTCTCCCGAATGCACTGTTTAACATCAACAAAGAAGTGAAACTGATTGATTTGCTCCTGAACCCGGAATCTGGGTCTTTGCAACTGTTGTTACTAACTAATAGATTTTACAACAGAGAGTGTTGTACAGGAATTCGGGGCATACTGAAAATAGTAAGCGTACCGGATACTTCTGGACGGCACGCATATCAGCGAGATTTCAAGGGTGCTAGTTGCTAGTTGGTGGGATTGGATTTGGATTAAGAAGTAAAAATGACCCAACGTCGTATTGTTATTGGTGACGTGCATGGTCACTACGACACCCTGATGAACTTAATGGAGGCGATCGCCCCCAATCAAGAGGACATGGTTTATTTCCTCGGTGACTTGATTGACCGAGGCCCTCAGAGCGCTCAGGTGGTGGACTTTGTGAAAGAAAGCCGTTACATTTCTCTGATGGGTAACCATGAACAGATGTTACTCGATATTTTGGGTGATGGAGAAATCTATGGCCCAGCGCTGCAAGCATGGCTTTATAGTGGCGGTCACAGCACAATCAATAGTTATGGCGATAAGGGTGTGCGCCAAGACCATATTGAGTGGATGCGGACACTGCCAACCTTCATCGATTTACAAGATACCTGGTTAGTGCACGCCGGGATTCATCCGCGAATGCCTATTGAAAAGCAAACCTCTGAGCAATTTTGTTGGATTCGTGATGAATTCCACAGTATGCCT
>DALYIW010000018.1:54237-56655 GCA_031970155.1 Coleofasciculaceae cyanobacterium CTOTU46601 | reverse complement strand
GTATGGAAGTAATGCACGAGCGTAATGCTCACAACTTCCCTCTCGACTTGGCCGCGGGTGAAGCAGCTCCGGTTGCTCTAACCGCTCCAGTCATCAATGGCTAATTCATAACAATAAGCCTTAATACCTTAATAAAAGAAGCGCTCTCCTTTAAGGAGGGCGCTTTTTGCTTTTCGCAAATTTTCGTGATGCAACGAGCTAGGGGAATTAGCAATCAGAATCCTCCAACCAAGAATCAGTGGAGTGCTACCAAGAACACCTCAGGGAATTCAGGATGTTGTTCAAGGATTTATATTTAACCAAAAATCAAGCGATCGCACAGTTTGCTTAGGATTTGTTGAGAGGCGATCGCTAATTAAAGCCTTACTAGCTATCATCATTCGTGACAGGTGTAATCAGAATACAACTGACTCTAGAACCCCACCCCCAACAAAAACCCCCACGGCTGGCTCTCGCGGGGTAGTTAGGCATTAATAGCTGTGGTTATTGTTCGGGAGTTCGTTGAGTCAGAGAACAGGAAGCAGGCTGTTAAGATCCGTCATCCTCCTCCTCTGGATAATTTCGCTGGAGGTAAACACTGTCTTGTTAATCGTTATTCCCCGTTAGTCGCCTTTAGTGTTACATGAAAATGCTTGCGCCAGGAAATAGTTCGTTCTCGACAACTGGTGGTACAAAAAAAATCGCAGCTGCACGTAAACTCAAGAACCTATCCATACAGCGATCGCATTTCTCCCCCTCCTATTTCCCCTAGAACTCGGCGTGAGTCAGTGGGCAAATCGGGGACTATCATAAAAAAGGAATTCAGGAAACTCTCAGGTGATTTCTATGACTTCTATCGTGAAGGACAAGTCAATTTTTCATCATCAGGCTACGGAGGCTGAGATAGAGCGGTATAAGGGATTGCTCCAGACGTTATCTGACGCAGTAGACGCTAAGGTTTCTTACGTTGACAAAAATCAGCGCTATCAATTTGTCAACAAGCAGTACGAACATTGGTACGAAACTACGGCTGACCAGCTTGTGGGGAAGACTGTCCATGAGTTGATGGGAGAAGAGTATCAACAGGTGAAGCCTTATGTGGAGTCAGCCTTGTCGGGTCAGGAAGTTAGGTATGATTGCTCCTTGAACTTTACCGATGGTCAACAACGCTACCTCCGAATTACCCATATCCCACATGTCAGCGGCTCTGGGGAGGTCGTTGGTATCTTTGTTGTGTGCGTAGACATCACTGAACACAAGTGTCTAGAGGAGCAACTTGAACAGCTTAAAGCCACCGAAGCTTAGTGGATCATAATAGGTACATGAGTTCCGACCAGCAACAAGCATTTCTCGATGAAATGGTACGAGGGTTTATATGAAAAAATCCCCTGCACCTGCCTGGTTGTGGAAACAACTGGGGTAATTCTTGATGCGAATCGGTTTGCCCGTGAGTCTCTTGGTTACTCGGCTGTTGAGTTAGTCGGAAACTCAATTGTTAAAATCTTCTCCCCTGGTGACCAACAAAGGCTGCAAGAAGCTTTGACTTCTGATGAACAAAGTTTAAACCCACAGGTCGCTGGGGAGTTTCGGCTGATGACCAAAGAGGGAAAAACGAAGTGGGTAAAAGTAACCCTCGATGCCTTGCAGCCAGTCGGCAACAATCCGGTTTTACTCCTCATCTGTGAACAGTGCACACAAAGCCAAAGACTGGAAGAGTCATTCCAAGAAGCCCAATCCCAGGTGCAACTGTTAATGGACGCTTTCCCAGGGAAAGTCTCCTACATAGATACGCTCAGACGTTACCAACTCGTCAGCCAACGATATGGGGAATGGTCGCTGATTTGTGCCGAAGACGTGATCGGGAAAGCCGTTTCTGAATTCATGTCGCCACAACAGTATCAGGAGATTGAAAAGTATGTGACATTAGCACTAGCTGGGCAAAGCGTGAGGTATGAATTTGAAACGGTCTTTAATGATGGGAAGCGTCGTTATTTATTAGTCGATCATGTTCCCCATATTAGTAGCTCAGGAAAGGTCTTAGGCTTTTTCGTCTTCTGTCAGGAGTTCACTGAGCGCAAGAAAGCTGAAGAAGCGTTGCGGCTGTTCAACGAAGAGTTGGACAATCGAGTAAGACAACGTACCGCTCTTCTGGAATTAGCTCTCCTTGAACGTCAACAGGCGCTTGAGGCTCTTGGGCAGGCCGAAGCCGAAATTCGCAACGCCTTAGAAAGAGAAAAGGAACTGAGCGAACTTCGCTCTCAATTTATCGCCTTAGTCTCTCACGAGTTTCGTACTCCCCTTACCACGATTGGGTCGTCTAACCAATTGCTAGAACGCTATGGTGAGAGGTTATCTTCTGAGAAAAAACGCAATCATTACAAGCGTATTCAGAGTGCGCTCGAACGGATGACCCAGCTGTTGGATGAGGTGCTGCTCATC
>DALYIW010000018.1:53850-54226 GCA_031970155.1 Coleofasciculaceae cyanobacterium CTOTU46601 | reverse complement strand
GCGGGGAAACTTAAGTTTGAGCCAACACCAATTGATGTGGTGGCTGTAGCCCGCGATCTCGCCGAAACTCTCACCTTGAGTCTAGAGAAGCACACCATCACTTTCTTGTGCCAGGATGAGAGTCACTTGGCTCGAATGGATGAGAAACTTTTGGGGCATATTCTCACGAATCTGCTCTCTAATGCAATTAAGTACTCTCCAGGTGGAGGTGAGATTCAATTTAGTCTAGTTTGCACTCAGACTGACGTAGTATTTCAGATAGCTGACAGTGGTATCGGCATTCCCACAGAAGACCTAGGGCAACTGTTTGAGTCCTTTGGGCGTGCTAGCAATGTGGGTACGATTCAGGGAACAGGGCTAGGGCTTGCGATCGCAA
>DALYIW010000018.1:40376-53840 GCA_031970155.1 Coleofasciculaceae cyanobacterium CTOTU46601 | reverse complement strand
ATGCGAACTTAACAAAAGTTAAACGACATGATTTGCGATCGCCAAAAAGTCGGTGGACTTGCACGGAGGGACAATCGCTGTTGAAAGTGAGGTGGGGGTGGGTACAACCTTTACTGTAATGCTGCCGTTGACTACTGATTAGTCCGTTTTTTCCGGTGGTGGCGATCGCCTTTCAACAAGGAGAACTGGGAACGGTGGGGTCAATCGTTTGGGAAGTGACGGGGGGATTGAGGCGATCGCCTTCTGTTTCACAAGCGAACCCTTGCGCTCGCACACCTGGTTACACAATGGAGGTTTTACATTAAGGAACAATTGGTATCTGTCCAAAACTAGCATTCAAGGTGTAATTCCAACTGTCTATTTCATCTCGATCAAAACAACATTCTGAATGGCTCTTCCAGGTAAGTTTTTCCCAAAAACATATATCTTGAAGACCACAGGGGGGATAAACTCTAACGCCATATCCCTGAACTGAACCAGAGTTCTCTTCAGCATGTAGCCAACTTTTACCACTCAAGGATTTAGTTGTATAGCTAATACTAGACGGTTTGCCCACATGTTGAAGGCTTACTTGTATATCGACTTCATCATCAAATTCTTCATCAAATAAAATGACAAATGACCCTCTCCAATTGTTATCTCCAAAAGAGACTCTACGAGTGAGTAAAGTACTGCCGGATACAGAAGAAGTACTGCAAATCTTAAGCTGGGCAGAGTCGGCTGTGCTAGTGAATTCATAAACATAATTTCCCCCAGCACCTGAAACTGGAATAGCCGAGGAACTGCAAGTTGTACTTGAAGCAGCTTTAACTCTGGGTGATGACGATAAGACTAAAGCGATTATTGCTGTTCCAATTGTAAGCCGTGATAACTTTTTCATAGTAAATGCTCAGGAACCTAAAATTAGCTTTTGACAAGAGTTTTTAGCAGCCTGCATAAATTACTCAGGTCTGGTTCAGGCACGTTTATGCATTTTGTCGCTCTAGCAACAAAACGTTACCTTTGAAGCTAGTGCAAGATGCTCTTTACGAATCTTGCGATCGCCCCTAACCATCATTCATCCTCCATCACCTCAAGCTGATAAATCCTCAAGCTCGGGTGTTCGCCCATCAACCGCCAGTAACATTTCTCTGGCGGTGCCGAGAGTCTGTCACCGCACCGATAGAGAAACACTGGCTCATTCTTGAACACCCCAGTTAGAACAGGTTTTAAAATGCCTTGGTCGCCACCATCCCAAATTAGGTGAGACCTTCCGAAGTATCCCGCATTGAGCAAGCTGCTCATCAGCCATTCCATCACAGGTTGAATCTGTTCTAGGTCAAGACTGCTGCTGGCTTGCCCGTAGATCTCAATGGTCGGCTGAGTTGGTGCTGGCTGGAATAGTGAGCGGATGAAGTTGAGGGTTTTCATGTTATGAGCGATCGCACTTTAGCTCAGTATTCCCCGCTTAACCGGATGCGATCGCTCTCACGTTTTGTCAGATTGTAATTGGCAGGGCTTTGTGTGCTTACCACTAGAAGCCGGAAATAATGGCTCTGCCCAAAGTTAGATTTATGTCAGTCTCTGAGTTCAAAGCTCACAAAGTTTTCTACTATTAATGAAATAGACTTTCAGTATTTTTGTAATCATTTTATCTGTATTGGAATAGTTGTTTAAATCATGAGCTCTTTAAACTCTCAAAATGAAAAAATTCTTGTGGCTTTTATGACCGCCCTTGGTCGCCAGGAGGAATCTTTGCCATTGGGACTGCAACAACAGCTTCATGCTATTGGTCAGAATCTGGAGGCTCGGATTGTGGAACTGCCTACAATCGCAGCTAGTCTCCCTTCCTTAAATCAGGCATATCAGACCGCTCTAGCTGATGCCCAAACAGATGCAGATGAACAGGGCGCAACGCTTGTTTCCACTTCTCAGGAGCACAGTTCTAAACTTCGCGATCGCGCCGCCCAAATTTTTACAGCTCCAGACCCGGTTCAAGCTGCTCAACGAAATCTGCCTGGAAGGTTTGGGCAAGTCGCCTCAAATCCCTTTAAACGGTTCTTTGGTAAGGGTTAAGAAAATAAAGGGGAAAGGGTGCGCTCGCACTCTACCAAATCTCCTAGAACTGGAGCGATCGCACCCAGGAGGGCATCCCCTAAATAACAGCCTCAAGCTGATTGAGATTTCCCTCAAGAATATCGAGCTCAACTTGCTCTAAAACTTTAGGCTTCATTCGGTGTAAATTCTCTAGCACTAATTCAATATCATCAAATTTAAAGTACTCTGTTAGTTTGCCAATTCGATAATTAAAATCTTTGTATCGATGTTTGAAATATAGCTCTACATTACCTCGATGTTCCCAAGTAGCCAAAACTTGGATTTCAACTGATTTGTAGTGAGTAATTAAATCTCTTTGGACTTCAGCGACTCGTTCCTCAATCGGTCGCCTAGTAATCCCAATTTTATGTAAGACTTTCCTATCGGCTTTGATTTCCAGAAAGTAGAGTTTATGCTCCAGAATTCTTTTATACTGAGCGCGATAGATTCTCAAATCAGCAATTCGTTCAGTTACGTGCCGAGAATTTATAATTCTTGCTCGTTCGGCTGCTCCTTCCAACTTCAGCAGCTTATCTAGTAGCAGTGGCTCTTGCACTTCGTTGAAAAGCTCTAATGATAGTGCCCCTACTGGGATTTTTCCCAAGTCGGTGAACTCATAGAATCCACGCTCGTTCCAGGTCAGCAGTTTAGATAAAATTAACTTAAAAGAAGGCTTTACACAAATCTCATCATTACTGACCCCATAGTTCTTCCAAAATACTTTCAGTTCTTCCAGCTCTTTGCCCGACAGCTCGATATTGAAGTTGTCGTAGAGTGGGAGAGTCGGAATTTGTTTCTTTGCAACGGGATAACAGCTCTCCCCCGTGTGTGCAAAGTGGTGCTCTTTGATTTTTCCCTTCTTCGCGGTTAGTCCCCCGCCGCAATAAAGACAGGTCAGATTGGTTTTGCCACTGGGGACATCTTCAACAGAAACCAGCGCGTTATCTGCATTAACGCCATATTTAAGCCACATAGAAGGAAGCCTTTTTCGTTATCGTTGAGAGAGGTAAAGGCTCCCTGATGTATTAAAAAGGATAACAACTAACTAGATTTATAGAATCATCCATGACAGAGCGATCGCATTACCGCTACTTGTAGAGTCACGGGTAAGGACTGCCTATCGCTTGATCGATATAGGCTTTAGCAATAGTGAGCGCCTCATCTCGGCTACAGTCTAAATGCAAATGCTCTATATAGAACCCCGGTGGCTGGTAAATCGTCAAGCACCACTTATCATCCAGGGTTGATATCTCTATTGTCCAAAGTCGGTAATTGAGGGTGTTTTGGGAAGGAGGGCAGGGGTTTTGGTCTGAATTAACCCGCTTTCTCTGTTGGTTGCGCGGATCGATGAATGCGGCATAGTCCGTGTCTAGGATATTGAGGCGTCGGATGATAGGGTTCATTAGATTCAGTGGGGGATAGGGTGCGATCGCAATCATCTTACTGCTCACCATTCCTATTTCGCCTAGAATTGGTGTTTGCTCCTATTTCACCTATAGGGAGTGTCAAACGAAATAGGGTATGCCCTGACTAAACTAAAGCAATCACTGTCACGCCCTGGTAGGCTTTTTTCGTTGGCTAGGGATTTATCAGTTTAAAGGATTTGAAAAAACCATCAAGTGTGCGTTGCAATGACTGCTCCTTTGTACTGATAACTAAAATTCGATAAGCGCGAATCTTATTGTTAGGGCGCGGAACGCCGAACGTTCTGATCCACAAAGTTCCTGGTTGACCCTTTTGTGTAATGTCGAACTTCATCTCCGTGCCGAGATGACCGTTCAAGCGCAGTACTTGTTTCCGTTGCATCATTCCTGGGCTGCTACTTTCGATCAGGGCAGATAAAAATTCCAGCCATTTTTTAGCTTGTTCTTCTGATGAAGAGTCAAAGGAAGAAGTGGCAGGATAATCACTGTAGGCCACTGTGTAGATTGTTCCATCCTGCTCGATACGTTCACTTATAAACGTGTGTTCTGTTATGTTCACCTTCTTTCCATCGAGGCTCCAAAAGGATTCAGTATTGATTTGTTGCTTGGGTGTTCCTGGCATGAGGATGGAAAACCCGCTTCCAGGGGGTGAAAATGAACGCCAAACGGATTGGGGAACGGCGTAAGAAGGTGGAGATAGGATTAGGTTTGGAGTAATGAGTCCTGTTAAAACTAGCAGCAGACTGGCACAACTCAAGTTTGATTTAAATCTCATCGATCTTGTTTCCAATTAGTTTATTGACTTGTTAGTCTGCTAGATATGTCTTTCTGGGGCATGGCGTGCAGATAAGTAGAACAACACGTCAAATCAAGACTTTTCCTGAAAAAGTCTGTCTGGTTTTAGCTCATCTACATGCAAGTAAAATTGCTCCCGATCAATCCCGAAGATTTTTAACAAGTGAATTGCTGGAAGGAACGTGGGGGCGATCGCACCCCTTATTTCACAAGCGAATTTGCTGCTTGGTAGGTGGAGTGTTGAGAAGCGCACCCCTTATTTCCCCTAGAAAATCTCAGTTCCTATTTCACCGTCAACCTGACAACTTGCTTTAGATATTGCTACGTTTCTTGCCAGCGCGTCCGTAAAAGGCACCACCGATGAGGAGGGCTATTCCAAACACTACACCGTAAATGGAGAGAATTATATACCGCGTGTCAAAAAGGAAGAGTATCAATCCAAAGGCGATCGCCACACCCCCAACTAGATAACAAAAGAAAGCTGACACTATCAGGGACTGGTTGGTTTTCTTAACGATAAGACGCATTGCCCTGTCCTGGGCGTCTAGAGCCGCCTCGCATCCTTCAGAACACGCTAACCGTTGATTTCTATCGAATGAAGCACATTTGGTGCAAACAGCTCTTCCACAATACGGGCATACACCCAAGGCTTGTTCATCGTGTGTTTGACATCTCATGTCTCATGTAAGCCAATATGAACATAATGATGGATTTAACCACCTTAGAAGCCTTCTCCAAAAGTACCAATAAGGGTACCATTCTCTTGATTTGTAAGAGGCGATGCCCTCTATTTCACCTAGAAAAGTTCTGTTGCTATTTATGTTCCTGACCGGAAGCGATCGCGAAAGTCGGCGGTTGCAGGCAGGGCAGATAAGCCAAGTTCCCTGAAAACTTTGGTACTACCAGCGCCGAGCCTCGAATTTTCTGGCAGCGGTCGAGCTGAAGCGGTATTTTCTGTCACATCCTATGAGTGCGATCGCGTTGCGCTGCTGCTGTTGAGATTGCGAGTATTGCCAGCTGCTCTAAAAAGCTGTGAGTGTCAGTTCCAGTAAGATATTTACTAGGAGCGCGAGTCTCTACATAATCCTCTAGGAGTTTCACCACAACCTCATTCATGTTCACGAGGGCAAAACCGTATTAAGATACCTTTAGACTACTTTAGCTTTTTATGTTGCCAATAAAAATCCCGCCTTGAGAGCGGGACACAACTCGGTAAATAAATTCTCCCTACCACTTACCTTTTCAGAGTTTAGGTGTCTTTGCGAAAGGTCGTGAAGGAAGGCAAGAATCGTCTTTCTCATACTCTGGCTGCCGCGAATGCAGCAGAGTTACGTTTCATGCCTAAGTTTACCAGACTTGGGGCAGATTTGTTCACTTGTTTGGCAATCCGTAAAGCTCATAAAAGCAAAAAACCGTGTTTAACGGTTTGACAGTCAGTACTGTCTTACGAACTGTCTTACTTAGACAATTCTGCCATTGTAATGGTCACTTGTGCTGCAAGATGAATTTTTGCCTTCTTTTAGAGCCAGGTAGGGGAGTGTACTCCACTACACCGCACAGGAGGCGGCTCATGTTTTCAAGTTTAAAAGAACCAGAATACGTTCAACAACATCAAGAACATCAAGAGGTTATCGCAGCGTCAGGACTTCAAATTTCCAACCTCGGCTCTGAAAAGGAGGTGCACTAATGGTAGCAGCACTCAAACAAGATTTTGGAGCTTTAGCTAACCCCCCCTTTGACGCTGAACTGGAAGAGAAAATTCTGGGGGGAGTACTGCTCGATAGCCACGCGCTCCCCCGAATCATCGACATTATTCCTGGTCCAGACGCCTTTTACATCCTGGATCACCAGAGAATTTATCGAGCGGCACTCCAATTGCATCTACAAGGTTCGCCAATAGATTTAATGACGGTGACGATGTGGCTTAACGACCTTGGGTTACTCGAAGCCATTGGAGGTACACATCGGATTGCGAGTTTGGTCGAAAACATCGTTTCGACCGCTAACATCGATTATTACGCCAAAAGATTGGCTGAGCTATTGAGAAGGCGTCAATTGATCGAAGCGGCTCAGGATACACTCAAGTTGGCCTGCGACCCAATGGCTCCACTTTCTGAAGTATCCTCTAAGCTTGAACAACAGCTCGCTCAACAGCTCGAGCAGCTGGGCGATTCAACCCCCGAAACCATTGCACGGATTACTCGACTCATAGAAAGCAATCCCAAGCCCGCAGAACTTTCTGAAGCATTTTCCAAGCTAGCCAAAGAAACTGGGCGGCCGACCAGAGATATAAAAGAGCTCTACGAAACTCTTGAGGCCGATTGGGAAAAACTGGAGAGCTGCCGTGAGCGCAAGCAGGAAATTGAAGAGCTTGAATCCTACAAAGAGCGCACTCTGACTCTATCGAAATATCTACCTGAGTCTTACGCTAAACCAATGACCCAGATGGCTCGGTGGATGGAAGCCCCCACAGCCGCGTTTATAACCATCTTCCTCGCCGCTGTCGCTTCCTGCCTGCATCCACAAACGCGGATAGCCGTCAAGAAGTCAATTGGGTTTGTGGAACCAGCGATTATCTACGGCGGCCTAGTAACCGAGTCTGGGCAGCGCAAGTCACCAATTCTCAACGTCGTCTTGGACGGCCTAAAGGAACTTCAAGCAGAAGAAGAAGAGCGATTTTGCACCGAATGGCGGGAGTATCAAAAGGAACTTCAGGAATGGGAACAGCAAAAACCCAACAACAAAGAGGATAAAGCGGCATGGCTCGACGCCAAACCCGTAGAGCCTAAACCTCTGCAAGAATTTTACGTCGATAAGGCAACCATCGAGGCGATTGATCAAATCAAGGGTCAGCAGCCTGATACTAGTTTCCTGTTGATCAAAGATGAACTTTCCGGTCTGTTCAGCTCCTACGGTGCTTACAAAAATGGTCGTGGGGAGGACAAGCAGTCGATACTATCCGGCTGGAATGGGCGTGGCGTCAAGAAAAACCTCAAAGGGGGAGAACGTATCTCACTAATCCATGATGCGATGAGCATTATGGGTGCTATCCAACAGGCCATGCTCCAAAGTTATATGGGTAATTTTGAGGACAACCTAGGTGAGTGGTCTCGGTTTTTGTGGGCACTTATTCCCTTGAAGGCGATGCGGCTACCAGAGGGTGATACCACATTCCAGCTAGCCTTCCTCAAGGATTTATACCAGAGTGCTCGCCAGCTCAAGCCTGCTGAATACAAGTTCGCCTCTGACGCTCAAGCACTTTACGACGATTACCATTGGAAATTGGAACAACGGCGCGTCAGCCACCCACAACAGGGTATGAGAGCTGCCATTAGCAAGATGGAAGGCTATACGGCTCGTCTAGCTCTTATCCTGCACCTGATCTGGGAACTAGAGGCAGCTCATACAGAGCCATCACCAAACATTCCCCATGAACGAGTTCAAGCAGCGATCGCACTCTCGGAATTTTACCTATCGCAAGTCACGCTGATTCATTCAGAAGGTGCAGCAGCGCAAGGGTTAGGTGGGTTAGGTAAGCGACTGTCTGCCATTTTGGGCAAACTCAAGCAGTTCGGCGAATTAACCGCAGGCAAAATTCAATCAACAATTAGTTGGCTCAGGAAAGAGCGTCCCGGCAAGCTGAGGGACGATTTGATTGAACTGGCTCAATTGGGGTATGGTCGGTTGGTCGGTAAGGGGAACCGACTGAAATTAGTGTGGGATGACACAACTACTGAGACTCCCGCTCGAACTACTGATCAAACTACTGATATATCAGTAGAGGCTGAAATGGTTGCTCTCAGAGAGATTGAAGTACTAACTCCTGATACTCCTGATACTACTGATAGTACTGATATTAATTCTCAGTTTCCTGAAACTGAGGAAGAACCCTCACTAGAATGTGACGGCAAGCCGGATCGAAATATCAAGAGTTTACCCTCAACCCTAGACAAATCAACGACTCTGGCTACTGAGGAAATATCAGTAGAAGTATCAGTAGTTGATCGGGAGCTTTCCCCTCCCGCCCAAGCCCATGCCAAAGCGTTCGCGCCTTCTTCTCGAGTGGCGCTGCCCACAAGAGCGGAAGGAACAGATTCAGACCGCAAATCTACGCCTGAATCTGCAAATTTTGCAAAGAAGGTTAAAACAGCGTTCGCACCCACTCCAGCTGCCCACCCTACCGACGCCCCGGAACCAGGAGCCGTGCGAGAGCAGGAATTGACACTCATTCAAGTTGGCGAGCGCGTTCGATACCTTTACCCACACTCCAAGCGTTGTGGCTTGGTCGGCACTGTAAAATTAGTAAAAGAGGGGGTTGCTACTATCTGGCTTGATTATCACAAGGACTTGACTAGGGAATTGCGAGAATTGGATTCGCCCTTGAGCGACCTTGAGAGACTTTGACTGGCAGTGTCGTTCAAGACTGGTACAGACCTCTCGTGCCATCCGTTCCGTTCTGAGCGGGAAGCTCGGTAGTCATTCATCCTCATTCATAGATGAGTGTGGCTCACCAAGTGTGTCACTACCCCCTCACTCCCCAATTTTGGTCAAGAACTCGCCGTTTGCGTCCTACGGACTATAGGCAGAGCGCCTTTAATTGCTCTAACTTGACATCCCCTTGCCACATCCAAGAGTGCTTTTAGGCTCACGCTTTTAGCTGTACCGGCATCAGAAGTACTAACTTTTTAAGTTGTCCACCAACGGGAGTGACGATTACTGGCATATTGGCTTCGTTCAATTGAATCACGACATCTGAAGCTGCAATGGATTTGAGGGCGTCGATGATGTATTTGACGTTAAATGCAATGTTCATACTTTTACCGGAAACTTCTGCTGGTACTGATTCTTGTCCGTTGCCAACGTCAGCCGCTTCCACAGACAGTACCATTTGCTGTTCTGTTGCATCGAGGCTGAACTTTACTACGTTGTTCTTGTGGCCAGCTAATATTGCAATTCGTTCTACCGTGTTGAGCAACTGGCGGCGCTCCACTGTGATTTGGCGTAGGAACGAAACAGGAATTAACTGGCGGTAGTCTGGATATTGACCCTCTAAAGTCCTGGTGCTGACTTTGCAATTGTCCACTTTGAATCGGAGCTGCCCTGGTTCAAAGCGCAGTTCAACGGCTGGAGTTAGTGGCTGTTCCTCCGACTCTTCTTTTCCTTTGTTGCTCGAAGTACAGATAGTTCCCAAGAGGCGTTCCACTTCTCGCAGCGCAAATCGGGGTATGGTCACTTCTACTGCCTTTGAACCATTATCCTCTGTTTGCTCAACAGACTCCGATTCACCATCTTCAGCTGAATAGGTTGTTGCTTGCACTACTGCCAGTCGGTGTCCGTCAGTCGAGGCGAATTCGACTTTGTCCTGTTCCAGGGTTACGTGAACTCCAGTGAATACCTGCTTGGTTTCGTCGGAGCTGGTTGCAAACAATGTTCCGCGCAAGCCCTCAAGTAAAGTTTCTTGAGGCAAGTACAGTACGGTGCCATCTACTTGCGGTAGGCTGGGGAACTCTTCAGGACTTATTCCAGAGAACTGGACTTGCCCTGATGCGTATTCTAGTCCGACAGAAAGTTTTTCCCCTAACGTCTCTCCAACGTCTTTTTTAGTACTGCACCAGAGCGTGACTTCTCCTGAAGGCAACTTTGAGACTATATCATTTAGCAGCCTTCCGGGTAGGGCGACTTTTCCTCCTATTTCAACTCGAGCATCGAAAGTTGTTTCAATCCCCATACTGAGGTTGAATCCGGTTAACTTCACAGTTTGAGTTTTAACGTCTGCTTCAAGCAGTACGTTCTTCAATACGGGATGGGACGGGTGTCCCGATACGGCTCGATAAGCAAGTGCAAGGTGTCTTTCTAGTTCTGAAGAGTCGCAAACAAGTTTTACGGACAGTTCAACGTTATTTTTCTGGCGCTTACGAGAGCTTTTTGTTGCAGTTTTTTCTCGAACGGGTGGTTCAGCTGTCATCACCATAGCGCTTATATACCTAAAAACTCACAGGGATACTTAGCGCTAGCGATGCGTGTAGCTGCTCTCGGGAGAGCTCTCGGCTTGTTCCGCTCTTTATAGCGATCGCTTTGTGACGGGGTGCCTTCCTGCTGCTTTCGCCAGCTGCTGTTCATTGTTCCCTGGCACAGACGGCGAATGCTCTATCTTTCGGGAAGCCGCTGTCGCGTCTACAGGCACGCTATGCGCTCGCACTGGCGCTAGTGACCCTAACAAAATTAGAGCCATCGTCAAGAGAGCTAAGAGAAGATATTTAATGCTGCGGCGCGATGTGTTGCTTCGCGCACACCAAAGCATCGACCCTTCGTGGCATCTTCCTCGGAACAAGGAACCAATGGCAGTGTTACCTTAAATGTTGCTCCCTTTCCTTTGCCTGGACTTGAAGCGGTAATCGTGCCGTTATGGCTTTCGACTAAGTGTTTTACGATTCCCAAGCCTAAGCCCAAGCCTTTCACATTCTTTGTGCCTTTACCATTTTCTCGCTTGAAAAATTCAAAAACCTGAGGCAGAAATTCCGGACTGATTCCCACCCCTGTATCCTTGAGCTCGATTTCAACTTGAGATTCACCTTTTTTTAAAAGCCTTATACTGATTTTGCCGTCTTTAGGGGTGAACTTGATGGCATTAGAGAGTAAATTCATTACAATCTGTTGAAGGCGGACTGGGTCTCCAACTATACAGGCTTCCTTTAGGTAGCTCTTAAGGGTTATTGACTTTTCGCGGGCGCGTTCCTTAGCCGGAATAAGCGTGTCTTGGATTATCTCCTTTAGGTTTACCGTGCTATACTCTATGTCTAATTTTCCGTCGTGAACAATCTGCGATGCATCTAGTAAATCTTTGATTAATCGCTCTTGAGTAGTAGCACTTTTTTCAATCTTCTTGAGAAGATAATTTCTTTTATTTTTGGGGTGATCTCCCTGCTGTATATACCTGGCCAAGCAAAATATTGTTGTAAGTGGATTTTTGAGTTCGTGAGAGACAATAGCTAAAAAATTGTCTTTAACTTGGTTGGCTTTCTCGGCTTCTTCCCTCGCTTCTTTCTCTTTTTCTATTAAATTTCTGTAGTCAGTTACGTCTCGGATTATTCCGATGACAAATGCTTCTCCTGTTCGGTCAATAAATCTGGACTTTTTAGTGGAAATTATTCTCGTTCCCTGTTCAAAGCTAATCACTTCCTCATTCTCATTGGGTATCCCGGTTTCAAGGACTAGAGCGTCTTGTTTCCAAAATACCTCTGCCTCCTCTTGTGAAAAGAGGTCTGTATCAGATTTCCCTAATATTTCATCTTTATCTAACTGAAGGAACTCGCAAAATCTCTTATTGTAGAGCAGCCATCGATGGTCTTTATCCTTAACAAATATGGGGTCTTCTACTCGGTTGAAAACGTGGTAGAGAAAATTATAGGTTTTTTGTACTTTTTCCTGGCTTTCTTGGTAGAACTTATAGCGCTCTAGAGTAGAATTGATGACCGTTAAAAGTGAAAGTTCTGTTAACTGGCTTTTGATTAGAAAATCTTGAACACCTGCTCTTAGATATTTGAGTCCGAAGTTTTTATCTGGAGTTTCCCCTACTACAATGACTGGGGATTTTTGGGGATTTAGACTTACTTTTGAAATCCAGACTAATCCCTCTTCCTCTTTTTGAGAAAAATCTAAGAGGATTAAATCAGCTAAGTTGTCTTTTTCTTCTCTTAGAATTAGTTCAAGTTTTTCGAGTTTGACAATCTCTATATCGAAGTTTGATAACAACTTAATGAGAACTGTGTTTCCTTCTAGTTCTAAGAAAGAACCCAGTAAAATTCTCCGTTCCATTGTTCTCGCTACAGGATACTCGGCATGGCTATTTTTTCCAACTGGAGAAAATTACTTCCTTTCCCCAGTTGGCGACATATTATTAATTTTAGTTGAATTTTTATAACAAGAGAGACATCTCTTTAAAAAAAAACAAACCCCGTTGAGGGGGTTGCTGCCTGAGTTAGAACGGCTTTTCTCTCCTGATGCTTGCCAGCAAGCATGTTAAGAAGAATAACAGGGCTATTTCCACGAGAGTGCAATTTGCGTACACTATGAGTTCTGCTGCCGACATTGTTAAAGTTTTGCTAAGTTTTGAGAGAGACATCCCTTCTCAAGCGCTAGCTGATTTTAATGATTGCGACTCGAATGGCACCTGCAAAGCGCACAGCTGTTACTCAAGCTTTGTCATGCTTATTAAAAAGCGCTCTTTAAGTCGGCTGGGTTCTAATCCCTGCTTGATGGAGCACTCGGTCTCAAAGAAGGCGATCGCGATTTCCATTAACCCTGTCAACGAGATGTCTTTTACCTCTTGTTTCAGGTAATACAATCTGCTTGGGTTCCCTATTTCGCAAGCCTCTGCCAATTTCTTGTCATCTCTTATTCCGGCTTCGAGTGCAGCTTTGAGCTTTAGCCAGGTTCTAACCAAACTCAGAACTGCTGCTACGACCAAGAGTGGATGTTCTCCCGAACAGAGCAACGCATCAGTTATTTTGCTGACCGAGACTGCATCCTTCTTCTTTATGGCAGAAGCCAGTTCTAGGCTGGAATGAGTTATTGAGGGAATGAGTTTCTTCACCTCTGAAAATTTAATAGTTTGTTTCCCTCTGCATAGAATGAGCTTTTCGATTTCTTTGCTCAGTTTTCTCCGGTCGCTTCCAACGGCTTCGGCAATGTATTGAGCGACTTGTAGAGGAAGCTGGATTCCCTGTGTAATCCCCACTTGTGTGCAGACTTGAGTCAGTTCTTGAATTCTCCACCCTGGCAGCGCTTTAAATTGCTTGACTTGTGTTTTTGATGTTAACAGTTTTCCAACTTGGGTTCGTCCATCCAGATGGGTTAGGAAAATAACTGTGGTTGATTCCTGTTGGTTTTCGAGTAATTCTTCAATTCTATCTGCTTGTTCTTTCTCGATTTCTCCTCTTATAACTACAAGTTTCTGGCTAGTGCTAAATGGTATTGCCCTGATGCATCCTATTGCCTCTTTTAGGTTTTCACTCAAAAATTCGTGGTAATTTAAATCTACCCACACCGGATCTAATTCCTTTTTCTTGAGCTTGACAAATTCTTCAATTTGATACTCGTCATCTCCGGTAGCAACGAATACTTGCATGGTGATATCACTCTCCGTAATGCAATTGAAACTATGTCGGGG
>DALYIW010000018.1:19552-40357 GCA_031970155.1 Coleofasciculaceae cyanobacterium CTOTU46601 | reverse complement strand
CTCTCTCAGTACTGTCCCTCTTGTCTCCAAGAATCCCTTCTCAAAACTATTTGTAAGGGCGCAAGGGATGCACCTTGTAGGGGCAGGAACCCAAGTATTGTTTTCCTACCCTTTTACGTTTTGATATCGAGGATTAGAACATTCCCAGTTTTGCCAACCGAATGAAGAAGATATCCAACCAAGCTACTGGACTTGGTGAAAGCTCTATTTCTCTTTCGGCTTTTTCAAGAGCTTCTAACCCTAACTCTAGTTGCCGCCAGGAAGTCATCTGTACTATCTTTTGCAGGTGTTCTAGACTGATGCTGCTAGTTAGCACAATTTCTTCGCTTTCAACAGTTGGGCTGCTATCTGCAATCAGACATAGTTGTAGCAAGTCTCGGTAGATTTCTAGGATTTCTGCAAGTATCTTTTTGGGTTCTTTTCCCTGTGATATCAGTTCTGAAGATATCCTTAACAAGCGGTGAATTCCTGTGGTTTCGCCTCCGAATAGGGAGTTGAGTATTAAGAGGAGTTTTTCTGTGGGAATTGCGCCCGTTGCTTCTTTGACATCTTCTACAGCAATTTCTCGTTGAGAAATCGAGAGCTTTTCTAATAACTGAATGGCATCTCGCATTCCTCCCCGGCAAGATTGAGCAATAAGGGCGAGTGCATCTTCCGAAGCTTTAACTTTCTCCTTTGAGCAGATTTGCTTGAGCCTGCTTACGATATCAGGTCGGGTAAGCTGTGAAAATTCTAGGTGCAGGCATCGCCCGATAATTGTACGTAACAGCTTTTCCTTTTCGGTTGTTGCCAACACAAAAACTATTTGGGGAGTAGCTTCTTCTAGTGTTTTCAGGAAAGCATTCTGTGCGTGTCTTGTCAACATCTGTGCTTCATCGATAATGAAGACTTTGTAACGGCTATTTACAGGGAATAGCTGTGCTAAGTCGATGATTTCCCTGATATCCTCGACCTTATTTTTGCTAGCTGCATCTACTTCGAGAACGTCTAAACTGCTGACGGCTTCAATGCTTCTACAATTTAGACATTTCCCACAGGGCATGAGCGTAGGTTTGGCACTTTCTCGGCAGTTTAGTGATTTGGCAAAAATTCTGGCTGTTGAAGTCTTCCCGGTACCGCTTTTGCCTTCAAATAAATAGGCGTTACTGATTTTTCTTTCTTTGATTGCATTACTTAGTGTTCTTGTTACCAGCGAATGTCCTGTCAGTTCTTTAAGCAACTGCGGTCTGTACTTAAGGTGCCAAGGTTGGTATTCCATTGTTCCCTTCGCTCGTATTAAAGTTCTTTTTTCTAATTGAGCGCTAGCCTGAGTCTATACAGGGGATTTGACCGCTTGAGAGGGGTTTACAACAGCAACCTAAGTCTACACTGTAAATGTAGTCGCCGATATTTGTTTGTTCTAAGCTTCAGGCACAACAATTTAGTGTCAGCGATAGTTGCTGGTATTTTGGCGTGTTGACTTTTAACCAGTTTAGCTGCCACCCAATCATCTTACCTGTTAGAGGTGTTGCTACCGTGTACAATTCTTGTTCTTCTAGCTTTTCTTTGACCCCTTCGTAATAAAATTTTCCACCTACGATCGCGAATTGTGCGCCATCTGGAGCCAATTCTTTTAGCTGATCGACAACCATTGCTTGCCATTGGAGCCTTTCTTTCTTGGTTTTCTTCCTTGGGTCGCATTCATAGGGGTCAAGGACTTGGCTGGGGCGAACTAAACCATGTTGGGCGCTGAGAAAATACAGTTCCCATCCCGTTGACAGTGCGTATTTGCAAGCTGCCCGAAACCATTGAGAGCAATAAATCTCTATAGCTGGAGCACGGTGCTCAAGCTTCTTGGAAACGCACGCTACCAAAACGATTTGCCTTCTAAGAGTTGCGTTTCTGTGCGCTCGCGCTAGCGCTCCTAAATTATGCAGTACCCGCCCTAAGTTGTTTTGGCGGTTGTTCTTCAACCTGGGTTCGATATTTAACTTGCTCAAGGCTTTGCACTGCTGGCAATAGCACTTTGGGATTGGGATGTGCTCCTTTTCGCATTTGTGCCTTACCAACCTCTTACCGACTGCCTCAAAGAAGTTGCCCTTGAATCCCCCTCTCAGATGCGTGGAACCGTCAAAACTTGAGATTCCTAGTTCAGCAAACCCCCTGATGAATTGTGGGGAACACAGACCAAACACATGAATGTATATTTCTTTAGGCAGGGTATCTGCGATCGCTTTGATGATTTCCAGCGTGTGCCTGACTCCACCGATTCCGACCAACCCTCCTAGTCCTATTGCTTCGTAGCCCAATTCAATCAGGCAGTGGGCGGCGTGTATTCGTTCTCTTATCGTGACACCGTGAGCCACCGCGATCGCTGTCGTGTCAGGCCAGTCCTTGACCAAGGATAGAAAATTTTTAGCTTGCGTCCAGTTGAATTCCCGTCTTTGCTCCAACTGCTTGTGGGACAAGCTTTCCATCAGGATGTGGTCCGGGGCAACGATATACTTTTCCCGGTGGTGAATAGTTCTAGAGCGATACTCATCGGCTGCCCAGCTAGCCGTAACCGACTGGTTTCCAATTCTTGGAGAGTCTTCGTAGCGATATTTTGGCGCTCCGCAGTCTCCGAAAATCGGTACGTCTGGTTCCGGGAAAATGGCTTGTTTATAGGCCAAAGAGAAAAGATACCCGTATGGCTTGATGCCTCTCCTGAAAAAATCCCAGAACCCCAGTCTACCAAGAGTGCTCTTGAAGTAGTCGGTCTTGCCAAATGCGGCGAAAAATCTCGGTTGTGTCATGGAAGGTGAGCGATTTCATGAATCAATCGCTGACTCCAAGAGCGCTAGCTCTGTCTTGATTTGGATTTCAGCTTAAACTGCCCTCTTAGCTGGAATGGTTGAACCAGTACATAAATGCTTTTTTAGTATTAAATTCCAGCAGGTTGGGAGTTTTGAGAGAGAGGGTTGTTTCCGGTACGCTCGGGGTATGTGAGATGGCAGTTATTACTTGTTTGCCCAGCGCTCGCGCGAGGATTGGTGGCACGGCATTGCCCACTTCGCGAAATCCATGCCATTTCGTAACGTGAAATCGATACCAATCTGGAAATGAATGTAGTCTTGCAGCTTCCCTAACCGATATTACACGCGGGTGTTCTGGATGAAGCGGACGAGCGGACGTATGAGCACCTCTTTGTGCATCCGTACCAGCTCTGAGCGTGTAGCACTGATGTTCCCAGTGTAGTCGCTTCAGCCGACTTATCTGTTCCATCTTTCCCGGCGCAACAGTTTTGAATCTTAACTTTGAGCTAGATTCATGTTCGGTTCTCATGGAACTCGTAAGTAGCTGGGGGTTCCACCATCTGGGATAGGCGAAATTGTCCTCGTCTGGGATTAGATTCCTCAGTCGTTTGGCGTAGTCTGACGCACGAGTTTGCATTTGATATAACTGCGCTCTAGATAGCTGAACCCAGTCTCTATGAAGCAGTTCTTCAAAGTCGTCTAAGTTCGGCAAATCCGCGATCGCGTCTTCTACCGTTACTCGTCGCTTTTGAGAGAGGATTGGGACAGGTGGATAACAAAGCGGTTCCATTTCGGTTCGGTTGCCCAATATGAATACCCGCCGTCGTTTTTGGGGA
This sequence comes from Coleofasciculaceae cyanobacterium CTOTU46601, assembly GCA_031970155.1. GTDB lineage: Bacteria > Cyanobacteriota > Cyanobacteriia > Cyanobacteriales > Coleofasciculaceae > DALYIW01. The sequence continues at coordinate 36,747 of DALYIW010000018.1, read as the reverse complement.
ACTCCGAAGTCGCTTGCATCTAGGATTTGTACTGGTTCTGCTATCTGATATCCGGCGTCTTTAAAATCATCAAGCAGTTTCTGGACAAGGTTGCTATATCTGTGTGAGAGTAGACCTGGAACGTTCTCCATGATGAAGTAATCTGGCTGTAGTTCTTTGACTAAACGCCAGAACTCAAATACAAGATTGTTTCGCTTGTCATCAACGTTTCGCTTGCCAATTGCTGAAAACCCTTGACACGGGGGGCCCCCGAACACTAATGCAATATTAGGGTTATTTTGAAAATTGCAACCGTGAGATTTATCCCAGTCTCTCAGGGCTTTAAGGATGTCCTCACCCGACACTTTGGTTGCGTCAGCACACAACACATTTGTGTTGGGTTTGTTGTAACTGTAAACTGCTGCATGGATTGGATCTTTTTCAACGGCTACGGCTACGTCGAAACCGGCTTGTTCGATTCCCAGGGAAAAGCCGCCTACTCCTGCAAACAAGTCTACAGCAATTGGGCGCTCTCCAAATCGCTTGATCATCTCTGTTTTCAGTCTCAAGATTTGACGGTTTTTGTAGAAAAGCTCGTTTAAATTGCTTACTCTACTTGTGGAGAGCTGGCGCTAGCTATATTATTGTTGTCTTCCTTGGTGAGATACCGCTAATACGCGAACATTGTCCACGCTCAACAGCGATTAGAGACGTACCGCTTCCCGGAGTGTGGCTCCTCAAATGGTGTCCTAATCAATTGAGGAGGTATGGCGAGTGTCAAGCTGCTGCGTAATATCCAATTTGCCCAAGTGTCAACTCGTATAGGTTGAGATCTAGATTCAGCGCCATTTGCACTCGTCTTTCTGATTGATTGGTAACTTGGATGGGTCTTATTAAGACTTCATTATTTCTGACGCATTAGACAATCAGCGGAATTTGGCATTTAAGGATAGTTCGTGTCCTGTTAACAGGACACGAACCGGGGGAAGCAATCAACAAGTGATTTTCGGTCACTTTAAAGATGATTGGGGCGACTTCCCCGTTCCTCTAGATTCCATTTGGCGACGGTTTCTAGATGCCTGAGCCTCGCGCTCATCCTCTTTTGCTTGGGTTTACAAGCCGTGCAGTAATACTTCCATTCCCACCCAGACGGTTTCCATTCTTCCGGTGCTTCAATTGGGTCGCTGACATAACCCAGTTCCTTTTTGAGCTTTCTCCACCAGCTTTTGGCAAGCGCTTTGGTGCCAAAGCCGACGAACGCCTTATAATATTTCCCGTCCTTTGAAACTTCGTAAGCGACAGATGAGCCGATACGTTGTAGTGGCAAAATCGGGCTTATCAAGTTGGTCTCTAGTTCTTCTACACGGTAGGCGCAAATGTTCCCTGATTCCCAAGCAATGATTAGGGCTGGCGATGCAGGTGTTAGGTCTAAGTCATGGATAGTTCCTTGCAGGTAGTCGTATTCAGTTTGGTATTTTCCCCCTACATACCTCTGATATTCCTCTGATAGAACCACGCGCTCGCCAACCTTGTAACCCCAGATTCCTGTCGATCGCTTTGCCGAGTCTATCAACTTCCCATACGCTTCGCTCCAGGCAGCTTCAAAATCGCTGTTTAAATAGTCTCGTTCTTTGATGTTGTCACTGGCTTTAAACGAAGCTTTCAGGTTGCTTGTCTTGTTGCCTCCTTGCTTGATATCTTCTAATAGTCCTTCTAGTTTAATGCCACTAAGAAAGAGCTTTGCCAGAACCAATATTTCTATTCTCGACGTGCGCTTGGCTGCTTCCAACTGCGCCCTTGTGGGTAGTTCGATAATGTACGCGATGGGTTCTGCCGGAAAATTAAGAGCTGGAAATATCCATTTCTCTCCGAGTCTAACCAAGTGGTATTGCGATACTCCCTCTGGGTGAGCTAGGAAGAAAATTTCGTTATCGCCAAACTGATAAATTTCTTCGTTGTCTAAAACAACAGACGTTCCAGATTTTATTCTCAGCAATGTTTTTTGGGCTATAAAGGTAGGTACTGGTTCTACTTTGAGGGGTTTTAGGTATTCAACTGGGTAATCTATGCATCTATCTACAAACTCTTTCTTCCTCTTTTTGAATCTTTTGTGCCACCAAGGGATATCTTCACAGCCCTTTTTCCACCAAGCTATTCGGATAGGTTCGCCATTGTTGTCTCTGATACGTTCTACTACTCCGTAATAGTTTCCTGTTTTAACAGTTGCACCCTCTTCAAAGGGATGGTAGGCAGACGGTGGGGTGGCTACGGGTTTAAGAATGCTTTTAACGATAAAGACTGTTTTGGGGTTACGCTCCTGTTTGCATAGTTCGATTAATCGATTGTCGATTGCGCTACGCGTAGTGCCGGAGGCAACCGTAACTAAACTGCTAGCTGCTATTGTAGATTTGTTGTTTTCACTTAACTCAGTGTTGAGCAAACCTTTGCTAACTGAAAGCATGGGTATAGTTTGTGGGATGAATGTTCTATCCCCTGCACCCGCGTTAGCTATGCGACAAAAAAATAGCTTCCTCACGTTTTAACCGTGAGGAAAGCTAGTATTTATGAGGCGATTACGTCCGTTACATCACTTGCTGAAACGCCGAGTCCGAGTTCTCGCTCTAGTTCTTCGCGTTCGGTTAGGGCTTGTGCCAGAAGAGCTGATGAGACAAATGGCTTGTCTCTTTGAGGAGCTAGGTCGTCGTAATCCTTCTGATAGGATGCGATCGCGTTTTGGGTTTGCTGCAATAAGACCAGCATTCTGTCTGACAGCAGGTACTCCAGCGACTTGATCGTTCCCAAAGCATTGTCACAGATGTTCGTCGTGTACCGCTCCTCTCCGACCAAGTGGAGCAAGCAGTCTACTTTATCCTTTCCTTTGCCTTTGCGCTTGATGAACAGTTCCGGGCGTTCCACCACCACATCAAATCCGGAGAACTTGCCGATTTCAAACAGTCCGCATTTGCCGGTTGCTTCCAGTTCTAGGGCAAACTGATTGATGAACTGACCGGCACTGACTCGCTTGGTCACCTCAAAGCTTGTTTCCCCATCATTGAGCTGGATGCGGAATTTCTTGCCAGAGGTGTCTTGTACCCTGTTTAAATCTCGACTGATGCGCCCCTGCTTGTCAACAAGCGAAGTAATGACTCCAGGCAAGCGTTCTAATTCTCGCTTGATGTTGAGCTGCTGGTTGATATAATCCCGCTCCTCAATCAGGAGCTTTCCAATCTGGTTGTCTAATTCCACCTTGCGAATCAGACGCGGGTCGCCAGTAGCGCTCGCCATCGCTTCAGAGAGCGATAAGATAACGTCAGAGCAATCCTCGATACTTCTGGCACTGCTTCGCCCAGACAAGGCTTGTTCGATGAACGTTGCCTTGGTTATCGACATCTGGTACAGGTATGAGTCCGGGCTGAGTCCGGCAACCGTCTTACCATCTGCTTGGGTATATGGCTTGCCTTGCGTCACGTAACGATAGATTGTTACATGGTCGTGCCTGTTCCCCTGTCTCACACTGCGCCCCCGCCGCTGGGTGTGGTCAGTGGGTCGTAAGGGGCAGTCTAAATCGTGTTGGGCACAGACATTATCTTGGCAATTTGTCCCGACACCTCCTTTTTCAGTTGACAGGATGAATATCCCAACTTTCCCGTATCTCACTGAGCGAAACAAAGCGTCTTTTTGTTCGTCTGTTTTGGCATCGTGGATGTAGGCAATGTCTGAAGCGGGTACACCTTTTGCTACTAACCCAAACTTGATTTTGTCATAGGTACAAAATCGGTTCTTGTTCTTCTTGTTAGGCGTACCCATATCACAGAAGATTAGTTGAGTTGCACCTGTATGCCTCGTTTCCTTCCAGATGCGATAGACATTATCGATGCAGGCATCAACTTTCGTGTAAGAGTCCTTTAACCCCTCAATTTCTTCGGCGGTTAGGAACTTCGATAAAACCGAGTATTGTAACAGTCTTAAGTCGATGACTCCTTGGCGAACGTGGGTCGTAATGAGTGGCATATTATCCTCCTCTGGCTCGACCAGTCCTGCCTGGATAGCTTCCGCTCTTTTGGCGATCGATTCAAAGAACTTGAGTTGCTCTGTTGTCGCCGGAACTTCTACAGTTTCGTAGTTGAACGTTGGCTTGGCAATATCGAGTTCTTCCTCGGAAAGCACATCAGCGATTTGCCAAAAGAGGGTTCTCCACTCAGGTAAATTGTTGAAGAGAGCCAGCCGACTTTTAACCTCTATAGTGAGTTGAGCTGTTATCTCGGCTGAGACCTTTATCTCAGCATAATTTGACACCCACGAGTCAAAGCTCAGTAGACCAAGTTGTTGGAGGGTATGATATTGGAGATATAGCTGGTTAACCCAACCCTCCGCCATTGAATTCGACAGGGGAGTAGCTGTTAGTAACACGATACCCCTTCCCGGTTCCAATACATAGCTCATGTACCGCGTCTTTTGGTAGAAATCTTCGGCACGATAAGAGCTACCATTGGGAACGCCAAGCACTCTGTCCATCTTGGTGTTTAGCTCTTTTCGCTTGACATCTTGACTTTCATCGTAAAAGATAGTGTCAATTCCGATGAGTTCAAAAGCAATCGTGTCATCTTTGGTGCTATTGTTGGCTGTAGCAAGTATCTTCTGCTTGAGAGAATCTAGCTTTCTCTCTAAGACTTTCACAGCTCGCTTTGATTCATCTCCAAACCCTAATTTAGCGGTTTTATATTCAGCTTCGACAAGAGCGCATTCTTCTTCCAAAACTCGCTTAACTATTTCCGAACCTAGCTTCAGTTTGCTAAATCCTGTGTGGCTGGTGAGTACTATATCCCAGTCTCCCGTTGCCATTCTTGCCGTCATTTCCTGGCGTTTTTGCTTTGACATTTGAGCAGAACCAGCAATTAGGACTCTCGCTTTCGGGTATAATTGGATTACCTCAGAAGCTACTTGCTCTACCATGTGGTCTTTCACGACAAGACACGGTTTTGAACACAGTCCCAACCGCTTTAATTCCATTGCGGCGGCAATCATTACTATTGTCTTGCCAGCGCCTACAGGGTGGCTAATTAAAGCATTGCCAGTGCAAATAATTCGCCAGATTGCATTTAACTGATGTGGCTTTATTTTTGCCCTCCAGATTGGGTTCATTCCCGGTAATTCCAGGTGAGAACCATTAAATTTCCGTAGAGCGAAGCAGTTGTATTTTTCGTTGTACAGTTTGGCAAGTCTATCGGCTCTTTCTAAGTCGCTCCACAACCATCGTTTGAACTTATCTTTGAGATTTTCTTGGCTTGTTCGAGCTTTTCTTGTTTCTTCTTTGTTGACGATATACTCCTCATCCGATATCTTATCTTTGACAATCGGAACTCGTAAGTTCAGAGCCATTTCAATCAGCCGATGAGCAGCAATTCTTGAAGTACCATAGACCTTCGTATTGTTCTGGCTTGTCGCGACATCTACGCTGACATCTACACTCCACGAAGCAATGCTTTGTAAATAATGAACGCGGATTTTCCTTTTATCGACGTTCAGCGTCTCGGCGATAAATTGCTCGATATCAGACGTGGGAATCCAGGCGGTTCCCAAACGGGCGTAGATTTCCCCCGGACTTAGCTCTTTTGGTTGTACGGTTAGGAGAGCTTCGATGTTTGCTTGATACGAGCTGTCTAATAGAGCAGCGTCTCGAGCTAGAGAGAGTTTGAGCCTGACATTGCCGCTTAAATATTCATCGGCACTAACCCAGGTCCTAGTTTCTGGGTCGTGGTAAATTAACCGTTCGGCTTCTAGCTCCTCGATGACCGATGCCTCTGTACTGGAGAGCAACATTGCCATGTAGTCCAAGTCAATCCGTCCCCGTTCCGATAAGCTGTAGACTAGGGCTTCTTTGGCATTTCCAGCGCTTGTCTTAGGCTTGTGTTCCGCGATCGTCCGTTTGGTGAAGATTTCTGTTTTGGTTGTACGCTCTGGTCTGTCCGGGTCGTAATTTTCCAGTGCCAGAAGCAGCGGATATTCTGGATCGTCAGCAAAGACTTTACGGGTGGCTACATCATGAACCCAGCCATACCGTTTAACGAAGCGCTCATAGCTGATGTTGAGCTGTTTGTGGGCGATCGCTAATTCTTCGTCTCCCCCGCCTCTGACTTGAATCTCAAATACCCTTTTGACCGTATCCCTGAGCTGGATTAACCAGTAGAGCCGCGTTTGTGCCGTGCCTTCAATTGGACAGGGAGTAAGCCTCCCCGCGACTACTTGCCAGGGTCTGTTGTCGAGCCAAACATAGTTATACGGTTTGATTCGGTCTTGTAACTCCGGTGGAATTGGCATTGTTTTCGAGCGACGGCTCGAACTGCCAGTTGATGAGAGCGCCGGGGTGTATATTCGGTCGGGCAATCGTCGGAAAGCTTCCCGGATGGCAGTTCTTAGATCTCGCCCGTCGTCAGCTAGTCCCAGCCTGCTCCTTCCCGGTCCATAGAGTTGGTCTACACACGGCTTGCCCAGCATCATTTCGGGGTGAGCTTTATAGTAGCTTGACATCATTAATGGATTTCCCTCCTCCCCAATAATGTCGCTCTCACACACTTCGACCCATTCTTGCTTCCACTCTGGCTCTACCTCTTTTTGCTCCCGCTTTTTGAAGATCAGCAGATCTGTCGTTACCGATGTCCCCGTAAACTTCTGGAATGCCGTGTTAGGTAGTCGCATTGCCCCCACCAAATCTGCTGTTGAAGCAATCCACTGTCGAACTTCTTGCCCTCGTTTTGATTGCATTGTCCCCACGCTGGTGAGCATGACGAGCAATCCACCGGGGCGGATTAAATGCAGTGCCTTGACTAGAAAGTAATCATGCAATGTCGAAGCAATTCTCGGCATTGTTGGGTCAGATGGTGCTGTTACACCGAAAGGGACGTTTCCTACCGTCAGGTCAAAGAAGTTGTGAGGCAGCATTGCCTCTTGAAATCCTCTGATGTGGATCTCGGCTTCTGGGTAGAGCAGCATGGCAATCTTGCCGGAAATTGGATCGATTTCTACTCCCGTCCATTTGCAACCATGCTGTATGGTTTCCGGCACCAACCCGATCCAAAGTCCCGTTCCCAATCCTGGCTCCAGGATTTTGCCTCCGGTGAATCCCAAGTGCATCAGTCCTTCATGCACGGCTTTAATCACTTCAGGACTCGTGTAGTACGCATTGGTAACATTTGACCTTAATTGATACCATTGCTCAGTTGAGAGCAGTTCTTTGAGCGATGCGGCTAACTCTTGCCATGAGGCTGGCGGCGTTTCCATGAATAGCTCCGGTGCTAGACCGAATCCCATGTATTGAGCGAGTACTGCCTTTTGCTCACGCTCCGGGTGTCGTCCTGTTTGTTCCAGTAATTGAAGCAGTTGTATGGCTTCAAGGTTTCGCTTTACCTTTTCCTTGACACTTCCTACTCCGATTTCTTCTGTGTCTGTGTATGAATAGTTACGGAGTATTGGCAGCTCTGGAGTCGGTTGTTCGATTTTAGCAAATAGTGATAGTTGAAGTTCCACGACAAAAAAACTCGCACAGTTAGGTTTTCCCCACTGCGCGAGCGTTAGCGTTTTATTTTTTCTAGTTGAAACACTGCTGAGGAAAAGTTAACCTCTTCTCAATCTGCCCAAGAAACAACTCTTACAATCCGATAGCCTGGTTTTTCTCAAACGCTACTATTCCTGCTCCCTACGATTCGCTGTAGTTCGTTTCTAATATCGGCATTGCAGGTTTTGATGCAGAATTGACTCTTTGATTGATGGATTTTTATGCATATTAAGCGCCTCTTGTATCGCGCTGTTTAGGCATAGGAATTCTTTGTGGGTTACCCATAGTTTCCCTGGTGAGCGGGATTGAATTAAGTAACACGGATCTAATCCAATTACATAAGGTTTCCCATCCCCGATAACCCTGATTTCTTCAACGCATTCTGCCGTCCTCGGTAGGTACAAGTACTGGGTTGAATTGACAACAACTTTGATAGCCTCGTCTAGAGTTTCTTTGATTCTTAGACCAATTTTTGTTTCGTTGTCTCCGGGCAATCCATAAGCAATACTTCCCTTATAACTGAAGCTTTCTACCTGAATGCATTCTGGCAGGGGCAGTTCTAATCTTTGAATGTAGCTCCACGATACGTTTACCTCTCCACCGTTATCCGTCACTTCGATGTGACCATAGGGGTGAAGATATATTTGTGCGCTCGTTGGAGACAGTCGTATTAGCTTGGCTGCTGGTGACATAGCTTTGCCTACTTTTATCCAATTCCAGTCAAGAAAGTTTTTCATGTGATAGGTTTGTATGAACTGTCTACGACTAGAGAGCGTTAGCGTTCTATGTTTTTATGCAAACTCTCGCTAGCTGACGACCAAATACTTCGTTGCGCTCGTTCCAGACTCTATCAAACCCCTGACGTTTTTTCTCGTTCATTGGGCTTCCAGGTGTTACGACTAAGAACTCCTCGCAGTTTTCCCTTCTTACTGGTAAGAAATACCTCCCAATTCCGTGGTCGCAATATTTCATTTCCCCTGAAGCGTTGGTTATGATTTCTCGGAACTTGTCCAGCATTTGCTGTCTTGTTCCTATGGCGCTCGCACTAATCGAGCGGTAGGGCAGGGTCAAGCCTTTGACTCTTTTTACCCTCATCGGCTTTTATCGCTAATTTTGTTCTCCTTTTTTCTTGATGATTCGTTCGATTACTTCTTCTTTGTGACGGTGATTGATGTGATGGCTCACGTACTCCGCATAAAAACTTTCGGGAGACGGGTGATGTGCAACGTGGCATAGATGCAAGATTAGTAGAATTAGGTGTTTAAAAAACATTTCTAGGGAGTATCGCTTCTCCCCCTCATAACGCTAGTTATTTGCGTTCAGCTGATTTGCTCTGGCGATTCGTGCGATTATCGATTATGTTGTCACTTTCTGGAACCCAAACTTTTTGATTAAAGCTGCCGTGTCTGTCGGCTTTAAATTGACCAATAATAGTGAATTTGCTTTGGGGTTCTTTTAGCTCAATAAAGCCGATACATCCCTAACTTGCTATCTTGGCTTTATCTATCTCAAGATAGTCTTCTGAAAAATAGATGTTTCCGTCAAAAGTAATTGGAGATTGGGCGATAATTTAGAGCGTGGCTGTCTCTATTTCTTCAATCATAAAATACTCTTTTCCTGCCGAATGCATACCTAAAACGCCCTTGTTGTAGTGAAGTTTGGGTCGCACTGATTCTTTGGCTCAAAATCAATTGCACAACCAATGGACTTTTCATGGTCTAATTACCTAGAAAAAGTTTTATGGCTTTGGGGGCGTTAGCTATGTTTGTAGGTTTGAATGTTATGCAGCAAGCTTAAGAGAGTTTAAGGCTTCTTCTCTATCTCGCGCTCGCTTTTGAGCTTTATCTAATTAGTCTCCGTCCTTAAGGTCTATTCAGAAAGCCCTGGCAAGTCCAAAAGTTCCACCGCCCGACGCTTCACCGCCTCTGGTCTCCTGTCGTAGCGAGAACTGGTACTGGGGTCGGAGTGTCCCGCGAGGCGTTGAACCGTTACCAAGTCCACACCAGCATCCAATAGGTCAGAAATAAACGTTCTTCTAAAATCGTGCGTACTGAAAGCCGCCACTCCTGCCTCTTCTCCCCGCTTTTGTAAGATGAATAGCACCGCCTGAGAGGTGAGGCGTCTGATGGTGACTCGCTTACCTTTGTTCACCGGACACAACAACGGCCCAGGAGCGTCACCCCTTACCTTAAGCCAATTTAACACCACTTGGATGGCCTGACTGGACAAGTACACAGTCCGGTCTTTCCCTCCCTTCCCATTCTTCACTTCCATCGCTCCCGTTTTTGGGTCAAAATCACTCTTATTCAGATTGACTAACTCCCTTCGACGCACTCCAGAACCCCGTAAGATGGCAATCAACGCCGCGTCCCTGACCCCAGTGGGACTGGAATCGTGCTGGCAGACCTTCAAAAGAGCCGCAATCTCATCCCGACTCAAAGCGCGACCTTTCAACCCTTTGCTGCTGGGAACCGGGCGCAGGTCAGTCGCCCCCTTATAGTCTTTTTCAGAAATTAACTCCAACTTGAGCGCTTCCTGCAATACTCTTTTCAACGCCGTCAGCATTTTGTTAGTCGTGGCGGGACTATACTTCTCCATTAACACCGCTCTCACCGCTGCCGTATGGTGGTAGCGAAGCTTTGCCCAGTCGAGCGTCATCGCATCGCACTCTCCAGAGGTAAGCATGGCTGCGATCGCCGACAGAGACCCTCGCATCGTCGGACGAGACCCCTGCCCCAAAGACGTGAGATAGACATGCGCCGGATGTCGCGTTAACGGCAGCGGCACCGTCAACGCTAAAGAAGACTCCATAGGGGTAGAAGTCGTTTGAAGGGAGTCACTCATCACGAATTACTTGCTCGGAAGGGGGTTCTAGCAAGCTATTGTTTCATGGAATGCGATCGCTCAACACAAGCTGTAGACCTATAAAAAAGTCAAACAATAAATAAAAAAGTTCTACAATTTCTGGATGTGCGTAGGAAGCGCACAGCCCCAGAAGCTTTTAAACATGTATTGGAAGTCCCCAAGCGCGACACATTACAAGGTAAAATTGTTCAAGATAATACCCAAAATTCAATAGAAATCAGTGAAGAACGCTTTCGTGACTTTATTGGCGGTCTATGGAAAAAGCACAGTGCAGGCTGTAGGTGGTTATTAACAGAGGCGCACTCGTATTAATAGGAGACCCTTCATGCCTGCAATGGAAAATGCTTATGCCTTGGTAATCGGTATTGCTAATTATCAGAATATAAACAAACTTCCACTGACTGTCCTAAAAGATGCTCAAGACATTTATGACTTGCTAATTAACCCCCTACACTGCGGTTACTCTCCTAACAACGTACAATTGCTGCTGGACAATCAAGCGACCAAGGCAGCCATTAGCCAAGCACTGACTGATTTATCCAAACGCAGCAATCAGGATTCCACCGTATTCTTATACATCTCCAGTCATGGTGGACAGGTCGAGTTTGGTTCCCATGCTGGTCAATACCTGCTGCCAGTGGATGCAGACCCGACATCGGGAGCATCAACAGCTCGAACAGCAATTTCTGGCACTGAGTTTACTGAAGCTTTACGTGCTATCCCCGCACGCAAGATTGTAGTTATCTTTGACTGCTGCCACTCCGGTGGTATTGGTCAGCCGAAAGACCCTACTGCTCCAGTCATGAAAGGTGGCTTGCCAGAAAGCTACTACGATGCTCTTAAGCAAGGGCGAGGGCGGGTGATTTTGGCTTCTTCCCGTGACACTGAGGTTTCATGGGTGCTACCCGGTGCAGCTAACAGTCTTTTTACCCAGCACTTACTAGCAGGTTTACGTGGCGGTATCCCTAGTGATGACGGTCTCATCCGGATTTTTGATCTGTTTGAGTATCTTCAGCCCAAAGTCACCGGCGACCAACCCAACCAACACCCTATTTTCAAGGCGGAATTGGAAGAGAACATCCCTATCGCTCTTTACCTGGGCGGTCAAAAGGGTGTTGTCCCCGTAGTGGAGGAGGGCTTTCGCTATGATGCTTACATTAGTTATGTAGACAAAGAGCCTGATGCTACCTGGGTATGGGATACTTTAGTGCCACAACTGGAAGATGCTGGCTTACGCATTGCGGTTTCTGGGGACTCTGAAGACCCTGGTGTAGCCCGTGTAGTCAACATAGAGCGTGGCATCAACCAGGCTAAGCGCACTGTTGTCGTGCTGTCAGAAGCTTATTTAGCCGATAATATGGCGGAATTCGAGAACGTCCTAGTACAAACGATGGGCATTCAGGAAGGTGCCTACCGCCTGTTACCCGTTAAAACCGCGCCAATTGAGCCAAATCGGTTACCCACGCGACTGAGTATGCTGACTACACTAGACCTAGTCCATCCCCGTCGTGCTGAACGTGAGTTCGACCGCTTAGTGAAAGCGCTGCAAGGACCACTGCCTCGGAAATAGTGCAACGGTTGAAATCCTTCTGAGTCATCACAAATCAGAAAATCCGGACTTAAGACTTCTGCTTTTGTAGCAAACAGTACTACCATTCAAAGAAATATATCGTGAGTGCAGCTAAATATAACCTCTTTATCTCCTATGCCGATACTGACCGTGCCTGGGTAGAGGGCTACTTACTTGACAGCCTAAAGCAAGCTGGCGTGCGCTATCACACGGTTTACGCGATCGCCCAGTCTTCAATTCCCCTAAAACTGACGTAGCAAAAGAAGCTAAAGATACCTGTCAGAAGTATGTCTGAAATGTTTCATTGAGGTGGTCAACAGTATGCAAATCAAGATAGTCCGAACTTAAGGCTCCTGTTTTGTTTTGAACAGAACTGCCCTACTTTTGTACTGATTAAAACAATTGGGAGGTCTATGGAAAGCTTAGCTTATCTGCATTTAGCCTTAGCCTACGAAACGTCAGAGCCATCTGAATTTGAAATAGAGCTTGAACAGATGGAAGAGAGGGGATTACAGGCTGAAATTAGCAACGAAATTTCAAGCATTTTCTCCTTACCTCGAATTCAGTTAATCCCAAAATTCGTCCCAAGTTTCAAACTAAACTTTTTAGTTAGGATTAAAGCCATTGCTTTAGCGCTAGTTCTCATATTATCCAGTTCAGTATGTGCATTGCTAGTTCGCGGCAACTACGGAAAAGAGGTAGTCATATTACAGAACAATCTGAAACAATTAGGTTATTTTCCTAAAAATGTTCCGTCTACTGGATACTTTGACGGAGTAACTGAAGCTAGCGTTGACAAGTTTCAAAAAGCTAATGGATTAGTAGTTGATGGAAAAGTTGGGGTAAACACTAGAAAGTCTTTGAACAAAGCTCTACATACGTCTCACAAAAACCTGAATAAGGTATCTCGTACCCCAATCTTAAAATTAGGCAGTAAGGGGGAGCAAGTAGTTGAGTTAAAACACCGTCTTTTCACTTTAAAGTATTTGGCGAGTTTCGACGATAATACTAAAGGGAATTTCAAATTCAGCAACATTTTTAATCCAGAAACAGAGAAAGCTGTTAAGAAATTTCAGAAGGATAAGAATTTAAAAATTGACGGTATTGTAGGAGTAAAAACAAACGAAGCTTTATTAGAAGCTGGATGGCCATCGACCCTCAGTGGTAGAGCTTTGTTTAATCGAGGCTTGAAACAACGTGATTTTATTGATGCTTTACTAGATTATAACGAAGCGATTAAACGAGATAAAAATATTGCAGAAGCTTACTTCCGTCGAGGTATGTTATATGCTGACGCTGGTGAGTTTGCGGGTATTGACAGAGATATAAACAAAGCATCAAATGATTTTACAGAGGCAATAAAAATAAATCCTGATTATGTAGAAGCATACTTAGAACGAGGAATTATTCATAATGAAAAGAAAGACTGGAGGAGTGCAATTGATGAATGGACTCAAGCCATTCTAATTGAGCCAGACAATATAGCAGCTTACTACCATCGAGCAAAGGCAAAAGAACAGCTTAAAAATACGAAAAGTGCCATTAATGATTACATAGAAGTCATTAAAATAAAATTGAAATCAGAGCAAGATGCAGATTTAAAAAAGCAGCTTGAACAAACCATTAAGAATTTTCAGAATAATCAAGTTAGTCCAGAATTTATGCTTGCTTTATCTCGAGGCGTAGCTAGTATTAAAGATGAGTTAAACCGTGAAACAATTCAATTGTTGTTAGACAACTTTGATGCCAAAAATACTTCTAAGCAAAATACATTTGCAAGTACTCATTATTATCGAGGTCTTTTATTTTTAAAAAAAGGTGAACAAGAGGAAGCAAAAAAAGAGTTCGATAAAGCGATAGACCGACAACCTAATTTTACCAGAGCTTACTACTTAAGAGGAATTACTCGATCAAAACAAGGAGATGAACAAGGAGCAATTAGCGATTTCAAGAAATATTTGCAAGGAGATCCTGAAATGGAAGAAGCTAAAAAGAACAGTACTTATGAACGGGAAGCTTGTTTTAGTCAGGAGATTCCTAAAGAATATTTAGAGACACTAGAGTCTTCTGTACCTTTAAATGCCCCAGCCTATCTTAGGCGTGGTAAGCTACGCTTTTTGCTTGGAGATTATCCAGGCGCTAAAAAGGACTTTCAGGAAGTTATTAAAGCCGATCCCAACCTGGCTGCTGATGCTTACTATCAAAAAGGTAAAGTCGCTGCTTATGAATTTTATAGTGATAAAGATTTCAAAAAAGCCCAAGAAGCCAAAGAAAGTTTTGATGAAGCAATTAAAAGAGACCCTAATCTTTCCGAAGCTTATTTTGAACGAGGTTATCTAAAATATAATATTATTGTAAAATCTTCTGGAATATTCGCTGATGAAGAAACCCAAAAAAACAGAGATACTATATTTAATAAAAAAACAGATGCTGCTTGGATTGATGATAGCCAGAATGATTTTAAGCAAGCTATTAAAATCAATAAAAGTTTTGCTCAAGCCTACTATTTAATGGTGGTTGCAGAAAGATATAGATTTAGAATACAAGTTGAACAAGTTAAACAACAAACAGAACAAGATATATATCATATTAAAATAGAGGATGTTAAAAATTATAATTTATCCCCAACAGAAATTAATAATTTAACTGAAGCAATTCGTAGTGACATTTATTTCTATTCAGACTTTATTGGAGACGCTCGTCTAATAATGAAGAGAGCGGTCTGCGTTGAGTTAGGCAATTCTAAACAAGATAATAAAACAAAATCAGTAAGCATTATTCCATTTAATTCAAAAAAAGAGGAAATTTACTATAATAAAGCATTAGATAATTATAGAAAAAAAGAATATAAGCAAGCTATTGAAAATATTAGCCAAGCAATAGAACTTAATCCTGATATTTCTGATTATTATGTAATCAGAGGGGCAGCCTATTATTTTGATAAACATGATAATGAGTATTACAAAGCGGCTATTAATGATTTTCAAATATCAAGTCAATTAGACCCAAGGCTTACTCCTCTAACTAGTATAATGCCTTCAATAGATATTCCTGAGAAAACTTATTCAAGCTCTATTTCTCATTTTTTAAAAGGACGTATTATTGAAAATCAGGACATTAGCAAAAAAAACCAGGGCATTAGTCAAAAAGAGTACCATATAGCATTGAAATATCTGCCCCAAGCAGACTGGATTATTACGCCGGGAGCAGGTGGAAGTCAAACCCAAGACACTGCTAGCTCAAGCTCTGCACAGGTTCCAAGTAAAAAGTGCCCAAAAAAGTGCCCATAATAAACTTCAAAAGTTGTAAAGGTCGAACCTATAGTTATGACACAGAGCGCAAAATACGATTTGTTCATCTCCTATGCTGATGCAGATAAAGCTTGGGTAGAGGGTTACTTACTTGATAGTTTTAGACAAGCTAACATACGCTATCATTCAGAAGCTGCATTTACCTTGGGTGCGCCTCTTCTAAAGGAATTTGAAAATGCGATTCAATGTAGCCATCGCACCTTACTCATTATTTCTCCTGCCTACTTAGTTGATAATTTCAGCGAGTTTATTGACTTATTAGGGCAAAGCTATGGGTTAGAAACAGCAACTTGGCCAGTTATTCCTTTGATTTTGCACCCAGTTAAACTGCCACCCCGTTTGGCGATGTTAACCCATCTTAATGCAACTGAGGAGACTCAATGGTCTGAAGTTATAGAAAGCCTTTGTAAAAAATTACAGCGTTCAGTCCCTCCTGTACCGCCAAAACCAGAGTGTCCCTATCCGGGAATGATACCTTTTAACGAATCAAATAGCGATCGCTTCTTTGGGCGCGAGCAGGAAGTAGAACATCTTTTAGAACATCTGTACCTGCATCGGTTTATCGCCGTTATTGGCTCTAGCGGTAGTGGAAAATCTTCTTTAATATTTGCGGGACTAATTCCTAAACTACGCCAGAGTAGACGTTTTGGTTCGGGTGAGTGGTTAGTTTGCACAATGCGCCCCGGAGAAAATCCTTTGCGTCTCCTAAACACGACTTTAGGTAGCGAACAAGCTGACCTATCTTTAGCCGTCACAGAAGCTCTAAATACTCAACCGAATGCTCAACGGTTGCTATTATTTATAGACCAGTATGAGGAACTCTTTACAATTGCTAAAACTGAGAAAGAAGAGTTTCAACAAGCTTTGCTGGAGTTGCTTCAAATTTCCAATTGTTATTTAATTTTAACTGTTAGAGCCGATTTTTATGCAGACCTGATGCAATGTCCCCTTTGGAAAAACATCCAGTTACATCGCTTGGAAATCGTTCCCCTAAATGAAATAGGGTTGCAAAAAGCAATTCTTAAACCTGCTGACAATGTTGGTGTATTTATAGAATCAGCTTTAGTAGAGCGTTTGGTAAAAGACGCTATTGGTGAGCCGGGTATTTTACCCTTAATTCAAGAGACACTGGTACTGTTGTGGGAAAAATTAGAGCGACGATTTTTACCTCTGAAAGCCTATGAAACCTTAGTACTTTCCCGTAGAGATTACGAGACATTAGGAAATAATAAACGTACAGGATTGCAAGTAGCGATCGCTCGTCGTGCTGATGCTGCTTTGACAGACTTGAACCAAGAAGACAAAAAACAAGGAGCGATCGCCCGTCGCATTTTTCTACGTTTAGTCCAGTTTGGTGAAGGACGAGCTGATACTCGTCGCCAGCAACCCGTAAATGCCTTACGTGCAGAAAACGAAAACGATGCACACTTGTTTGACAAGACATTGTCTCATTTAGTGAACTATCGCCTACTCACCCTGAGTGGTGGGAAAGATTCCATTCGCAAAGTAGACATTGCCCATGAAGCTTTGATTATTGGCTGGCCTACTTTACAGCAATGGCTAACTGAACGTAGAGAAGCAGAACTGACACGCAGAAGACTAGAAGCCAAAGCTCAAGAGTGGGAACGTTTAGGAAAGGGCAGTGGGGGTTTGCTAGATGAAGTACAACTAGCTGAAGCTCAAGGTTGGCTCAAGAGTCCTGATGCTACAGAGTTGGGCATTGACCCAAATATATCTGCATTAGTACAGGCTAGCGATAAGGCGATCCAAAGAGAACTCCAACAACAAAAAAAAGTAAATCGGATTTTAGTATTTTTCATTATTGTATTGGGTGGATTAGTTTTGCTAGTTCTCAATCAAACTATAAATGCCAATATTAAAACACTTGAATCTCAAAGTGCTTCTTCAAAAGCCAAGT
>DALYIW010000018.1:18862-19542 GCA_031970155.1 Coleofasciculaceae cyanobacterium CTOTU46601 | reverse complement strand
GAACAACTGGAAGCGTTAATTGCCAGCATAGAGGCTGGAAAATTATTAAAATGGATGCCTTTTGCTCCTCTGAATGTTAAACAACAAGTTTTGCAGGCATTACAACAAACAGTTTATGAGAATCGAGAAATTAATCGTTTAGAAGATCATAAGGATTGGGTGATGGGGCTAAGTTTTAATAACGAGGGTACAATGCTAGCCTCAGCGAGTAAGGATACAACCGTTAAAATCTGGAGTTTAAAAGGAGAAAAAATAACAGAAATACCCCATAATGATAAAGTAAATGATGTAAGCTTTAACCCTCAAGGTAATATTCTTGCTTCTGCTAGTGAAGATAAAAAAATTAGATTATGGAACTTAAAGGGAAAACTACCAAGTCTAAAAGCACCAGCTTTTAGTGTAAACTTTAGCCCTGATGGTCAAAAAATTGCTTTTAGTAGTAAGAACGGCAGCATATTTCTTTACAATTTAGATGGGAAGCAATTGAATTTTTTTCCTAACGTAAATAGTTGGTCTATGTCAGTAAGATTTAGTCCAGATAGCAAATTTATTCTCTGTCCTGGGAAAAATTACACAGTTGAAGTTCGGACTTTAGATGGAAAGTTAATTAGTGTTTTACAAGGACATAAAGGTTCAATTTATATAACAAACTTTAGTAGTGATGGAAAAACTTTAGCAAC
>DALYIW010000018.1:14864-18839 GCA_031970155.1 Coleofasciculaceae cyanobacterium CTOTU46601 | reverse complement strand
TCGTAATGGCACTTTAATAAAAACTTTACCTCATAACCAGCCAGTTACATGGGTGACTTTTTCCAGAGACGATCGGATGCTAATATCGGGAACTAAAGATGGCACTATAAACCATTGGAATGCCAAAAATGGTGAGTTAATTCAAAAGTGGAAAGCGCATATAGGTACTATTACAGACATAAGAGTGAGTCCGGATGGCAAAATCATTGCCTCAAGTGGTATAGACAATACCGTAAGACTCTGGAATATACAAGGAAATTCTTTAGGGCAACACGAGCAGTTTGTTAGGAGTGTAAATTTTAGTCCCGATGGCAAAAATATTGTTTCTGCTAGTGCTGATAAAAGCATTAAAATTTGGGACTTAAATGGAAAGTTGCTTCAAAGTTTTACAGGGCATACAAATAAAGTTTGGGCTGTAAATTTTAGTCCCGATGGCAAAAGTATTGTTTCTGCTAGCGCTGACAAAACCGCTAAAATTTGGGACTTAAATGGAAAATTACTCCAAACCTTACAGGGTCATAAAGATCGGGTTACAACTGCAAAGTTCAGTCCAGATGGTAAAACTTTAGCGACTGCTAGCACTGACGAAACCGTAAAGATTTGGAGCGTAGATGGACAATTATTGAAAACTTTCATCAATGCTCATAATGATAATATTACTAGGCTAAGCTTCAGCCCTGATGGTAAAACGATAGCTACCGCTAGTAATGATACTACAGTCAAGCTCTGGACTCTAGATGGAAATTTGCTGACAACCCTTGTAGGACACAAAAATGTTGTAAATGATGTGAGTTTTAGTCCTGATGGCAGAATGATTGCTTCTGCTAGCAATGATAACACAATTAAACTGTGGAACCGAGATGGAAAATTACTGCAAACCTTGAGAGGTCATAAAGGCTTGGTCTGGGCTGTGAGTTTTAGCCCTGATGGCAAAATGATTGCTTCTGGTAGCGATGATATGACGATAAAGCTGTGGAACTTAGAGGGTGAGGAACTGGCAACATATCAAAGTAATATAGCGCTACGCGCTACAATTAGGACAAAAAGATGATAAGATACAGTAAAATCACGGGTAGCGTCCAATAGTTATGCCTGCACCTTATAGTTACGATTTACGCTCAAAAGCCGTTGCAGCAGTGAAAAGAGGAGAAAAGAAAATAGAGGTAAGTCGTTTTTTTAAAATTAGTCGCAACACATTAGACTTATGGTTGAAAAAAGAAAGAGAAACAGGAGACTATCAGGCCAGCCAACCTGTAGGAGTAGGAACTCAACCGAAAATTCAGGAACTAGAAAAATTTCGAGAATTTGTGAAAGAAAATAGTGACAAAACCCAAAAACAAATGGCCCAATTACGGGGGGATGAGGCGACACAACAGAATATTAGTTATGCTTGCCGGAAACTGGGTATAACTCGAAAAAAAAACTTATGGATACAGGGAAAGAGATGAAGAAAAAAGACGAGAATTTCTTCAAAAACTAGAGCTAATAGAAAGTCGGAAAAAAGTTTATGTAGATGAAGCCGGATTTGATAACCGAGAGGATTATCCGTATGGATACAGCCCTTTAGGGGAAAGGTGTTATGCTCTCAAGTCCGGTAAAAAAAGAGAAAGAGTCAGTTGGCTATCAGCATTGAAAGAAGGTCAATTACTGGCTCCTTTAACCTGTGAAGGGTCATGTAATAGAGATTTATTTGAAACTTGGTTAAAGAATTGTTTGCTTCCCCAGCTAGAACCGGGAGACATTATTATTATTGATAATGCCAGCTTTCATCAAGGAGAATCTATCAAGGAAATCGTCGAAGAAGCCGGATGCGAAATTTGGTATCTGCCCCCATATTCTCCCGACTTGAACAAAATTGAAAACTGGTGGGCTGTTTTAAAGACATGGATGAAACAGAGATTAAAGGAGTTTGAAACCGTCAGAGAATGTGTGGATGCTGCCTTTAGAAATTGTCCTAACATATGCGCGTAGCGCTATAGTTACATTTTGAGTCTTAGCTTCAGTCCAGACTCGAAAAAAATAGTTTCTGGCGATTTTAACGGCGTAGTGGCTTTGTGGAATCTGGATTTAGATGATTTACTAAAACGTGGTTGCAGTCAATTACGCCCATATTTAAGTAGTAAATCTAAGAAAAATGATTATGACAAACTTTGTAAAGTATAAGTTTTCTAGGCAATAAGGCTTACTGCACCTCATCGAGTTGAAAATTGCAGTATTTCTTGAAAGTCCCTAATATAAGAGTGCATCTCAGGTGGTCAACGCTAAGCGAATGAGGAAAATCCGGAATTAAGGCTTCTGTTTTTGTTATGAACAGTATTGCCACTGGGAGAGATGCATGGTGCAAGCGGCACAATACGACTTGTTTATTTCCTATGCCGATGCTGACCGTGCCTGGGTAGAGGGCTACTTACTCGATAGCTTGAAGCAAGCTGGCGTGCGCTATCACTCAGAAGCAGCATTTGCCCTAGGCACAGTTCGGATATTGGAATTTGAGCGTGCCATCCAGCAAAGCGATCGCACTTTGCTAGTGCTCTCTCCCGCCTATTTAGCAGATGGCTTTAACCAATTCATTGATCTGTTGGCTCAGTGTTACGGCTTTGACTTAGCAACGTGGCCAGTTATCCCCTTCATCTTAGAGCCAGTCAAACTGCCACCTCGCCTGAATGCTCTGGTTAAATTAACCGCAACCAATCTGGATGAGTGGGAAGAGGCTATCCGTCGCCTCTGCGCTGAGTTAAAGCGACCTGTGCCAGCTTTCCTGCCTAAACCACCCTGTCCTTATCCTGGGATGATCCCATTCAGTCAGGAGGATAGCGATCGCTTCTTTGGGCGTGACCAAGAAGTACAGGAACTCCTCAACCGCCTCTACCACTATCCCTTCATCACTGTAATTGGTTCATCAGGAAGCGGAAAATCTTCTTTGGTGTTTGCTGGTTTCATTCCTGCTCTACGGCAAAGTGGACTTTTTGGTGCAGGCAAGTGGATGGTTCGCACTATGCGCCCCGGTGAGACGCCCCTAATTGCTCTAGAAGCAGCATTGGGTAGTGACCCAACTAATCCAGTGCTAGCAGTTACAACAGCTCTAGCTACCCAACCTGATGCTCAAAGACTGTTGTTGGTTATAGACCAGTTTGAGGAAGTATTTACACAAGCTAAACAGGAAGCTGTACCTTTTCAACAAGCTCTACTAAGTCTAGTCGAGACTCCCAACTGCTACGTGATTCTGACCGTCCGAGCTGATTTTTACCCTGACCTAATGGAATCACCCCTCTGGCAAAAGATTCAATCCCATCGACTGGAAGTATTGCCCCTTAAGGGAGTAGGGTTGCGTGAAGCAATTGTGAGACCGGCTGAAGCTGTTGATGTGTTCATAGAATCTACTTTAGTAGAGCGCTTACTAACAGATGCAGGGGGAGAGCCAGGAGTTTTGCCTCTGGTTCAAGAGGCGATGAAGCTGTTGTGGGAGAAAATAGAGCGACGATTTTTGCCCTTTAGAGCCTATGAAGCTTTGGTTCTTAATAGCACAGGCTACAAAAATTTAGACAGATGGCGTAGCCCTCGCAAAGGATTGCAAGCTGCGATCGCCAATCATGCAGACGTTGCTATGAGTGTTCTAGGTGAGAAACAGCAGCAAGTTGCTCGCCGTATTTTCCTACGCTTGATTCATTTTGGAGAAGGGCGAGCCGATACTCGCCGCCAGGTATCAGTTGAAGCATTACGTTCCTCTGGTGAAGATTCAAGCTTGTTTAACGAAATATTGCGCCATCTGGTAGAACGTCGCCTACTAACACTTAGTGGCAGCGAGAGAGAATCTAGTCCAAATTCTGTTAACAGAGACGAAGCGTTGCATTATCTGGCAGAGCATAGTCCGTTAACGCTTAGTGGCTGTAAAAAAGAATCTATTTCACAGACAAGTCCCAGTATAAACGTAGACATTGCCCATGAAGCCCTGATTAGCGGCTGGGCAGCTCTACG
>DALYIW010000018.1:9277-14830 GCA_031970155.1 Coleofasciculaceae cyanobacterium CTOTU46601 | reverse complement strand
AATCCGTCGGAGGTTAGTAGATAGAGCAGACGAATGGGAACGGCTGGGTAAAGGTAAGGGTGGCTTACTCGATGAGGTTGAACTAGCTGAAGCGGGGCGTTGGCTGAGCAGTCCTGATGCTGAAGAGTTGGGCTACGATAAGACGCTACTTGAACTCATTGAAGCTAGCGATCGGGCAATTCAAGAAGCGAAAGAGCGGGCAGAAGCAGCGAGACAGCTAGAGTTACAACTAAGACAAGAAAAGCTAGAAGAGGAAAGAAAAGCCCGTAAGGCAGCTCAGAGAACAACTATCGCGACAGCAGTAACAGCAGTATCAGTAATTGCTTTATTAGTCATTGGAGTATTTACCAGGGAGCAATGGATACAGCAAAGATATTCGCAGATTACTAAAGATGTCTCAATCGGTCAAGCAAGGCCAGAACTTTTGCCAATTGCCAAGGAGTTTCGCCAGAAAGCAGACAGTCTCAAAAAAACAGGAAAACTTACCGAGGCGCTGGCTAACTACCGAGTTGTCCTAACGTTCACCAATCTTTTGAAGGAACAAGCCGAACAACAATCGCGGGCTTTTCCGGTTGATCGAGCCACCATCAACGAGATGGCTAGAGATGCTGAAAGTGCCATTGCGGAACTGATTCAAGCACATCAACTGCTACAGCTTAAGGGAGAGCTTAAGGCGAAGCCACCAAGATTTGGCAAATTGAAAGACAGCATCAATCTGATAGATTTTGAGAATCAATTTGAGAAGGGTGCTTTAAGAACAACCTATGCAATTTTAATGAGGGGATATGGAGCCAAAGCAGATTTGAATGACGATGGTTTACTAACTACCTCCAATGAAGCAAGTCAGATGCCTTGTCAAACTCTAAAAGAAATTGAGGAGTTGTGGCGTCAGGCTACACAAAAACGCTGTGGTTGGTATGACAAGCTTACTAACTCTGCATATGGAAATGGAAGTTCTCCCTGTTCTGAACTGGGAGGACAAACACTTACAGAGGTAGTCTTTAATACTCCCTATAATGCTGCGATAGAGCGCCTCAATAGTTGCGGTATTGCTCCGCGTCCTTTGAACCCAAATGGTTGAGAACAATCTTCCCGATAAATATCAAAACTTTAGTGAATTGTATGAGGTACAAATCAATCTTTAAAATTATTTTACTCGTCTTTTTGGGATTTACCTTTAGCTTGCTGGTTGTAGTGGTAGCCACTCCATATCAATTAAATGCAGAACGAACGATTACCCAACAAGTCACCGATATCTCAAATACTTACTTAGCCAAAGGTAATAAATTTACCTCAATACCCAAAGCAGGATTAATCATATCAGTGAGTGGCTCTAACGTAAAGTACAGAGTTGGAAATAATCGTGCAGAGTCAGCTCGTCAGGGTTTTGAGTTGCTTTCTAATCGCAGATTACTTGTTCCAGGTATTAAGACCGCTGGTGCTTCCATTGGTTTTGTCTCAGCCACTGGTAAAATACCAAATTATCTTGTATCTGCTGGTTACAGTTCTACTCCGTCTGAATATTGGTTTCCTTGTAGGGGTAAAGGAGGATTTGTAATTGGCTGGCGACGGGGTGACAGGAACAATTTGGAATGTCGAGCCGTTCAACTGGGAGCCACAAACCGTATCAATCCAAGCGTCCAATGGAAGCGACTGCAAGACCTCTACAAGCTCTCTAGTGTTGGGGTGAAGCAGCAAGAAGAAGCTCCCGGTCAATATCCAACTCAAAAAGCTGAGGTTCATGTTCGCCAGTATTGTAGTGCAGCCGCAGGCTCAGGTCAGGGATGGGGTATTGCTCTACCTGATGCCAAATTCCGCTGGACTCCTGACTCACAAAACGAACTGTGCGATCGGGCGATCAAGAAATGTAATGAGGTAAGCTCAGGTAACTCATGTTCCGTTGTGAGTATGGGAGAGTGGATTACCACAGACTCAGATTTTACCGTGTCGCTTCAATGTGATGACGATCGAGAGCGTCAACTCAAAGGGGATGGCAACCAAGTGCCCGATTTGGTTGAAAAAATAGAAAACCAAGCTAAATCAGAGGGAGCCAAAGCCTGCGTACTAAATATGTATGCTAGAGATGAGGTGCTGGTCTCACCGATTAGCGACACTCCTACCTTAATTCAAAGTGACAGTTCCACCAACAATCTAGTTATTAATGTTTTGACTTCGGCTGTCAATGTCAAGGATTCAAAGACAGTTACTTTTGTTGAAGCAGGTCAGCGCTACATTTACCGTCGTCAAAATGATGGAACCTACCAAGGTACTAAAGCTTCAATTCCTCCTGAAGAACGTGAGGCAATCTATAACTCACCGGCTGTTCAAGAATTTCTCAAGCTTGCTAACTGGACTCAGGATATTGCTCCTCAGATCGAAGAGTACAGGGCAGCCCTTAATATTCAGTTTTATCAACCTCCCGCATCTCCTGCCGTTCAGGTAGAGGAGACGGTAGTTAACGGAGTTGCTATCTGGAAAGCCACGATAGACCTCAACAATCCTCAAACCATAGTTACTCTTGCGCCAACGGCTGATGTCCAAAAAGCTGGAGGCTTTGCCAGCTTTGTCAAGAATAGTAATGCAGCACTTATCGCTAGCGGCACATTTAAAGAAGATAAGGGCTGGACAATGATTTCCGAAGGAGAGTTGCTGGGAAATACTGGTGAGTCTAAAGGCTGGTCAAACTACACTGTTCTTGGTTTAAAAAGTAGGAACCTCCCGGAATTGAGTGCAAGAGCTAAACTTAATGAACAAAATTGGGCGCAATATTGGTTCGCTATTACTGGTCATCCCAGACTTGTCAGCAATGGAATACCTGGTGTAACTGAGATTGCACCAGACTCAACACTTAATAAAACGGGTGCTGTAGGTAGAGCCGCTATTGGTTTTTCTAGTAAGACGAAAACGCTTTACCACGTCATCACTAAGGTAGGGATATCTTTACAAAAACTCGCGGAAGTTATGAGAGCGATTGGCTGTGACGAAGCAATGAACTTGGAAGGTGGAAATGGTAGATTATTGGCTCAAAATGGTACTATTCTAGTTTCCGGTGAAGTGCGAGCGCCACTAATTGTTGTCTACGATGCGAAAAATAAAGCACCTGACAATATCCGTATAGCTTGGGAACGTTTTCAAAACGTGGATAACCCATCTGTATCTAGATAACCTCTCAGGTGATCAACACTAAGCGAATCAGGAAAATCCGGAATTAAGGCTTCTGTTCTTGTTTTGAACAGTATTGCCACTGGGAGAGACGCATGGTGCAAACGGCACAATATGACCTGTTTATTTCTTATGCCGATGCTGACCGTGCCTGGGTGGAGGGCTACTTACTCGATAGCTTGAAGCAGGCTGGCGTGCGCTACCACTCAGAAGCAGCATTTGCTCTAGGCACGGTTCGGCTTCTGGAATTTGAACGTGCCATCGAGCAAAGCGATCGCACTTTACTGGTGCTTTCCCCAGCTTATCTGGCAGACGGCTTTAACCAATTCGATCAACTCTTGGCTCAGAGTTATGGCTTGAACTCAGCGACGTGGCCAGTTATCCCCCTCGTCTTACATCCGGTCAAACTGCCACCTCGTTTGAGTGTTCTCGTTAAACTCGATGCTACTAATCCGGATGAGCAAGAAGAGGCAATTAAACGCCTCTGCGCTGACTTAAAGCGACCTGTGCCGGCTCTCTCTCCTAAGCCACCTTGTCCCTACCCTGGGATGATACCTTTCAGTGTGGATGACAGCGATCGCTTTTTTGGGCGTGACGAGGAAATAGAGGAACTCCTAGAGTGCCTACGCCTGCATCCGTTTATGACTGCGATCGGACCATCAGGAAGCGGTAAGTCCTCGCTAGTGTTTGCGGGACTCATTCCTGCTCTGCGCCGCAGTGGACGCTTTGGCTCTGGCGAGTGGTTAGTTCGCACCATGCGACCCGGTGAGACACCCCTGGCTGTTCTAAAAACTACCTTGGGGAGTGACTTAGCCAATCCAACGCTAGCCGTGACAGAAGCTTTGGCTACTCAACCCCATGCTCAACGACTGCTGTTAGTTGTAGACCAGTTTGAGGAAGTATTTACGCTTGCCGGACAAGAAGCCGTTCCCTTCCAACAAGCACTGCTACACCTAGCAGAGACTCCCAACTGCTACCTGATTCTAACTGTCCGAGCTGATTTTTATCCTGAACTGATGGGTTCGCCCCTCTGGCAAAAAATCAAGTCTCATCGGCTGGAGGTAGTACCTTTAGATGAAGCGGGGTTGCGTGAGGCGATTCTCAAACCGGCTGAGGATGTTGGTGTATTCGTAGAACCAGCTCTACTAGAGCGCTTAATAGCAGATGCGGCTGGGGAGCCAGGAGTTTTACCCCTGATTCAAGAGACACTGGTGCTGTTGTGGGAGAAGGTGGAGCGGCGATTCTTACCTCTTAGAGCGTATGAAGCTTTAGTGCTTTCTCGTAAAGCTTACGGAGCTTTGGGGAGTAATAAACACACGGGATTGCAGGTAGCGATCGCTCGTCGGGCTGATGCGGCAATAGCAGACTTGAGCGGACAACAACAAGCGATCGTCCGTCGCATCTTTCTGCGTTTGATACAGTTTGGTGAAGGACGCGCTGATACTCGCCGTCAGCAGCTTGTCGATGCCTTACGTGCCGCTGGGGACGACTCACATTTGTTTGACCAGACTTTATGGCATTTGGTAGATCAGCGCTTACTAACACTTAGCAGCGACGAAAAAGACTCTAGCCCAAAAGCCGACATTGCCCACGAAGCTCTCATTAGTGGTTGGCCTGCCTTACAGCAATGGCTGACTGAGCGACGGGAGGCGGAACAAACCCGCAGGCGATTAGCAGCTCAAGCCCAGGATTGGATACGGTTAGGTCGGGGCACAGGGGGTTTGCTGGACAATGTTGAACTGGCTGAAGCAGAGCGCTGGCTGTCCACTTCTGATGCTACCGATTTGGGCGATGATGAGTCAATTCGTGCATTGGTAGAAACGAGTCGGAGAGCTATTCAAGATGCAGAACGCGAGAAAGAAGAACGCCAGCAGCGAGAATTAGAACTTATTCGAGAACGACTAGAGCAGGAAATAAAGGCACGCAGAGCAGCTCAGACAAGAAATAGAATTGCAGCTATCTCTCTTATTGTACTGACTGGATTAACTGCGTTTGCTATTAACCGCCTTATAGATTCAAGAATTAAGACTCTGAATTCTCTCAGTGCCTCTTCTGAAGCTCGGTTAGCTTCCCATCAAGAATTGGAAGCATTAATAGATGGCATCAAGGCAGGTAAGTTACTAAAACAACAGATAAGACCTCCAACATTTATAACTCCGGCTGATGTCAAAATGCGAGTCATAACGGCTCTGCGTCAAGCTGTCTACGAAACTCAAGAAATTAATCGCTTGCAGCATGAAGATTGGGTATACGATGTTAGCTTTAGCCCAGATGGTCAGATGCTAGCTTCTGCCAGTAAAGACAAAACTGTGAAGCTTTGGACTCGCAATGGAAAGCTGCTCCACACTCTCCAAGGGCATAGTGATGAGGTCAATGCCGTAAGTTTTAGCC